>NZ_JAAHHX010000119.1:0-10063 GCF_010672065.1 Moorena sp. SIO4A1 | reverse complement strand
ATGGAGGCATTGCTGTGGAAACAGTTTCTTTCATGGGATTGGAGGGACAAAGTAACCAACCTAAAAACTAGACCCTATATAGGATAGCACTATTTATGCCTTTAATTATCGCGCTTAGTCCCACTAGGTCGTTGGATATCAACCCATGGTAGAGGTACCAATGTCAATGGTTCCCATGATGAGGAGCCGGATGAAGGGAAACCTTCACGTCCGGTTTTGTAGACGAGTTGGGTGAGGCGACTCCCCGGCTTAGTTTAACAAGCTTAAACCCATGAGCGGGCTAGAGATTTAGTACTAATGTTGCTGCATAAGTGACATGCTCCCTTCTGGATTAGCGATTCGGCGAAGCCGACGCTACGCGAACGCATTCTGGATTAGCGATTCGGCGAAGCCGACGCTACGCGAACGCATTCTTGGGAAACCCCAGTTAGTCTAAACTCCAGTTAAAAGCTCACGGGGTGATAACAATGCTAAAGCTCTCTGTCTGATTTGGTAAGTACTGTCAGCAAGATGCGTTCGCGTAGCGAACGCATTCAATCTTTATTGCCCTGATGCCAACATTTGCTTGGGTTTGTAGTCAGACCCAAGCTTGTTGGCACAGAATCCCAAATGACGGCTTTGACCAGGTTCGATCAATCGTCCCCAATCCAGCGGGGTGACCACATAGTTTTTAGAGGATTGAGAGTTTTCCATGTTACGGGGTTGGAAATTACCATTCCAACTATTGTTAATCGCAGCTTGATTCATTTGGAATGTTAATTCCCAGTCTTCAACCTTAGTGCTGCCCTCATTGATAACCTGTATGCCGATGCAAAATCCTTCTTGCCAATCTGAATGCAGGTTAGGTACCACTTTTAAAGGGACACGGTTTCTAGTCTGTGACCTTGTAGAGAGATTAGGGTTAGGGAGATTAGGGCTAGGTTCGGGTGTTGGCATTGGCTCCCTTAAACCTTGGTTGGTATCGGGTGGCGGTGAAGGTAAGGGTGCCATGTCGCTGGGTGTCGCACTGGGGGATGGTAAAGGTAGTGGCTCCTTTAAACCTGGATTGGCAAGGGGTGACGGTAGGGGTAGGGGTGTAACTTGCCTTGGTGTGACAGTTGGTGATGGTGCCGGTGATGGTGCCGGTAACGGTGCCGGTAACGGTGCGATTACACCAGGGTTGGTACGCCGGTTAGGTGGGGGTAGTGGTGCAACCCTCCTGGGTGTGGGATTGGATAGGGGTGGAGGTAGTGGTGCAACCCTCCTGGATGGCTGCCTACTTGGCGTTGGTGTAGGCATTTGCCCGATTGAGCTGGGTTGGGAATTAGGCAATGGCGTGGGCATTGGTTTGGTTCTGCCTGGTGGGAAACTTGGTCGCGGTATGGAAATTGAGGGGATAATCGGAGCAACTCCCACGTTCGGGGCGAAATTGTTGGCAATTAGCAGTCCCTGAAGCAGTTGTTGCTTAGGAGCCTCCACACTCTGCCAATCATCTTGCAGGATCCCGCCAGTATCCCCACTATTGGGATTCCAACTCCAGTAGGCAAAACTGAGGTTGTTTCGATTAATGTAATCTACCAGCCGCCGCTTCCAAACTCCCTCTTTTGAGTTAGGGTCTACCTCCTTACCACCGAATTCTCCGATCAAAATCGGCGCAATGCCTTCTCTAGCGATATAGTTCCAAGCAATTTCCCAGCGGTATTCCAAATTGTTAGGGAAACTAGGCTCTGAAAACCAAGGGTGATTGAAAACTCCAGGGCCGTATTCATGGGGGGAATAGACCAGCTTATTGGGATTAGACAAACGTACTGGATATTCCCTAACTCCTTCCAGATTACCCCCATGCCAATGGGTTGCTAGTCGTTGACCTGGAACATTCTTTTCCACACCTTCAACAACTATCAGCCAATTGGGGTTGACTGCAAGAATGGCATTACCAGCCCTCTGTGCTGCCAGTCGCCAGTCAGTGGCTAGATCGTTTGTTCCCCAGCTGGCTCGACCATGGGGTTCATTTTTCAGGTCTGCACCAATGACATTAGGCTGATTGCGGTAACGAGTTGCCAGCATTTTCCAGGTTTCTATCCAATCAGTTTCCGTAAACCCATCCCCATACCATAATGGAGGAATACGTTGGTCATTGAGTCGGTGACAGTCCAACAAAATTAATATGCCTTGCTGCTGGGCTTCCTTGATAATGGCATCCATGACCTCCAAGGGCGATTTACCGTAAAGCTCCCGATTGCTACCGATGTTGAAATCAATCCCACTGACCTCTGAGGCTCTTAGGGATTGGATAGAAAACGGCAGCCGAATCATGTTGTAGCCCAAGCTTTTGATCTGCGCCAACATATCCTTGTAGTCTCGTTTCCACAACCCATGAGGAGCATGCAACTCTGTCTCAATCCCAAACCAGTTCACCCCTCTGAGTAATATCGGGCGACCTAGGGAATCAAGTAGTTGTGATCCTTGGGTAGAAAGAGGTAGCTGCATGGTTCTTGCAGCATTGGCTGCATCAACAGGATGGTGAGAAGGCAAGGTTAATTCCATCAGGGATAAAAAGACTAACGCTAAGCCAAGACCAATGATTCGCCAAGGAAGTGTAAATTTGGTTCGCTGGTACTTAGGAAGCCTACTATGCCCAGGCTTGCGCCGTCGAGGCTGCCCGAAATGGCTGATGATTGTCAGCAGGATAGTTGATAGGATGCGGGCAACTCGGGATATGTGCCGGAAAAATCTAGACATCGGTTTCTACAAGAGAAGAGGTAGAGTTAGTCACAACTAGAGGTGCGACCCGTGGCGAATTTAATTCGCCAAGTAAGAGCGCACCTAAGAACTTGAGATTGAGCTTCCGTCACCCTGGCTAACTCGAAAAACTAAATTAAGCCACTATACTATATATAGGGCAATGGGTAGGTTACGATAGACAATCCCTTAATATCAATACCCAAAACTAGCCCTAATGTCAGTGTATCTCCTCAAAACCGAAACCCGACAATTCCCCTGGTTAAAAATCATGTAATGCTTGATGGGTAAAGGCTAGATTCGAAATCAACTAGGGATTTCTGGGAGGTTGTCACACAACCTTCACAAAGTGTCTTGACAGATTCCAAAGACTAAGTCAGGGCAGGTATTAAAAAAACTTACCAACTTTTGGGGGGGCATACAGTCGAACGCTTATTGAACATGGGTTTTAGTTCCATAACCCTTTTTAGTTTCCCCCACATCCACCTTCAAAACCCTCGGTTTTGAAGGGAGTATTCTGATTAATTGTAAAGTTCTCAGGTAATCACTAGGAACTGCAAGTTTCAATCTAGAAGGGGTTTATATACCTGCACTACTTATTTCTCTAAATATACCTTCACTACTTATTCATGTAAAATTCATAAACTTAGTGAAGGGTTTCATAAAACTTTTATGAAACATGGGATCACTACGGATTAACTTAAAGAAAAGCCAAAGTATTAAAGGGTGCAGCTACAAAAAACTTCTGCCGCTGACCACCGATAAGGAGTGAGCGAAAGACTAAACAGATCACAACTTGATCAAAACTTGGCAAAGTCTTACGCGGCTCAGGTTAAATGGCTGATGCGGCAACTATCGAAGGAAACTACTGATTATGACATCTCCGATTAAGCAATTTGTCCTGAAACCAATTGTATTTTCAGCTGCACTCTTTACAGTCCTAACCATACCACTAGCTTGGTTTGGCTCTAGACCTTTAAATATCCAAGTACAAGAGGAGCCAGTGTTTGACGGTAAACTAATGGACGTAGCTCCACCTTACTTGGGCTTAGCAGCGCTACTAAGTCTGACTGTAGGAACTGCTACAGTGGCGATGACCGGATGGCGCTCCGCTGACCGCAACCGGTCTGATATAGAGGCACAGTTATCGGGTCTTGAGGAAAATCTCAGGAAAAAGGAGGAATTGTTAGAGACACTTCAGCTATCAGACTCTAGGTTAGACGCTTCTGGACTGAAGGAGTTTACCTCAGACAAAGACACTTCACTATCTTTGAACGACAACTACCAGCCCATTAGCAATCTTGAGCAAGTCACTTCCGAACCCTTGCTCAAAACCTACCATCCGATTGCCGAAACTGAGTCGGTAACTGAACCTGTAATCATTACCAATCAAACAGTGGATCATGAACCATCCACTCAATCCCCCACTAAACCTGACTTGGACGTGGGAGCAGCTACGGCTAGGTTTCCATCGGTGCAATCATTTCTAGCCTATGCTCCACCCAATGCTTCTCAGGAGCCACAGATGAAACCAACTCCCCTTAATCGTGATGAGTTTGACCAACTCTACACTAAAATTCAGCATCTTATGTCTCAGATGGTCACTGTAAAAAAGGCTATGGAAAGACGGTCACCAAAAACCTCACTCGAGTAGTCGTGATCAGATAGCTATCAAAAAAAACTTGGTAATGGCTAATTCCTAGATATTGATAGTTAAGTCATATCAAGGGTTAGTCATTAGCTTTTCTTTCCAGTCAAACCGGAATCTTAACACGTAATGTTTTAATAAAAGCCCTAATCACCTCAGCTGGAGTGTTTCTAGTCTGTTCATAATGTTCATGTGGATTGCTTCAATAATTCTATTGCTTCAATAATTCAAGGTCTGATTCTTAAAGAATTATCGTCACAAAGCATGCAAGCACTGTCAAGATCAATGCTGAATTGCTTGAATGCACCCTGACTATGCACTGACATCATATGCACTGACATCATATGCACTGACATCAATTAAGCTCAGAATGATTGGAAAGCATTGCTACAATGCGGTCGAACCTTTTCCTATTTTGCCAACCTAGCCATAGGGGGAGAACTTGGGCTTCTGCTAATTCTAGTACCAAGGATTGAATTTCTTGGTCAGATGCCTGTCCATAAAGCAGTAGTACTAAGAACCCATTGAGTTGCCGTGCCATTGTTTTAGCTTGAGGTAAGGCATCTATAGCTTCATTCCAATGGACAGGGAACATCAAATGAAGTGGCTTATCGTCTCCCATGTGGATTAGAGTGGGTTTGAGGAGATTGCAAGTGCCATGAGGTCCCTCGTACCACGGGCGATGATTTTCTAGGTACGCAGCTTCTGACTTTACCCAAGTATTCATTTTGTACCTCTAAGTTTATTATAGCTCTTATTTTATTTATGGTAATTGATGAAAAATGGATTCGCTAAAATTCGTTCTAGTCTACAACGAACAAATCCCTTGAGAATTTATCCAATGGGATCATAATGTATTACCATTGGTATACCTAGGGAATAGGTCTGGTGATCTAAACCCTAAATTTATGTAGCTGTAGCTGTCGTCATTGATTTGTGCAAAAGAACATGGGTTGATAGTATTTACTCAGTTATGCAATTTGATAACGCTTAAATTAATTTAAAAAAAATCCATATTTTGCAATTTTTTGGGAGGTTTACTCAAGTTAAAGACTAATTTAGGTTTATGGCCAATTTTGATTTAATTTTATTCCCCCATCTGTTAGGCTGGAATAACTTACCAGGAAGCGCGTTTTTCCAGTTATTGCTCTGACCAATAGTCAAGATTTAGAGTTACAGTAACCTGGGATGAACCAAAAAAATTTCCCTTTACCTTTATCCTTTACTAACATGTCATCCTTGAATCAGGATTGTGATGGCTACAGGACAAGGGATCATCAAAAAACTTGATCTCAAAAACCCTGGATTAGGTGGTGACTCCTATTAGTTTTTATGGTTCCTTGAGGAGGAATACTGGTTTGGATTAACAAGTATAGCATTTTCAGGTGAAATGAAAACGCGCTTATTCCTTGAGAGCTCCTCACTTATATATAGCGCTAGAGTGAGTTAGTAATTTAGGGAGTAATGCGTTCGCGTAGCGTGGCCGTAGGCCAATCGCATATTTCCCAAGCCAGCAGTCCCTCACCTTTAAATTCTGAAACTCTGACCAAAGAGGGACTTTTGCATACATGACGTTGGCCTTGTCAAAAAAGGTACCCACACGGGTACTGTCCAAAGCTGGTGGCGAAATCCATACTCAAAGAACTAGTAAACAACACACAGGAAACGCAATGACCAGACATGGCCGACTCTATCTAAGAACGGATTCAAGCCCTTAGTCCTGAGGAACTGGCAGATGTGACTGAAATTAGTTCTGTCTTAGCCCGTAGAACACCCCTGTGGTTCTATATTCTCAGGGAAGCAGATAGCGCGAGCTGGTGGTAAAACCTTAGGATCTGTAGGTGCTCGGATTGTAGCAGAAGTTTTTATTGGTCTGCTGCAGGGAGACCGTATGTCTTATCTAAATCAAGACCCAGATTGGACACCAACACTGGGTTCACATCCAGGAAAATTTGGTATTGTCGATCGCATAAGCGCGGAAGCTGAGGCCTTTGGCCACGCTTCGCGAACGCTTCATCGCGTAGCGTGAGCAAAGCTCAATCTGCTTAAATTTGCTGGAGTGGCATAGATACTATAACTTGATAGGGTGCTATAAAATTATACCAATTCACTTAAACATTGCTATCTATTCTTGAATAAGGGTAAAGATTAAGGGGAAAATGTAAAGGTAAAATCTTTGACTTTTTTCCCTTAATCTTGAGTATAGTAATTTGTAGTATTCATAAGTATTGATCAAGTGAAATGGTACCCACAATTCTTGCTCTCGACTTTGACGGTGTTCTGTGTAACGGACTATTAGAGTATTTTCAGACGGCGTGGCGTACATACTGTCAAATTTGGAAACCCGGCAGTCAAACACCACCCGAGAATTTAGCACCTAGCTTCTACCGCTTACGACCTGTGATCGAAACCGGCTGGGAAATGCCAGTATTGATTCACGCGCTGATTCTCGGTATTTCAGAAGACGAGATTTTGCAGGATTGGTCAACAGTTGCCCAGTCTATCGTTAATTCTGAGACCTTAGACAGAACCGATACAGCCAAGCAGTTAGACACGATTCGGGATAAATGGATTACTACCGATTTAGATGGTTGGTTGAGTCTACACCAATTTTATCCCGGTGTGATTGAGCGATTGGAGCAAATACTTTCCACAAATACCACACAGGTATATATTGTTTCTACTAAAGAAGGACGCTTCATCAAACAACTATTGCTGCAACAAGGTATTAAATTACCACAAGACAGAATTATTGGCAAGGAGTCCAAACGACCCAAACATCAAACCCTACGACAATTAATTGAAACTTTTCCAGGGGAAGCCGTAACACTATGGTTTGTGGAAGATCGGCTTAAGACCCTTCAATCTGTGCAACAGCAGCCAGACCTTAAACCGGTCAAACTCTATCTAGCTGATTGGGGCTACAATACCAAAGCTGAGCAAGAATCTGCTGGTAATGACCCGAGAATTCAGTTGTTGTCTCTTGAGCAATTTTCCCAGGATTTTTCAAATTGGCTTGATTAACTATTAGGTATTAGTCCTTCTGGAAGGAAAATTTAGGTTTTGGCAGCATTTCAGGGAACTCTATAACTATCACCTTTGAGATTGTCTTTTCAACCAGAGGTGAAAATGATTTTGAATAAAACGCTTTTCGGTTAGGGTTTCTATGGGATGCTACACCTAATTTTTAAATTCTGGAACTGGTTATTAAAGCTAATTTTTCAGAGAATAATCCTAGTTCTAACAATCATGTTTTGCCTGGGAGTGGGAATTGCCCTTTCAAGCATGTCTCGTCTCTCCATGGATCTAATTTAATCCCACGCACTAGACTATTCAACCTTATCTGCTCAAGTTATTAATGAGGCACGTAACCTCTACAGTACTGAGGTGGTTAGTCGTGCTAAAACTGTTGATGGAATTACTGTTACCCATAACTACACTACCAAAAAAGGGGCAATTCCTAATCCAGCCACCTATGTGATAGAACTGGGTTCGCGCATTAGTGCCAATGATACGGGAGCTTTAATCAGGCTTTACAGTGATTATCCCTTTCCCAATCGACAAGCTGAAGGGGGTCCGAAAGATGATTTTGAATGGGATGCACTCAGATTCTTGAGAAAATATCCCACTCAGTCATTTTTTCGCCAAGAGCAAATCCAAGGTCGTTCTTCATTTCGATATGCAGAAGCCATAATTATGGAGTCTAGCTGCATTGCTTGTCATAACAGCCATCCGGATAGTCCCAAGATGGATTGGAAAGTAGGAGATGTCAGAGGTGTTTTGAAAATTATTCAGCCTCTAGACAAATTTGTGGGACACACACAAATGGGTCTGAGGAGTACATTTATCACCTTAGGAGGACTATCTGTGTTGGCACTCTCAGGGCTAATTCTAGTTATCGGTAGATTGCGTCAAATTGCAAAGGAATTAACAAGGCGGGTTACGGAACGCACGGCTGAGTTGGCTGAAGCTAACCAAGATTTAGAAAAAAGTAATCAAATTATTAGTAAAATTTTTGGGCGTTACCTGATTTTTGGGCGTTACCTGAGTAAGGAAGTAGTAGATAATTTACTGGAAAAACCAGAAGAATTGAAACTGGGATGCCAGCGCAAAACTATCACCATACTAACTTCTGATTTAAGAGGATTTACAGCGCTATCCGAACGATTGCTTCCGGAAGAAGTGCTTCAAATTCTCAACCTCTATCTGAAACATATGTCAGAGGTAATTACTAAATACCAAGGAACCATTGATAAGTTCATGGGTGATGGAATTTTGGTTTTATTTGGTGCTCCCACGGCCAGAGAAGACGATACAAAACGCGCAGTTGCTTGTGCTGTGGCGATGCAATTGGCAATGGTTCCTGTCAACGAAACGATGCATGCCTGGGGCTATCCACCTCTAGAAATGGGTATTGGTATCAACACAGGTGATGTTGTGGTGGGCAATATTGGCTGGGAAAAACGCACCGATTACAGTGTAGTGGGTAGCCAAGTAAACTTAACCTATCGTATTGAATCCTATAGCATAGGTGGTCAAATTTTGATTTCACAATCCACCTTTGAACAGGTTAAGTCAATCGTGATAATTCACGGGGACAAACAGGTACAACCAAAAGGGGTTAAACAGCCAATTACTATCTATAACGTTGTGGGTATTGGTGATGACTACAATCTCTTTATACCTCAAGAAGACGAGAATTTTTTTACCCTTCCTAAAACCATCCCACTCACCTACAAAATTTTGGAAGAAAAGCATATCGGCAAAAATCTTTTTCTTGGAAGTTTAGTTCAGCTTTAAGCTAAGGGATCGAAAGTGCGTTCCTATGAGATAATAAGAGAGTATTTACCGGTAGAGCTAAGTAATATAAGCCTGAATCTATTAAATCAATATCAAGCAGAATATAGTGATGATATCTATGCTAAAGTTACGTCACTTGAAACATAAAATCTAGGGTTTTATATTCGTTTTACCTCCCAAACTCCAGAGGTAAATAAAATGCTTGATGATCTCTACAAGTCGATAAGTAAAAAAAGTGAATATAAGCCGTCAGGTATCAACAGTTAGCCTTACAGTGGTTTGACTTTGAGCATGGCGGGATTGCTGTCTACAGTATGGTTGGCAGTTAGGAATTGGTATGGTTTGTGGCAAATTAATTTAGCAGATTGAGACTCCCCTGGGCGATAACGGTTATGCGATGGCTCGAAGAGCCCGCCAAAGGCGATTGACCGTAGGTCACGCTACGCGAACGCAAAATTTGCTCAACCAGTTCTCCCCAAGCCCACTCCAGATGTTGAATTTAATCATCATAGTGGTTTAGTTTAGCCATCATAGCTTCATTTGCCTGGGTCATGACCATTGATTTTGATTATATTAGTTACAAAACTTTACATAAAATTGTATAAAAATTGGATTTTTGGAGAGATTAATTAGAATGAAGACAACCAATAAAGCTTAATGGTCTTGGTAGTCCTAAACCAGTAAGGATGAGTTATAGTCATTAATCAAATACCAGATAGCGGGACTTTGACAAAATCTTACACTCCAATGAGCGATCAACCTAGATTGGGAGGGCGATTCACCTTGGAGGCGTATATCATTAAGTATTCACTTTCAGGCAATTGACCTTTTTCCCTTACCCAGAGAGGTTTTCATCCCAATTCTGGCCGATTACGGCTACACATCAATAGTGGC
>NZ_JAAHHX010000118.1:0-10297 GCF_010672065.1 Moorena sp. SIO4A1 | reverse complement strand
CACCATCCTTCTGGCGGCTTTTCTCATTCGGTATTTTTGTTTTCCCTTAGCCTTACTGATCTTTGAAATCAGATTATCTAAGTGTTGACATAGACGCTGAATCCCAGAAAAGTCACCATGTCCTATTTTGCCAACGGAAGTCTGGCTAAAAAATGTCAAAAAAGTTCTAACACCAGGGTCTAACGCTACAACCCTACCTTGGTTTTCGGTTTTAATGTGGGCTGTTTTGTAAGGGACTACTAGGTAATAGTTCCCGTTAGTGCTAGTCAATCTACAATCACAAATGTTGCCAGGAAGTGTCTCAGCAAAGGTCAATGCACCTAACTTTGTGTGGTAAATTCCTTTTACAGAAACAGCCGATTTAGGAATGTAGCAAGACTGAACAGGATTTTTCCTAGAACGGAATCTAACCCGATTAATTTGTCCCAATTTTTTGTATTTTTTCTTGGCCTCTCTGACAGCGGTACAGGCATCCTTTATCGCTATAGATTTGATTTGATAAGGTACTGCCAAGCACCATTCAGGAAGATCGTTCAGGATACCAGTCTTAATGGCTTTCCAATTTGCTTTAATTTCGCCATTTTCAAGGATTTTGACGGTTTTGTTGAACACATAACGGGAAACTCCAAACCACCTTCTAATAGTTAAGCGTTGGTCAGCGTTTAGGAACAGTCGGATCTTCTTTGATTTTTGTCCCGTACTTTCTGAGTCCGTGGACTCTACAAGAGAAGACGTGAATGATTGAGAGAAGATTGACCTTTGGTCACCCTTCGCGATCGGCGGTAAGCTCTGAGGAGGGGCAACTTTCAGGGTTGTCGAGAACCAAGAGTTTTCCACCGTTGATACTGACCAAGTACTCAAAGAGTTCAAACCCGAATCGGGTGAGTCTGTCTCTACAGGCAACAACAATTGTGAGCTGGTCTCCTTGCATAAGCCGTTCCAGTATGGCTCTAAGCCCTTTTCTTTTGTAGTTGAGACCTGAGCCGATATCTTTGATGATTTCGGCGCTGGGGAAGAGGGAGTGCATATAGGCAACTTGTCTAGCGAGGTCGTCTCTTTGCTTTGTACTACTGACTCGGCAGTAGCAGATAGTGGCTGGCTGTTTTGATTGCCGCTTCCCAAGACTGAGCAGGCTTTGCGTATCAAAGAGCCTGTTTCCGCTTGGTGTCCTTTCGGATTGGATGGTGCCATTATCTGCGTACTTTCTGAGAGTATTTTTGGAGAGTCCGGTAAGTTCGACCGCCTTAGGTCGTGGTACTAATGCCATGTCTCTATCTTACCACATCATTGAAGGATTTGGTAGCAGATGGAATATTTTTACTAACTGTTCCCTAACCTCAATCGGTGTCTCACAAGTAAATACCCTGATCAGGAATGGGCTGAGGCCAGTAATTTAGATAACAATTTAGATTTAGATAACTATGCTGATGGTGGTATGATGCCATGACCAAGACTACATGCGATCGCTAACTGGGGAGTGGCACTCTTGTTACGGAAAACTTAAACGTTACTTACTCATAATAGCAGTTCTCAATTGGCTGAGGTACCTCGTTCTGGGTTAATGGGAATAGGGACTAGGGACTAGGGCGTGTTTTCTTGCCTCGGAGATCCCCCGTTTCCCTTAAAAAAGGGGGACGAGCGAGTATGGCTCCCCCCTTTTTTAAGGGGGGCTGGGGGGGATCATAATCTTGCGGAAAACTTTGAAAACACGCCCTAGGGACTAGGGACTAGGGAATACCTAGGCAGCACTGTCTTGGGGAGCTAGTTGCTAATCTGACTCCCCATCTTCCCACACCTGCCACACCTGCCACACCTGCCACACTTCCCATATTATCCCCATTTCCCCAAACCTGCCGCGCCCCCGCCTCAGACTATTCCCTGATCCGAAGTTCCCTATTCCCTACACGCAGCCTTATCAATTAACGTTTCATCAATCGCTGTCATCAACAACTCATTTACAGATATGCCCGATGCTTTCGCCATAGAAGCAATCACACTTTTAGGAGAAAAAGAACAATACAACCCTGCTTCTAGAAACCAAGGTTGCCCTTGTGGGTCGATACGGAAGTCAAAAAGACTGTAGTGGCGACAGCCCAACGCCTGATGACACCTCTTGGCTACTTCCTGAACTGGCTTGGTTACAGGGTCACTAGGGTCTAGCATCCAAGCCTTAACACCATCCTTAGCAGTCAAACTCAAGTTGCCATCTTCTGTTCGTTTTAGTTTATCCTCATAGTTGCGAATCGGGTGGTCATGGGAATTCACCAGATACTCTTCCAGGGGTAAACCCACTAACTCGCCCTCCTTGACAACGATTCCACATCTAACTTCCCGACCTAGTTCGATGTACTCTTCCACTAAAACCTCATCTGAATGTTCAAACGCTGTTTTGATCGCAGCGTCATAGTCAGCGACATCTTTGACTAAAGCTACTCCGCAAGAATTGTCAGAACTAGCAGGTTTGATCACTACTGGCGGCTTAATGGTTGGAATGTCTCCCTGGCGAAGTAGTTCTCCAAAAGGTACTTTAACTCCTGCCGCTGCCACAATCGCCTTAGCTCTGGCTTTATGGGCAGTTAGTGCCATCAAATCTGGGGTATTGCCCACATAGGGAATATTAAGCAAGTCCAATAGGGCACGGTATTCAGTCATGCCAGGGATGCAAAACATTTGTGGCAGCACTAGGTCAATAGTTTGTGCTGTTATGTACTTTATCGCCTCGGAGAGAGACATGGGTTTTGCTGCGGCGATGTCTTCCTTACTGAGGGATGAGGGAAACCGCCACTGGCGATCGGGGGTGATGTAGGCAATATGAAATTCGTAGAGAGAAGGATTCGCCGTTGCGGCAATACAGTCTTGGGCGTATAGCCGTGACAAATCGCAGTAAAAGTCATTGTCTGCAGACCCAACTAAATGAAGAATGCGAAGTACTGACATAACTAATCTCCTCTTATAAAGAACTAAACTAAACAACTAAAAACGGAATCATTTAGGATGTTTCAAAAACTGAGCAATTCCATAGACTGCCATTCCTGCAGCCATACCTGGAAGCACTTCATAAATAGCACTGGACAAATCAAGTCCTAAATTCCAAATCAAAGCTGTAGCAATCCCAATTCCCATCATTGCGATCGCTGTGGTAAGATTGACTGGTCGCTGCCAAACTCTCAAGATTAATAAAGGACCCAAACCTGAAGCCAGAGCCGACCAAGAAAAAGTTACTAAAGCAAAGACATTGTTATTTCCAAGTAGGGCGATCGCCAAAACTACTGCTGTTACAGTTAGGGTTCCTACTTTTGCGAATTGGTAAGATTTAGCTGCAGCCGGAAAAATATCTTGGGTTAGGGCAGCTGAACAAGAGAGTATTTGAGAATCTGCTGTGGACATAGTGGCAGAAAACAGCCCAGCGAGCATCAATCCCACTAAAACCACTGGTAACAATTTCAACGATAGGTAAGGAAGTGCCAATTCTGGATCCCCGGAAGCCAACAAATCTGGCATCAGCACTCGCCCTGTTAAGCCAATACCCATAGCCGAGATCGAGGTTACTAACCCCAAAGCAGCTTTAAGATTTCTGGCAAAAGCAATGTTGTCGGCTGAGTCAATCGCCATAGCGCGCACCATAATGTGGGGTTGTCCCACCACACCAAAACCAGCTACTATCCAACCAATAAAGAAAGGCGCAAATCCCCACGGTTGCTGAGAAGAATTCCAGTTGATTAAAGCTGGATCAATGCCTGCCAAAGATTGCCACAGTTGCCCGGTTCCACCACAACTGGCAACCGCCACCACTAACAACAGTAACAAGGAACCGATCATGATTGTTGCTTGTAGAGCATCGGTCCAAATTGAGGCGCGAATTCCTCCAGAAAAGCAGTAGATAACGACAATTACTGCTCCTATAATGATGCCTAAATTATAGTTCCATCCGAACACAGCATTGAGTGCTTTGCTTCCTGCTACCAGTTGGGCTGCGGCGTAGGAACCTAGAAAGATAATAGTTATTATAGCAGAGATAATGGCAATCAAACGGGAGCCTTTCATATTTTGACTTAGAAAGGAAGAGACAGTATCTGAAGCAGTTTCCTCAGAGAGCTGTCTCAACCGTTTGAAAATAAAATACCAAGCAAGATAGTCCCCAATTGCCCAACCAATGGTCAGCCAGAGGGAGGAAATGCCTATTTTATAGGCAAAACCTACTTGACCGATGAATAATAAACCACTTTGACCAGTTGCCATTGCTGATAGTGCTGTCAGCCAAGGGTTGACATTGCGACTAGCCAGTAAATAATCGGTGGTGGTATTTTGTTTGCGGGTTGCCGAGTAAATGCCCACTGCTGTAAATAACAGCAGGAACATGATAAACGTGAGTGCAATCCCAACTTGTTTAGCCATTATGTTTGTTTAGGGGTTAATGAGCGATTGCTAGGAATGGTTAATCCTATTGACTAAATCTCTGCTCATTTGATTATATGGCACCACAAGTGTTTAATGTTAATACTTCGATGTTTCTAATATCAAATTTTGATAGATGCAGTAGTGAAATTTAACTATTAGTAGATTCAAGGGGAGATTTAATAGCCGATCTGCTAGAAATAGCCAAATACATTCCCACTAAGATTACCACAAAACTGACTAAAGTCAAAAAACTAAGAGGTTCTGAGAAAATTGTCCAACCTTCGAGGGAACTGAGAACAGGAACAATCAACCCCACTAGGCTAGCAAACCCTGAAGATAACTTTTTGAGGCAATAAGTCCAAAGTCCTACACCCAGCATTTGACCAACGAATGCTAGGGCAATTACTGAAAACCACCCAGTTACGGAACTCGGAAAAAGTTGCTCTTCGGTGATTGCAGCAACAGGAAATAGCAACAGAAAACTGGTTGTCGAAGACCAAGTCATAATCGTCACAGAGTTAAACTTAGTGCGAAGTTGCTCTGCGATTAATGGGTGTACCCCAAAAAATACTGCTGAGAGTAAAGCTGCTAAATCCCCTAGTAGCTGTTGACCAATACTCAATGATAACAGATCATTTACTTCTAGTAAAGTTACTCCCGCGATTGCAACAAACATACCCACGATAAATCGACGGTCAAAGAGCTGACCAAAAGCTAGCCACCCTCCTAATATAGTAAATATGGGAGCCATATTATGCATGATGCTAGAGTTGGCAACACTCGTCTGAGTTAAAGACCAAGTCCAAGCTATCAAAGCCATCGCTAAAAGCAAACCATCTGCAATCAGTAGCCTTTTTTCTGAGCCCAGATTATTTTTATTTAGTTCTGGTTCAGTTTCCTGCTTTTGGTGACCCACATTTAACAAGTTATTCAGTAGTCCAAAGGCAACAGCCGCAATCCAAAAACGATTAAATGCCGTAGCATTTGGTCCCATTTCCAGTTCACTCAAACGAATAAAAATTGGTGAAAAAGAAAGACATATTATGCTACCAATTAATGCAGCAAAAGAATCTATTGGAAATGAAGATAGGTACTGTATTTTTGACAATTTACCTTGAGCATTCATGTTTCTTTATTTATCTATTTTTATTAAAAGCATATATGATAGTATAAACCCTAACACCTGTAGCTATTGAATGGATAGTAAAAATTTAAATCAATAGTTTATTTTGATGCTGTTGTTGTCGATATTTTTTTAAATAAATACTGTATATAAATAGCTGATAATCGGAGACTCATGTAAATGACTACTCAACCTTTATACTAATATTTTGAGGTTTGCTCCTTTCAGGCATAAATAATGACTGCATTACCCCAAATTTTTTTGAGCAACGATGTGAATAACTAAAGGTAGTTTTTTTAAATTAGTTTTAACGGTTTTTTATTCATCTGATAAAAACCCTACTTTCATCTCATATTAAGCAAAACTCAGAATAGTTTTAATCAAGTTCATAATAAATAATTTTATTTTATATATTTACTATTTAAACTCAGTTATTAGCAGATTCAATTGCAGGTTTAATAGCAGATATACTAGAGAGCGTCAAATACATTCCGAATAAAATGACTAGGAAATTTACCAAAGTCCACAATTGAATACGTTCTCAGAAAATCGCTCAACCTTCTACAGCGCTAAAAGCTGGAATAAGCAACGCAACTAGGCTATCAAGGGGTGAGCTTAAATATATGTAATGATTAATATATGTAATGATTATTAATATCAATTTAGGCAGCGGAATAGCCAGTGTAATCCTAATTGATGTCGTAGACATAGACCGAGTAACCATGGGCTAGAAAATTAGCAGCTTGTCGCCCTCCAATATTGCCGCAACCTATGATACCGATGGTGGGATAATTGAGGGTAGATTCCCTGTCCGAAGTGTTGTTAATTGGTAACATATATTGCTTAACTTTTTTGATAGGGCGAATCTTAAGCCGAACGCTATTTAATCCCCACCCAATTCTACCAATTTACCAATATTAAAATCAATCCTTACCCAGCCTTTTAGTTTCCGTAAATTCTCTAATAAGAGTAAAGTAATTTGCCAATGGGGTACGGTTAAGAAGGGTAAGGGATCGTTGACTTGAAAAATGGCATCTGTACCCTTGACAATCTTTTGAATCCACCCTTGTAAAGCTGACCATGATCTGATCTCAGTCAGCCGCCAAATTTCATGATAGAGCCAGTAAGTTGGTTTACTGTCAGGGCGGGGCACAATCGGTGCTTGATTTTCCTCATCACTATCTTTTAGGTAAGCATCTGCTAATCCTGGATGATTGTAAAACATGGTGATAGCAGAATGGGTGCGAGGATTACATTCAATGGGATAGACGGTGCCGTCTTCGGTTTGAATGAAGTCAAAGGAAATTTGTCCTGTCAAATTTAATTCCTTGACAAATTTCTCTACCCATGCATATATCTCAGGCTTATCAAGATGCTGATAATTAACTTGGAAAGGAGACGATGGGGAACAGCAGTGAAGTCTAATTTTTCCCTTGCGGACTGTACTGTGGGTGCAATACTCCTGACCGGTAATAAACTCTTGCATTGTCCAAGGGTTTTCCTTTGTAATAGGAAGATTTTTGACATAATCTTCCATTCCTTCAAAGGGAAACTTGGTCATATCCAAGCGAGAAACTGAATCATACTGAATGCTTTTGAGAATATACCGACTCCCATCTGCTTTGAAGTCAAAATCTAGAATTTGTTGTGGATCGGTAATTAGGAAAGACTTTGGTGCTGATAATCCCAAACAACGGGCTTGCTCGCACAATGTAAATTTGTCGTCTAACATCTGGGTGATGTCAGGAGAAAAGTGGATGACTTCGCAGTAGGGGGAGAGTAACGTTCCAGCGACAGAATCATAATAGCTCGCTACTGGGCTAGATACGGGAATGAAGGCATCAATGTTTTCTTTTTGAACAATTTTTAGTAAGGCTTGGGAATAACCATTGGGATATTTTTCTGGTGCTGGCACGGTATAAAACCCTTTAACCGCATTAGAAAATCGGTGACCAGATAGCCAATATTTATGAGTTTCAACTAAAAAGACATTGTGCCCAGACTTATGAAAAGAGCGAGCCAGTTGCAGGGCTTTGGTCATTTTGCCCCCGGTAATCAAGATGTTTTTGGAACCTTCAACAGGTATTCGTCCTCTGCGAAATGGGGAAGTTATCCAATTGATTACTAGGGAAATAAAGACGAGAGTGGCATTTAGAGGTAAGGCAATTAACAGTAAGGTTAAGGTGCCGATATTTTTTAGTAAAGCAATCATTATTTACTAGGGGAAGAACAAGGCAATGGAGCTGTTCATTGCCTTTTGTTTATTGTCTGATCGTAATTTATCTAGGTGCGTCGGATGATAGTTAAACCATCTCGCAACGGTAGTAACACTTGTTCTACTCGGGGGTCATCCGCTACAAACTGGTTAAATTTAGCGATCGCACTTCCATTGGCAGTCTGTTGCTCTGGGGGTAAATAAGGTTGTCCCTGAAGCAGGGTATTATCCACACAGATAAAGCCACCAGGAGTCAATACATCCCTGTCTAGCAAGACCTTTAAATAATCGACATACTCCTTCTTATCAGCATCAATAAATACCAAATCGAAGGATTCCTGGGCATCTGCCAACTTTTCTAGGGTTTCCAAAGCTGGAGCGACTTCCACTTTAATTTTGCTGCCGTGAGGAGATGCTTCAAAGCAAGCACGGGCAAAGTCGGCGACATATTGATCGACTTCACAGGCAACCAAGTCCCCATCTTCAGGCAAGGCTTCTGCCATGGCTAGAGCGGAATATCCAGTAAACATCCCGACTTCTAGGATGCGCTTTGCCTTAGTCATGTAGACAAACAACTTGAGGGTTTGTCCTTCAATATGCCCAGAGAGCATCTCTTGCTCCAACTGGCGCACGGTTTCTTCATCTGAGAAAAGCTTGCTCCAATCTTCTCTTGCCGTTTTCTGGGCTAAGGCCGCTAGGGCAGGAGACTCTGGAGTCGCACATTCTTCAAGGTAAGGATCGATGCCAGCGGCTAGGGCTAGTGCTTGTTGGAGAGACGCCATCAGAGAAGCGGGCACTTTCTCCTGTTCGGCCATCTCCACGATTCCTTCCAGCTGTTGCACTAAAATTCCTAAGGGAGTTACGGGCCTTGGAGTTGGGGGACTTTGTAATAGGTTAGTCATTTTTACTCCTTTTATTCAAGGCCGAGGTCGCTGAGGTACATTTCTGTGCCTTTTCCATCATCAGGAAAAGAAGAACATAATTCCTTATGCTTGTCAATGGCTAGTTGTAGCAATCCTGACGATACTTCTTGAGCGTAATCACAGGAACCAATCCCTGTTGGCAATGGAGCCCATAAACCCCCTTCTCCTCGCTTGCGCCGCATATTTTTCTGACCTTCAAGCATCAGGTCAATATCTTCTAGGATGGGGTGGTAAACAGACAGACCCAGAGAGCGACACAAAGCGATAATGCGATCGCGTTCTTCTGGTTTGACCCAGCCCATTTCTGCAGCTAAAGTCGCGCCGAACGCCATGCCAATAGTGACAGAATGACCATGCATCAATTTGGCAGCAGGTTCAAAGCGAGGACTCCAGGTGTGACCATAAGCGTGGGGACGGTCTTGGTAAGTCTCGAACATATTTGTTCCTTCATGCTTCATGTAGGAAAACAATGCCCGATAGATGACTGTATCAGCGATCGCTGCGAGTTTCTCATCGCCATCTAGGGTCGCAAAGTGAGTCTCTACTAAGCGCGGACCGTATTGTTCCATTAACTCAAACAGAACCGGATCATCGGTGACTGCCATTTTAATAATTTCTGCCATACCGTTGCGGACGTGACCTGTCGCCAAAGTACGGAAGAAACTGCGGTCTACCAAAGTCATTACTGGAGGATGATAGGAGCCAATGCTGTTCTTGAATTGGGCACCGTTAGTGCAAGTGCGGGGCGACGGACCAGCATCAATAGCAGCCACAACCGTAGTTCCGACCATAATATAAGGAGTGCGTCGGTGCTGCAGGGCGCAGGCAAGTCCGGCTACATCACTGAGAACACCGCCACCTACCACTAGTACGGGTTCGTTGCGGGAAACGTCGCAGCCATCTTTACCTAAAAATTTCAGCAAGCGGTGGACGGTTTCGGGAGTTTTGTCAGATTCCCAAGCGCGGCAGGGCTGCAAGTTAAGAGGAATTTCATACTCCTCGAAGTAGCGGCGAATTGAGGCTCCGTAAAGCTCATCTACGGTCTGATCCACAATTGCCACACAACGACCGCGACGACTGTAAACCTCCGCCAAAGTGGGATTAGCAGGGTTGAAAACTCCGTCTACTAATTTAACTGTTGCCTTTAGCGCATAGGTAGCAGAGATTTCAAAAGAGCGACCGTCTCCACTAGCAGCGATTTCTCCATGACCGGTGTACCACTCTGAGGTGCGGTACTTTTCTGGGTGGTGGAATTGAATAATCTGCTCTGACTGTGAAGGAGAGAGCTTTAGTGATTTTGGATTAGGTTTAGCTTGAACCATAATTGTGTTGTTTGGAGATTGCTTGTTTGGATGTTCCGATCTGAAAGAATTTACATGGCAAGGCAGATTTCTAGGTATATTTCCGTCCCCCTAGCCCCCCAATTTGCCGGTGCGACTCGCGGCGAATTTAATTCGACCACTGCAAGGGCACCGGGGCAGGGAACAAAACCCTCAACTTCCCCCAAAATTGATACCGCTGGCGAAATTAATATTTGTTTAGACATAGGTCAACCGGTCGGCCCAAGAGCAGCAAAACGAGAACATCGGGTAGCTGCAAATGGAACTCCCTGCCACCAATTAACCAAACGCACAATAT
>NZ_JAAHHX010000117.1:0-10310 GCF_010672065.1 Moorena sp. SIO4A1 | reverse complement strand
ATGGAGGCATTGCTGTGGAAACAGTTTCTTTCATGGGATTGGAGGGACAAAGTAACCAACCTAAAAACTAGACCCTATATAGGATAGCACTATTTATGCCTTTAATTATCGCGCTTAGTCCCACTAGATGTACTGTTCTGTGAGGACAAATGTCGCATTCGCAAAAACCATGCTCCTCGCAACTTCAGTATTCTGCGACGTTTGGCTCTTAATCTCTTGCGTCTTGAGCCAACCCGCGGGCAGTTTAAGAATGAAGCGCGCTTCGTGCTGGTTTGGATAACAATTTCTTGCTGAAAATTCTCGTAGCTTCTTTGCCTACTGGAGTTAACAGCAGCTCATAGAACCAATAACCGACCCCTTTGTTCTTCGCGATTGCAAAATCGATACTCTTGGCAATAACACCACCTTGTTGCGGTGAGCAGTTACGACAAAATCCTTGATTTTACACCATTGTTCTTTCTTTTCTATATGCGTTTACCCTGGACTTAGACCAAATTTTGCATCAATTTACTAACATCTCAGCCTCAAAAGAAGACTGGGCTATTTTGTCATAGTCTAAACTCCAGTTTTAACCTACCCTAGGGTAATTCCAAGGGGAACCTTCAACCTTCAACCTTCAACCTTCAACCTTCAACCTTCAACCTTCAACCTGATTAAACCTTCAACTAAAGTACCTTCAAAAGCTGTTTAATTTTGGTCTCCTGTTTCTGCTTTAATTGGTCTGGGAACTTCAACTCAATGGCAACTTGATCGGATAAATCTTCGACATCCACAATTTGAGCCAACAATCGCTGTGGTAACTGGTTAGTCGATTCCTGACTCAATAGCAAGCCAACGAAGGGTTGGTCTTGCTCCATTCTTCGTAAATCTTCTGGTGTGAGCAATGGACTAGTTTGCTCCGTGGTATCAGAATAGGCAGTGCTGCGTTCTAATTCAACCCGTAAACTCATCACTCCCATTTCAGTTGCCCTACCACTGTAAAACTTACCTTCCCAATAAAGCTGAGCAGTAGCCCTAATCTGTTTACGCACCTTAGTACTAGTTTGGGTATTCAACTCTCGGAAGGCACGGAACACACCAGTGGCTAAGAAACCTAAGGAGCCCATAGGTCGGTCTAAGGTCGCACGCTTCTGGGAATACCACTCCCTGACATCGGAATAAATTACTAGGACTAAATCATCTAGCTGAGCTTGAGTGAGGTTGATAAAATTAATCGCAAGGTGAACTTGATGGTCACTAATCGGTGTCTTGCGGATAATTTCTCCAGCAACAAAGGCTCGTCTGCCGTAATCTCCCACAATTTCAAGGTCTACTTGATCAGGTAGGTTGGGCCAGCTATCTAAGGCAATTAAAACTCCGCTTTCTGAGATATTAACCGTTTCCCCTGGCCAACTCTGGTCAGTGGTGTGAATTGTCACCGGAAGGCGTCGTAGCAGGCGGTGTTTGGGGCGTTGTTGGGGTTGTTCAAAGGCAACCAACAAACCTGCTGTCAGCAGAATCAAGTTAAAGACGCACCACATGGCGTTAACCAAGACCGCTTCTGCATCTTCTGGACGGAGCAGCAGCCAAAAGGGAACAGCTAGTAAGGCAGCAATCACTATAGCTGTTACTACCAAAAGACCCTGTACTGACTGCCAATCAAAACTCCGCTGACTAACCGATACCCCCTTGTCAGTTACATTAAATGAACCGAGCTTGGGGTTAATCACCGCCATCAGAGTGACATACCCCGTCTGGAATGACATCACAAATTCAAACACCTCGTTCCAGAAGGAAAAGCGAACTTCTTTGTAGGTGATATAGTTAGCATTGAGGCTAATCAGTAGATGGGGCAGGGCATAAAATAAGGTTTCTAGCCCCAAACCCTGAATGGGATTGATGCCAAACAATAGGAATAGAGTGGGAGTGATAGCGTAAATCAGCCGGGGAAAGCCATAGAAGAAGTGGGAGGTGGCTGAAAAATAGCAAATCCGCTGGCCTAAGGTGAGATGTTTTGCCTTCCAGTTCAACAAGGGGAATTCTAGCCGTAGAATCTGAGCCATTCCCCTTGCCCAACGCACTTGCTGACCCACATAGGAGGCAAAGGTTTCAGGGGCTAAGCCAGCAACCATAATCTGGTCATAGTACACTGACTCATAACCTAAGGAATGGAGTCGGAAGGCCGTGTGACAATCTTCTGTAACGGTTTCAACGGCAATTCCCCCAATCTCCAGCGCATGGTTTTTGCGAATTACCGCTGCTGAGCCACAGAAAAAGGAAGCATTCCAGAAGTCATTGCCCTTTTGCAGTACTTTATAAAAGAGTTCATTCATCACTGGAATCTCACCCTTAGTATAGAGATTTCGCTCAAAGGGGTCGGGGTTAAAGAACCAGTGGGGCGTTTGCACAAAGGATACGTTTGGGTTGTAGAAAAACCCGACTGTGCGCATCAGCAATTTTCGCACTGGAATGTGATCGCAGTCCAGAATCAATACCAGATCGCCCTTGGTAGTCTTAAAAGCTGTGTTGATATTACCTGCCTTGGCATGATCATTGTTAGGTCTAGTCAACAATTTACAGCCGATTTCTTCGCACATCTGCTTCAACTTTTTGCGACGCTCTGGATACTTTCTGCCATCATCTAAGACATAGACTTGTTTTTTATCCTCCGGATAGTCCATAGCCAGAGCGGCTACTGCTGTATTGCGGACAATTTCCACAGGCTCGTTGTAGGTTGGAATGTAGATATCAACCTTGAACCATTGGTCTTGAGGATAGTTAGCCAGATCAACGGTTTCTCGGTCTTTGATTTTGATAGTTTGAAAATAAGCTAGCAATAGGGTTAGAATTGCATACAATTCCGCCCCCAACAACAGCACACAGAAAAACCCGTTGATCCAAGTATCAAAATTTAGGGTATAGGCAAAGCGATAGTATAGGTAGCGCATGGTGGTCACCAGGCTCAGCCATACTAAAAACAGATGAAAATACTCACTGACTGTTTTATCAGATTGTTTGGCTTCAGTGCGCACTACCACTTGACCAACCAATATTAGTGCGATCGCTACAATCCCCTGCTGCCTGACTGTTAGGGGTGTAGTAATCAGGGGTATGGATAGCAACACCAGCAGCAAAATCAGCCACGACAAGTGATTCGACCCTAGCCGTGCTAGGACTCGGTCAAAAAACCGAGGTAGGCGATCAACGAGTAATGTAATTAAAGGGGATCGACGAGGGCGATTTTGCCTATTTCTCGATTGTTTGAATAAGGAAAAAGACATAGCAATTTATAGCATTTTGATTTGAGATGTGAAACTAATATTGATGTAAGTATTCAGCCGTAAGCTATCAGCTATCAGCTGATAGCTTACAGTGGAATTTTGATTTAATCCTATTTAATATACAAACAATCCTAAAGACTAATTAAAACTAAAGACTAAGCACTAATCACTAATTACTAATGACTTTTTTGATCTGTCACACGCTTGAGGTACAACTGGCTAATGCCATAAAGCAGGAAGGTTACGCCCAGAATACCTAAAGCTAGGAACCACCAGTTTTGTTGGAGGAAGAACGATGCTTTACTGAGGGCGGAGGTTTTTTCAATGCGCTTTTTAGAACGGGCTAGTTCAAAGAACTCTAGCTTATAGGCATCGGGGTCATAACCAGCAGGGTCTTGTTGATAACTACTAACTAAAACCGTATCCTTCTGCAACTGGTAGAACCAAGAATCTTTAGTGAGAATCTGCCGCACGCGGTCTAAGCCATTTTCCGTTTGACCACTCAAAGCCAAAAGTACCCGCTGATTGTTATCGGGAGACATGATTTGTTTCATTACCCCTTCAGTATCCGGTAGAGTCTGGGCACTAGCTTCACCCCACTGACGTCCTAGAGCATTACTCAAACGCAAACCTTTTGACTCAAATACCTCTGGAAACGGAAATTCATCCCTGGTGCCAATTCCGACTAGATTGCGCTTCCTCCTGATCTGATCAGGCAATTGTTCAATGGTGTAAACATCCAGCTGTACTGAATCTGCCTTACTCAGACGTCCTAAACGTTCACTCATAGCTAGTAGTGTGAGCAGATCGGTATCAGATGGTGTCTCTGACAACACGATCGCTGTATTGGACAAATCTTGAGGAGCTGCAAATGGGTAACCTACTTGCAACAGTTCTAGATTAGGTAGTTGAACTGAGGGCTCCCGATTAACTTTGAAGCTGGTTTCAGCATGAACCGTACCGGTTAGTTGTTGGTCCGTAATTTTACCACACTCCTCTGGTTCCCTGGGGTTCAGCCGGAAAGCAACTTTGATTTTAGAGGTGGGTTTAATCAGATTGGCAGGAAGATCCACTTTGAGGGTTTCTCGCTGTGAGCCATCCCTCTTAGTCAAGCGTTTACCACCAATTAGTACATCATCTAGTAAGACTTCTACAGCAGAGGTGCGAGGATTGACCTGGGGACCATAGCTGTAAACTAAATTCATGGAACTGCCCCGTTTAAACCGATCATCCGGTAAGGCACGAAAATTAAACTCTACCGGTGGTGCTCCACTGCCTCGCACCGTTACGTCCTTAAAGGGTTTACCATTGGGCTGAGTAACGATGTCTTGGAGAGTAAAGGAATTTTCTTCTGGCAAATAACCAGGCCAATTTCGGGAGGATGGTATTGGTACATCCGGAACCTGATCCACGAAAATTAATTGACCTGTGCCAAGTTTACTGGTATCTGGCTGTACTAAAAACTGGGCAGCCTTTTTCACGCCATCTGGGCCATTGCCAGTCACCACCAAGACCGGGTTACTGCCATCATTGACGGTGGTAAGTGCCAGCACACCGACATCATCGGGTAAGGGAATCTGATTTCCATCTAAAATCTGATTCCCGGAGAAAGTAAAGGGCAGTTCTAAAGACTTCAAAACCTGTTGATTTCCAGGAGTCCCAATCACAACTAAACTATCGCCCCACTCTAATTCGTCGATAGTCTCTACTAAACGGGTGGTAATAGGACGGAAGTCAGCCAATCTGCCTAGGGAAGCCTGTAAGCGAGGCGCAGCAGTCAACCAAGATTCTAAGGAATCCACGGATCGGGTCTGGACATTCCCCTGCGGCAGCATATAAGCAATGCGATTGGCATCTAAGCTGAGTTGATCAAAGAAAGGATAAGGATAGCGACTGAAATTTAGGGGGATAGGTTGAACTTGGTATTGGAAGATTAATTTGGAATCCGGCAAAACCTCAGTCCACAACGTGGCATCCCCTCCATCCGTACAGCCAGTGGTGTTGTGTTGCTGGGCTACTAGGGAAAGTTCATTGTAGTCCTGGATCAGGGTCGTTGGAATAGCAAACATGACGTTAGCCACCTGAGACTGCTTGCGGTTGAGAGGGACACTGGCCACACTGGTACCATTAATCCGCAAGGTCAGGTTAGAGCGATTTGCAATCAAGGCTGGTGAATGCTGGAAGCGGATTAAGGCTTTGGCGGTTTTTATATTCCAACCCCTCGGACGGGTAAAGCCCAGTCTTGCTTCCGAATAAACCCCCCGCATACGGAGGCGATTGCCTACAATCGGAGAGCGGTTAAATTGCAAGATGTACTCACTTAATGGGATATTCGGCGTAGAAGCAATTGGATTTGGGGTAGATTGGGGCTGTGAACGAGGTTGGGACTGGGAGCGGGGTTTGGTCCGTGGCTGAGGTCGGGCAGCTGGTCGAGGTCTGGTGGGAGCAACCCTTGCTGGCGCAGGATTAGAACGTCTTTGTCGTGGCGCTGCTGGAGCAGCTTTTGGTCTAGGTCGCGCCGCTGGCCGAGGTCGAGGTTTAGGTTTGTAGACTGGAGCCTTAGTGGGGGTTTTGGGTAAGCTGTACTTCTGGATGAACTGGTCTTCCTGTTTTCTGAGGTTACCGTCCCCTTGAGCTCTGGTTAGGGTAGTACCGATGCCGAGGGTTAATACCATGCTTGCACATAGCAGCAACAAGGATAATCTAGGACCTAGAGAAGGACGTCGTTGATGATTAGTCGTACGATCTTGGGCTTGGGAGCGGCGAAACAAGAATTTCATAATCTTAACAATAGAGAATACTAGGAGAATAGTAAGATCACCCTTAATTTATAAAGAAAAGTTGTATTGCTTAGGCTTAACTTTAACGATTTAGACCATTTTTGTCACCTGTATCACCTGATTGATCGGTATAGATTGATCGGTATAGTTATCGGTATAGTTATTGGTATGTTTAAACTATTCCCCTCCCTAACTGGGATTTAACAGGTTGCGGTCGATGGCTGTGGTAGGCAATAACCCTAACCAAGCTAAGTTTTGGGTATAGTAGGCCGATTGATCATCCCAAATGCCTTCCTGATATTGTGGTATTAGTTTCTGCTCTATCAATTCTCTAGCCATCGCTGGCTTAATTAAACGTAGGGCAGAATAAAGCATGGCATATTGGGAAGTTGCTTCGTAAGTCACCGTTGGTTTTCCCTGGATGTCAATCCTGGCGGGCAGCTTTGAAGAAGAACGCCACAGGGATTGCAAATGCTGGGTGGCAGTACCGAGATAGGAAAATGCTTCTGGGGTATTGAACCAAGCTGCATCCCAAGCAACTCTCCACCACACTCGGTAGGCATCAAAGCTATAAGAACTTTTGAGTGGACTGTCTGGTGGCAATGGCTGGAATTGACCAGTTTCGGTATCAAGGGCTATCCAATCGCTGGGTAAACCTACAGCAGAAACCTGAGAAGACTCTTTTAACACCTGGTAGCTACTATCCACCAAACTTAACCAGTCATGGTTGGGGTCAACTTGGGCAAAGAGACGAAAGGAGAAAGGAGCAAGATATGAGGGGTTGAGATATACAGTTGATGGAGAGGGCACAAAGGCTGCTACAGGTCCTGGCAGAAGATAGCGCTTTCCCCTGACCTCTTTGGTGGACAAGTTCCACAAATCTTCCAGCTTAGTCAAAGCTAAGTCTAGGTATTCCGGTCGATTCCAGCGACGAGAAGCGAGAATTAATGCTGTTGCTGCATCAATATCGGCATCGCTGGCAAAATTTCTGTCAATCGCACCCCAGTTACCGCTCTGATTACGACCCCACTTCCACACCCAAAGTTGGTCTTCGAGAGTACCATTGGTTCCTGAGCGTTTGAGATTGTTTTGAGACCATTCTAAGGTTAGGGCAAAGGTGGTGGGGTCATCGGCAATCACCGCTCGCAGCATCCCATAGGCTTGCCCTTCAGAGGTTGAGCGATCGCTTGCTTCGTAGTCGATGACTCGCCCGTCTTTTTGAATAAATTTCTCTTTGTATACAGTCCAACTTTCTGCTATAATAGCGCTTTCGTCTATAGGTAAAGCAGTCTGGGGAGCCTCTGGTTCAGGATACTCACGGTATACTGAAGGCGTTTTGCTTGGTGATGACTGGGGTGGTGAAGGGGTTGGAGATCGTCTTGACAATTGATGGGGAGCACAACCCCATAGACTCAACAACATAATGGTGAAAGTAACTATAGAAACCCTGAGGGTGCGACCCATAAATAAACCTTGACGGCTGTTGTATGACATCGTAAATTTGCGGCTCTTACATTTACTCCTCAAACATAGTTGGATACAAGCCTCTGGATTGATCCAACGTAGTCTTTTAAGGGAAGAAGTCTGAACCTAAGCCTAGCCTAAAAACATCAGAGTTCAGAATTATTCAATTCTGATATTGGCTTTAAATGTCTGGATTATTCATTTGTGATTATAAAACTGCCAATTTTTAAGTGTTCATTGCCATTTGGGATTTTCCCTTGCGATACCTTAATCCTTAATCCTTCATCCTTCATCCTTGACACTTCATCCTTTATACTTCATTTAGAATTTATTCTTTACACTTGACACTTCATCTAGACTTCATTTTTTATCCTTAATCAAAACGTTCCCAAGGCGGTTGGAAACCCCTGCGGAACAGAAATCCTTCTTGGATTTGCTGTCTCTGACGGGACAGGGTAGCAGTACTAGACCCTCGACTGAATTCCTCCAGTCGTAGCTGTTCCAACTGTTCTAGGGCTTTGACTTTAAAATCTTCTGTCTGATTTAGTCCAACTAAGGCGCGACGTACCCCGAAATCCAGGGGTTTGATCGCAAGACCCCTATAATAGAGTTGCTTGGCGGAGTCAAAGCGTCGTTGTTGGAAACGAACACCACCTAAAGCAGCAATAATCTCAGTGTTACTGGGTTCTGCGGTCAAAATCACCTGATAGGCGCGTTCTGCTATGTCTAACTGATCAATCGCTTCTGCCAATCGCCCCTGCAACAAGTATGTCTGAACGGAGTAGGGAGCTCGATTGACTAATTCAATCACCTGAGCTCTAGCTAATTCTGGACTACGCTGAGCAATAACCTGAATTAAACGGCGGTTTACTGGTATGTTGTCTGGTTCAGATTGCAGGAGCGAAATGTATAGGGGTTCTCGTGTGGGATTGGCAGGTAGAGCACCGACTAGAGCAAAGAGTTCTTGGGGCGGAAGCACATTGGGTTGTGTCTGCAACCAATAGTATACAAATGCCTCAGCTTGGGATTCTGGAATCAGATTCGCTTGATAGGCAATTGTAGCTCGTGCTAGCTGTAGGTTAACATCACTAGGATTGAGCGCCACTAGTTGGTCATAAACTGCCACAGCTTCCCCTGGTCTATCCTGTAGCAGAAGTATAGATGACAATCCTTGCAATGCTCCATTGAGAATATCCCGTTGTGGGTTGCTGGCAATCAAGGCTTGGTAACGCTGGCGGCTAGCAATCCAGTTACCCTCAAGACGTTCAATATCTGCCGCTAGCAACTGTACTACCAGATCGTTAGCTCCCTGGGGTGTGGCGGTATATGTAGCCAAAGCATTTCTAGCTGAGATCAAGTCATTGGCTTCAATGTAAAGTTGAGCCATCCGAAAGTACAAAAACGGGGCGTTAACCCCAGATGCCAGGATATTTTGGTAAATAGATAGAAATTCTGGCCCCGGCGGCTCGATCGGGATCAAGGCGTCTGCCACCGCTTGCAATTCCCTGGGTTCAGTAGGTAGGGGAATCAGTATGGTCGCTAGACGGTTGCTCAATTGAGCTTGAGAAATTAACCCGGTCTGACGTTCCAGACCCACGATCTTAATCATCAGACTACGGTTATCAGGCTCGAAGGCAAGCTGTTGTTGGTAAAGCTGCAATGCGGTTGCCCGTTCGCTGGGTATGCCTGTGAACACATCAGCTATCTCCCGAATTAAGTTAGGGTCATTAGGATTCTCTGCCAGTGCCTGGCGGTAGAGCATAGAGACTTGGGCTTCCAGGGCTGGATCTTGATTTTTATTGCGAATTTCATTTAGCGATCGCGCTAAGGGCAATGTGGCTTGAGAAAGACCTTGTAAAGGCTCTAATACAGCCAAGGCTTCAGAGATTTGTCCATTTTCAGCATAGGCTTGGGAGAGGGCGGCTCGGGTTTGGATGCCTAGGTCATCCAGCTGATCGATTAGGGCGAATCCCACTAACTCGTTTTCCAGAACCTGCACCGCCTGAGCCGCATTGCCAGTTTGCCTTAAGGATTGGGCATAAGCCAGCACAGCATAGCCACTAATCACATTCCCTGTCGCGAGGTATTGATTAAAGAGTTCCAGACCCCTTTGAGGGTTACCGTTGTAGGTGTAAACTTCTGCTGCCCCTATTAGCACATCTGGAGTAGGGTCCGTTTGCAGCACAATTTCATAGTCTGCGATCGCTTCACCAAATCGTTGCTGATAACCATACAGCAGAGCTCGCCTGCCACGAGCTTCTGTATCATTGGGATTAATATCGAGCAAGACCGTAAGGGCTTCAATTCCCTGAGCCTGCCATTCTTGTTTATAAGTCCCGAACAGACCTACTGCACTTAGGGCTAACTCATTGGTAGGGTCTTCAGCGAGCACCTGTTGATAGGCATCCCAGGCTTGGTCAATCAATCCCTGTCGGCGGTAGGCGATGGCTAGGCCAATCTTCGCATCAATGGATTGGGGATAACGCTGGACAGCTTGCTCAAACTCTTTAATTGCCTCCTCCACTCGTCCTTCCCTGAGCAGATTAAAGGCTTTGATAATCGGCACCGGAATAGTTTGGGCTTGAGCTGCCTCAAGGCAAAAGGCAAGAGGGAAAAGGGAAACAGTTAAGGGTAAGAGGTAAACGGTCAAGGGTAAGAGGTAAATGGGTAAATAATTTACCACACGGCGGCACGGATGGCAAGGTGAATCCAGTCCCTTTGCCTTTTGCCTCTGACCCGAGGATTCTCCGCTCTTTATCGGGGGTAAGCCTTTTCCCTTGTTCCTTTTGCCTTCCTCTAGAATCAT
>NZ_JAAHHX010000116.1:0-10738 GCF_010672065.1 Moorena sp. SIO4A1 | reverse complement strand
TTTGAGTACTGTACCTGATTCAATCTTCGGTACAACCAAGGAGAATTCTTTGAGTTGCATTTTGCCCTTCGCACCTTGATGACAATTACCAGTTTACATGCTTTTCAAGCTTAACCGAACCGTATTGTCCCTACTCCCGTCTTGATGCAGTCGCTCATGGGGGAAACCCCCAAGACCGCGCTGCATCGCTACTCCCTACTCCCTACTCCCTGTTCCCTGTTCCCTGTTCCCTGTTCCCTGTTCCCTTTGGTATATGTAGCAATTTGGCATAACAAAATCAGCTGATACCCTTAAACTACAATTAGTCTAAATATAGCCCTGATCATAGTTATGAGGTACAGTAAATTTTCTTACCCCTACTCCCTACTCCCTACTCCCTGCTCCCTCAACCTACTCTACCGAGCTGATAGCTGATAGCGAAAAACTGATCACTAACTCATGAATGATTCCAAAAACGCCATCGATATATTTGGAGGTGCAGGTGGGCTTTCTCTGGGTTTACATATGGCTGGATGGCAGATCACCACAGCAATAGAAATTGATAAATCTGCTGTTTCCACTTATCGAGAAAACTTTCCTAGCACTAATGTTATTCGCTCCGATGTTAGAGCTATAGACTTTACTCAATTTAAAGGTATTGACCTAGTAGTAGGATCCCCACCGTGTCAACCTTTCTCTGTCCGAAACAAACACCCAAATAAACAGTTATCCCGAGCCAACCCTAAGGATTTAGTTCCAGAATTTATTCGAGCGGTAAGGGAGATTCGACCCAAGGCATTTTTAATGGAAACTATGCCTGGGTTGAAAAGCTCTAAAAATTTTAATTATTATCAATGGATTGAACAGCAGTTTCAAGCCCTGTATTATTCAGTTTATGTAGAGGTTTTAGAAGCAGCATCCTATGGAATTCCCCAGTATCGTGAACGTCTATTTTTCGTCGGTTTAGCCACAAAAACGGATTTTAGGTTTCCCCTAAAAACCCATGGGTTAGGGACATCTAATCCCTATATTTCATCAGGTTCAGCCTTAACTGATGTTCCCGACTATGAGCCGAATAGCACTAAAGTTTCCTATGCCAATAAACCCGTTATTCGTCCTACCCCTTGGACAGGAACCCTAGTCAAGGGTGGGGGAAAACCCATCAATTTCGATGCACCAAGTCCTACCATTACCGCTACTACGGGAGGTTACCGCACCCACATTATTGATCCTGAAGGTGTTTTACTGGTGTATCACCGTCATTTAATGAATGGGGGAAAGCCGAGATCAGGAACAGTTGAAGGGGTAAGACGGCTGACGGTACGGGAATCAGCTAGACTCCAATCCTTTCCTGATCATTTTGTATTCAAAGGTTCTAAAACATCACGATACAGACAAGTTGGTAATGCTGTACCACCACGGTTAGCCAAAGCAGTTGGAGAAGCAATCCATCAAGCAATCTTCCCCTCTGAGCTATCAACCACAAAAGACTTTCAATCCTATTTTGATCAGCTTTGCGACACATTGCATCTGCGGCTTTAGGGGATAAGAGCGTGGGAGATGGGGAGATGGGGAGATGGGGAGATGGGGAGATGGGGAGATGGGGAGGTGTGGGAGGTGTGGGAGGTGTGGGGAGATCGGAAAGATTTTTATAGCGTTAATCATACTTATGACATACAGGAGGTACAGTCAACTTAGTTACCCCTACTCCCTACTCCCTACTCCCTACTCCCTTAATGGAGTGTGGAGAGATGAAAGTGATGTGTAGCAACCTGATTTGCGTTCACGTTTGTCCATCAGAAGTTAACGTTTTTTGTTAAGTTAAATTATTAAGTATTGAGTTTTTACGTATTATTATTAATATTTTTTTAGAAGCAAGCCTAACATTCCCCTTGATGGCAAGAGGAATCCCATAAACAGCAGGAGATCTAAAGGCAGGACAAAAAATTTAATATTTTTTTAAAAATTTCTCTAGACCTAATCCTTGACTTACTGGGATATACTAGGAAATACTAGGTAGTCATAGGTAAGTTCCGTTAAAGATTCACAAGGTAAAAACTAAATAGTATTAGAAATAGTATTTGGAATGATATTGGTAATCAAGGAGACTTCCTTACAGAGGTCGTATAACTGTTGATAATCCTGGATTAAGGTCGGAGAATTATGGTAGGAATAGATTTACCAGTACAACAAACCAACTTGGATCACGAACCGATTCATGTGATTGGTCAAATTCAGCCTCATGGGGGACTGTTGGTACTGGAAGAGCCTGAGCTAAAAATCTTACAAGTTAGCAACAATACCTCTAGGGTTTTGGGAATCCCTCCCGAAGCCATGCTACAAAAAACCCTAGAAGATGTACTTGACCCATTTCAAGTGGAGAGAATTAAAGCTGGGTTATCTGAGGAAAATCTAGATATGATCAATCCTACTAAAATTTGGGTGAGGAAAAAAGGCGATGATTACGCAGTATTTGATGGTGTATTTCATCGTAACTCAGATGGATGTCTGATTCTGGAATTAGAACCAGCAGTTTCCCGGGAGACTATCCCATTTTTAAGCTTTTATCATCTAGCAAGAGCCTCCATTAACCAGCTCCAACAAACTTCAAATCTCCGGGATTTTTGTCAAATCATCGTCAAAGAGGTGCGAAAGGTCACTGGGTTTGACCGGGTGATGCTCTATAAATTTGAAGATGATGACCATGGAGCCGTTATTGCGGAAGAAAAACTAGACAGTCTGGAATCTTACCTAGGCTTACACTATCCAGAATCGGATATTCCTAAACCAGCCAGACGATTATTCTGTTCCAATTGGATCCGATTAATTCCAGATGCCAATTCCCAACCTGTTGAGATTTTTCCTACCGATAACCCCATCACCAATCGTCCCCTTGATTTAACATTATCGATTCTCAGAAGTGCTTCCCCCTGTCATATCAAGTACCTCCACAATATGGGAGTTGGGGCGTCTTTGACGATTTCATTGATTAAAGATAAAAAACTCTGGGGACTTATTGCTTGTCATCATCAAACCCCTAAGTATGTATCCTATGAGTTGCGCAAAGCTTGCGAATTTTTAGGACGAGTGATCTTCTCAGAAATTTCAGCCCGAGAAGAGACGGAAGACTATGACTATCAGATGAAGTTGTCCTATACTCAATCGATATTGATTGAGTATATGTCCCAAGAAGAAAACTTTATTGATGGCTTAGTTAAGCATGACCCTAATTTACTGGACTTGACTAGTGCTCAAGGTGCAGCAATTTGTTTTGGGGATAATTTTACGGTTATTGGTGAGACCCCTAGTGAAGAAGACCTGAAGTTTTTGGTGCAATGGCTGAAACAGAATGTTAATGAAGAGGTGTTCTATACCGATTCCCTGCCTCGCCTTTATCCTGATGCACAACGGTTTAAAGATATTGGTAGTGGCCTGCTAGCCATCCCCATTTCCAAGAGAAACTATGTGCTGTGGTTCCGACCAGAGGTGATTCAAACTGTTAATTGGGGGGGTGACCCAAGTAAAGCTTTTGAAACAACCCACACAGAGGGGACTTTGCAACTGTCGCCCCGTAAATCCTTTGAACTGTGGAAAGAAACCGTTCGCTTAACCTCTTTACCCTGGAAACAGGTAGAAATTAAGACAGCACTGGAACTGAGGAAAGCACTGATTAATATTGTCCTGCGTCAAGCTGATGAATTGGCTCAATTGGCTCAGGATCTAGAACGTTCCAATGCTGAACTGAAAAAGTTTGCTTATGTGGCATCCCATGACCTACAAGAACCCCTGAATCAAGTGGCCAATTATGTGCAGCTTTTAGAAATGCGCTATAATGACCGACTTGACGAAGATGCCAGCGAGTTTATTACCTTTGCGGTTGAGGGAGTCAGCCTCATGCAAACCCTGATTGATGATGTGTTGGCTTACTCGAAAGTCGATTTGCAGGGCATTGAGTTTAAACTGACGGAAGTGGAGACGGCCTTAGACCATGCTCTGGCTAATTTGCGGGGACGCATCCGTGAAACTGGGGCAGTGATTACCCATGACCCCTTTCCCACAGTTATGGCTGATAGCACCCAGTTGATGCAACTGTTCCAGAACTTAATCGGTAATGCGATCAAGTTCCGCAGTGAACAGCCGCCGGAAATCCATGTGGGGGCAAAACGACTGGAGGATTCATGGCTATTTTCAGTGCAGGATAATGGCATTGGCATTGAACCGCAGTTTAGCGATCGCATTTTCGTGATCTTCCAACGTCTGCACACCCGGGATGAGTATCCTGGCACAGGTATGGGTTTGGCTATCTGTAAAAAGATTCTGGAGTGCCACCGGGGCAAAATTTGGGTAGAGTCAGAACTAGGTCACGGTGCCACCTTCTATTTTACAATTCCAGTAAGGGGACGCGAGCGTGAGCGTAGAAACGGACGAAAGACACAAAATCATATTTTTGGTTGAAGACAATAAAGCCGATATTCGCTTAATCCAAGAAGCGTTAAAAAATAGCTCGGTACCCCACCAGGTAGTAACGGTCAGAAATGGCATGGACGCTATGGCTTACTTACACCAAGAAGGAGAGTATGCTGATGCCGTCCGTCCAGACCTGATCGTGCTAGATTTAAACTTGCCAAAAAAGGATGGTCGAGAGGTGCTCGCAGAGATTAAGGCTGACCCTAATCTCAAACGGATTCCTGTGGTGGTATTAACTACCTCAAGAAATCAGGATGACATTTTCCATAGTTACGACTTGCATGTGAATTGCTACATCACCAAATCCCGCAATCTTAGCGAATTATTCAAAATCGTCAAAGGAATTGAAGACTTTTGGCTCTCGACTGTCACCCTGCCATCACAATAAAAGGATTAGGGATTAGGGATTAGCCATAAACCATGAGACACTAAGGATTAAACATCAGGGTTGACTAACACAAGCGATGCAGCGCCGACCTGCGGGGGTTTCCCCCACTCGCGCTTTGCATCAAGACAAAGAAGGAAACCAATGAGGATTCTCGATCAAAGGAGAAATCCAGACCAATAAGCCCAAAGAAGAAATACTCAAAGGTAATGCCTGAAGGGTCAGTAAAAATCTTGTTAATTGAGGACAACCTGGCAGAAGCCAGATTGTTACAAGAGTTTTTGAAAGAAGCTCAGTTCAGGCAGTTTAGTCTAGTTCATGTCAAGCGATTGCGGGATGCACTCCAGGAAATCGCTCAGGCTAGAGCAATGTCAATTCCCTACGATGTGATCTTGTTAGATCTGACTCTACCGGACAGCCACGGACTAGCATCCCTCGGACCCTTGATCAAGCAAGCGCCTAGTTTACCGATTGTAGTGCTAACCAATACCAATGATGATGAATTAGCCATTGAGGCAGTTCGTCAAGGAGCACAAGATTATCTAGTCAAGCGGCAAGTCAAGGGAAAAATGCTGGTTCGTTCCTTGCGCTATGCTATTGAACGTAAGCAGGCAGCAGTTGCATTACGACAAGAAAATCAAGCCCTAGAAAGTCAGGTTCAGGAACAAACCGCTGAGTTGGTTAGAGCCAAAGAAGTCAATCAGCGCAAAGCGGAATTTGTTTCCATGCTCTCTCACGACTTTCGTAATCCCTTAAATACAATCCTCCTTTGTTCTGGATTGCTCCAAGACAAAGAGGAACAATTACCTAAAGAGAAAAAACTGGTTCATTTGCGGCTAATTCGCTCAGCCATCAAAAACATGGCCCAGTTGTTGGATGAGGTTTCATTAATCAGTAAAGCTGATTCCGGCAAACTCCTGTGTCAACCTACTCGGTTGGATTTGAAACGGTTTTGTCACCAATTAGTGGAAGAGTTACAAATCAGTAGCAAGAACAAGCATCAGCTAGTTTTTACCACTCAAGGAGAATTGAAGGAAGCCCTATGGGATGAACGATTGCTGCGACACATTTTTAGCAATTTGCTCACCAACGCTATTAAGTACTCACCCACAGGGGGAACAGTTCTGTTTGAACTGATTGCTCAGACAGAATGTGTTATATTCCGGATTCAAGACCAGGGGATGGGCATTCCCCCAGAAGACCAACCGCAACTGTTTGAGCCTTTCCATCGTGCTAGCAATGTTGGCACAATTCCTGGTAGTGGCTTAGGGCTAGCTATTGTTAAACAGTGTGTGGACGCTCATGGTGGTGAGATTTCTCTCAAGAGTCAGTTGGGAGATGGTACTACATTTACGGTTACCTTACCGTTAATCATGGTAAAATTATAGTATTTATCAAATAGGTGAAGTACTTTCGTCTTGGGTTTTAGGGAATAGGGAAAAGGGAATCAATCGGAAATCGGGGAACAAGGAAAAAATTCTTCTTTCGGTTTAACCATTCCACTATTCAGCAACACCTTTGATTTTGCCGCTGCCATAGGAATCCAGATATAACTACCGCAATCACAAGAATGGCAGAGACAATCCGAAAACTTACTTGTTCTCCAAACACTAAAGCCTCAACTGGCGCTGTTGTAACTGAAAATGGGGTGTCTACTGGGAGTTGGCTAGCAGATAAGCGCGAAAACAAAATTCCAATCAGCGTTATACCCATAACCTGACCTAAGGCTCGTGAAAAGAACCAGAGTCCAGAGGCAACACTGAGATATTCTGGAGGTACGCTGCCCATAATCACACTTTGGTTAGGGGGTTGGAACAAACCGAAACCGATTCCAAAGGGAATTATCCGCAATAAATAGCCCTTAACCGTCAATTCTTCGCTAAAGGTGCCGATCGCCAAACAGCCAATTAATAATAATGTCATTCCGATCGTACTAATGCTTCTTTCGCCAAAGCGATCTGCCAGGGAGCCTGCTACAGGGGCTACACATATTCCTAATATAGGCACGACTGCTATTAATAAGCCAACCTTTTGCTCGGAATAATGCTTAACGAGTTCTAGAAAAAAAGGTAAAATAAAAATTACTGTATTGGAAAAAGTATAGGAAAATACGCTTAAAATTAGACTTAAACTTAATTCCAGGGTTCGAAATAAACTAAGGTTAAGCAAGGGTTGAGCAGATTGTTTCTGAGACCACAAAAAACTAACGCAACCAATGACTGCGAACGCCAGTAAAACTAGAGTTATATTACCACCATTATCCCCTTCTTGTAAGCGTGTCATCCCGAGTAAAAAACAGGTCAACGTTATCCCTAAAATCAAAGCTCCCTGAAAATCAAAATACTTTTGACCTGAATGACTGCTCCCCCCTGGAGCTACTCCAATCACCAATACCATAGCGATTAAAGAAATGGGCACGTTAATCAAGAAAGCTGAACGCCACCCCCAATGCTCTATGAGTAAACCGCCTACTGTCGGTCCCAATGACACACCAGCCCAACCCGTGCTAGCAACGATCCCCAAAGCGAACCCTCGCTTTTCATTGGGGAACACCTCAGTCACCATCGCAGGGGTTAGTACTGCAATAAACACAGCCCCAAGACCCTGAAATATCCGTGCTGCAATCAATAAGTATATTGTCGTAGCGGTTCCACACACCAATGAACTTATGGCAAATGCTATAAGTCCGATTATATAGAGCAATTTCTTGCGCCACATATCCCCTAATCGAGCCACACAAAGCACCAGGACTGCCAGCATTAAGGAATAACTTAGGGGAACCCACTCAACCGTGGCAAAATCGCTATGCAAATCTTCTACCAGTGTTGGCAAAGCCAAATTGACAATATGAACATCTAGCGAGAACAGAAACGTTCCTAAACTCACAGCCAATAAGATCAACCATTCTTTAGAGATAGCTTTTTCATTGGCTTCTTTACTTTTCATCTGCTCTCAAAAATAGTTATTTTTGCTACGGTCTGATGGAGGTTTCGGGAGCTAAAATCACTACTTGTGTACCACTACCTAATATAGCAGTCCTAAATGATTTGTGAAATATATTGGCCAAAGCGATCGCTATAACCCTTGCCCAGCAATACTGGCTGGTAACGATGTTTAACCCGAAATACTAAAACCAAACTTTAGTTGATTGTGTGCAAGTTTGTGATGATCAGGTTTGCCGTCAAGCCATAAACGATGAAACTTACGCTTTGCACCTTGATTTTCCTTGAATGGTTTGCGGGTGTGTAAGATTCGGGTATTATCCATGATCAGAATTTCTCCCGGCTGAAGTTTGTACTGTAACTCGTCTGCCCCATTCTCAAGGTAACCTTGAATAAGATTGTAAGCTTGAGCTACCTTTGGTTTGGCTTGCACTGTAACCTGATGATCGCTGGGTCGATAAGTCAACATCACGCGATTATCTGCGCGTACAAAAACAGGACCTCGGTAAACTTCACCATCAACGGTTGTCGTTACTACAGCATCAGGTTCAAAGAGTGCTGGAAGTCCAATGGGATCCTGTTCTTTTAGAAAATTGTAGAGAGTTTCGGCTTGGACAACTTGAGATTCTCCCCCGGTGTCGGCGGCAACAATGCACTGCAGGGCAACAACTTTGGGAGGAACTGGCATAAAACTCCCATCAGTATGAAAGTCAAACGGTTGCCCCGTTAGAGCCGTGTACTTTGCCCCAGGCGTGGGTGTTACAGTTACGATACCGTCATCATCAGAAATACGGTGAGGCATAATCTGACCAAAATGTGAGCCTATATCAAGCAGGTTTTGCCGAAAGTTAGAGACACCATCGCAAGCAATGATAATGCAACCAAACTGATTGAACACCTCCAGAAGCGCATTAAGCATTGCCTTAGACATTTGGCTAATTTGCTCAACTCGAAATCTGATTAAATTGGGATCTTTGAGACATTGGCTATCTGCCACACCGTTATCCATTTGGGGAAACATCGGTAAGAGATCTTGTTCTATCAGACTCAAAACGTCCGATGTCGAATAACTACGCTGTTCTTGAATGGACAACTCTTTGAGAGAGGTTCGGAGTTGCTCGTAGCATTGTTGGGGCAGTGACTGATTTAAATGACGCTCAAAGAGATATTTGAAATTACTCGCCCCACTGCACTTGCCAAACCAGATTTCTGGTTCCTGATCAGGAAAGATTGTGTAGCTATGGCGATCGCACAGCAATGAATGGAGATGGATACCCGTTTCCTGCCTATGAGTTCCAGGAGAGTAGGGAGGATTGGCTCGGACTCCGAGACGAGCTAAAGCCTCTGTGACAGCTTCCAAAGCACTATAATTAATTCCTTCAACTTCCCAGCCCCAACGCATTCTTAATCCATCTAAAACCTGCTCTAAAGGGGCATTCCCTGCACGTTCTCCAATTCCCGAAAATGTTCCAGAAACGGCGATCGCGCCTGCATGGATAGCCTGGAGAGTATTTTCAAGTGCTAAACCCATGTCATTGTGAAAGTGTACCCCTAGGGGAGCACCATTGGTCACTTCCAAAAGATTACTAAGCCAAAAATGGGTCTTTTCTGGGGTTAGACATCCCACTGTATCAGCGAGTAAAAAGAATTCTACATAAGGTTCAAATTTCGAAATACACTGAGTTAAAAAATCAAAATCTGCACGGCTTGCATCCTCTGCACCAAAATAAACTTCTAAGCCACGATCACGTGCATACTCCAAGTGCTTTAATGTCTTTTCTAGCATAGACCAGCGAACTTGCTCAATCACGCTTATCGGAATATCATCATCAATCGTTTTACCTTGATATTCCAGCTGGCTCTGCACTTGCTTGTCTCGCAGAAATAGTAGCCGATCCGATACAGCATGAAATAATAAAATTTTCTGAACGCCAGTCTCCAAAGATTGATCAATAAACTTAGTTCCCATCATCGTCATAGCAGTAATCTTATCAGCCATACCTTTGCTCATAAGTTCGTTAACAAGGTAAGCTTCTGTCGGATGAATTGCTGGCATGAGATTGATTTTGTGAACCCCAGTAGCTGCAATCATATCAGCAAGATTCGCTTTAGTTTCCCGATCAAAGAAAAGTCCTGCTTGCTGTTCCCCATCCCGGAGTGTATCATCATAAATAGTAATCTTTATGGACTTCATTATTTTTTATCCTTAAGTTTTAGAAAGTCAATTACATCTGAAAACCCAATTTTACTAGATGCCTATTCTATTGTAGTGAGCTTGGACACCTTAAATGTTGCTTTATAAAAATACTATGATCTAGTTTGAAAAAGGGTTTAGCGGAAAAGTTTAGCTGAAAAATTTATTGAACTATTTTAGTTGTGCCAGTCTAGTAGTTATTAACAAAATACTAGATAGCACAAATATGCTTATCCAGCACACTTGAAAAGAATAGCACAGTAATCGATTGAATGTTGTAAAAAATGTACTTGACAAACGAAAATATTTATATATCAAAAGCTTTTATGCCATCAAGGCTATCTCAGAAACCCTCAACCCTCAAGGGGTTAACCGGCATTAGTCAAACCTTAAGAGCTGATTCGCAAAGTAAATCTTAAGAAGTCTGAAAGCCTTGCTATGACAGGGTAAACGCATCTTATTTGGTATAAATGGTAACATACAAAAAATTGATTAACTCAATTTTTTGTGAAATTCGAATAAATCCCATCCTAAAGCAGTTTTTTTTGTTCAAAGTCAACAAATTTTCCGCTGACTTTGAACAAAAATCAAAGTCGGATTTGCGTACGAAACCAGAATGTAGAGTACTCTCAAATCGACCAAGGATAACACGGCCAATAATTGAGAATAAGTTGCGCTTATTGAGAATCAACAGGGTAATTCTAGATTTTTGATACTATTGTTTATTTTTTCACTGTAAATTTTAATACAAATTTAGATGCGTTTACCCTG
>NZ_JAAHHX010000115.1:0-11300 GCF_010672065.1 Moorena sp. SIO4A1 | reverse complement strand
TACTCCCTACTCCCTACTCCCTACTCCCTACTCCCTACTCCCTACTCCCTACTCCCTACTCCCTACTCCCTACTCCCTACTCCCTACTCCCTACTCCCTACTCCCTACTCCCTACTCCCTACTCCCTACTCCGGTGATCCGCTGTTCCCTTTGCTATTAGTGCCAAAGGTCTAGTAAACCCAGAAGCCCAATACTGACCCTAGGGTGGTATTGGGCTTTGGCTTAATGTGAAAATACTGTAAACACTCAAGGCAATCGTTGAGTCCAACTAAACAAGCGTGAGACAATTCCTCTGGCTAGGTTTTGGCTCGATTCTTGAGAATCATCGGGAAAAATATAACCGACTGGTACCACAATCAGGGTAATGCCCCGCCGACCAACAACTGTAACTGGGTCTTCAGGTTCAAGGGTGACTTGAAAATCAGAGCATACTTCTGCTGGCCAGTAAGTTGCTTTAAACTTGACTCGTCCTGGCTTATGAGGGGTAATTGTCTTTTCTACCTTGCCAGTGCCAGGCTCTGAGAATAGGTTCATTTCTTCCATGGTGGGGTTTTTAGTTGATTCCATTTGCTGCAAGCTCCCTCAGCTTTACCTTACCTTTAAACTCTACTTTCCTTCTTTAAAGCCTGGTGAGGTATCCCATGCCACTATTTAAACCTGTACACAATTCCTTGGTAGTTAAGGTCTTAGCAAGATTCGGCTTTAATCCTCGCTCTGTCTACTATTGAACCCTGCTATGCCATTGGTGATAGGTCGTTCTTTCCATAGACAGTTGCTTAACTGGCAACTTGTCCACCTAAAGAATTAGGGCAAAAAGCTTCCAGGTATGGATGATACCGAGTTGCATTCAAACAGATTAAATTGGTTGGATAGGGAGATGGGGAGATGGGGAGATGGGGAGATGGGGAGATGGGCGGATGAGATTGTTGTACCTTTGACCGCAACTTGGTATGAATATAGAAAATTGAAAAGTGATGCAGCGCTACTCCCTACTCCCTACTCCCATTAACCCAAGACGAAAGTACCTCACCCCATTGAGAACTGCTATCAATGATAAATGACCAACAACAATACCATATATCTTTTGTAATTCTGATTTCCGCAGTAGCTGCCATTGGTGGTTTTTTATTCGGTTTCGACAGTGCAGTGATCAATGGCACGATTACAGCACTGCAAAAAGCCTTTAACTCCACTAGCGTCGGGACGGGATTTTCAGTATCTTCGATGCTGCTAGGTTCTGCAGTTGGGGCGTTTTACGCTGGACAGATGGCAGATTGGTATGGCCGCAAAAAGGTGATGCTGATCACTGCTGCTTTATTTACTATCAGTGCCATTGGCTCTGGTATAGCAATCAGTATCTGGGATTTTATAGTCTATCGACTGGTGGGTGGCATTGCTGTGGGTGCCGCTAGTGTAATTAGTCCAGCTTACATCGCAGAGGTTTCTCCAGCTCACCTGCGGGGAAGGTTAGGTTCTCTGCAGCAATTGGCCATTGTTATTGGTATTTTTATTGCTTTTGTCAGCAACTACTTGATTGGTATGGCTACCGGTTCAGCAGAAGCACCACTTTGGTTTTCTATACCGGCTTGGCGCTGGATGTTCTGGATGGAGCTTATTCCAGCAACTGTTTATTGGGTGGGGGCTTGGTTAATTCCTGAATCTCCCCGCTTTTTGGTCTCTATTGGCCGATTGACAAAAGCTGCTGCTGTTTTCGCCAAGATTGAGAGTGGTGATGTCCAAGCCAAGGTCTTGGAAATTCAGCAAACACTTCTCAAGGAGCGCAAGCCTAAACTGTCTGATCTGATTGGTAAAAATGGTATGCTCCTTCCCATTGTCTGGGTAGGCATGGGACTATCTCTATTTCAACAGTTTGTGGGAATTAATGTAGTATTCTACTATGGTAATGTGTTATGGCAAGAGGTAGGGTTTTCAGAAGGAGATTCCCTGCTAATTAATGTTATTACTGGCGCTATTAATCTTATTACTACCCTTTTAGCGATCGCATACATCGACAAATTTGGACGCAAACCCCTTCTGCTGATCGGGTCTATTGGGATGACCTTGACCTTGGGGATAATGGCATTTATTTTCACTTTCGCCCACTTGGATAGCGCTGGTGAATTGATTCTGACTCACTCTCAAGGGATTGTCGCCCTCTTAGGCGCTAACCTCTATGTGTTCTGCTTTGGCTTTTCCTGGGGACCAGTGGTCTGGGTGATGCTAGGGGAAATGTTCAACAACCAGATTCGAGGGTCTGCACTGTCTGTTGGTGCTTCAACTCAATGGATGGCAAATTTTTTCATTACCATCACCTTCCCCATTCTCCTGACTAGGTTTGGTTTAGGTACTGCTTATGGTCTTTATACCATTGCTGCTGCTATCTCCTTTTTCTTAGTTGTGTTCGCAGTTCGGGAAACCAAAGGTAAGGAACTCGAAGCCATGTGATCGTAAGTATTCAGCTATCAGCTTAAGCGCTACGCGCACGCGTGCGCGTTCAGCTATCAGCTATCAGGGGCTGGTGGCCACCCTACTTGAGGTGATTTTGAATAAAATAAGCTGTTCACTTAGCTTGAGCCTTGGCCTATGGCTACGCTACGGGAATGGCTGACTGCTGACTGCTGACTGCTGTTCGCCCAGCGTGAGCATAGCCCATATGCTTACTCCTGCTGTAGTTGCTTCTGCTCATCTTCTTGTTTTAGCTCCTGTTCTTCCTTCTGTGTTTTATCCTGGTCATCTTCTTGTTTTCCCTCCTGTTTTCCCTCCTCTTCTTCCTTCTGTTTTTCCTCATATTCTTTGAGAAGTTCAGCAACTCGCTTCTGAATCTCTAGGTGTTTTTCTACACCTTCATAAGTATAACGGTTGTAACCATTCCTGTCAATTATAGCTTCTAAATTATTAATCCGTTCTTTAGTCTCTGGGTGAGTTGAAAGCCAAGGAAATAAGGGTTTTGGTCCACCTTGATCATGGAGAGTAATCATCAAATTGCGCAATCCATCTGCTGCATAGCCACTAGCCGCAAGAATTTTAGTTCCTAAATCATCAGCCTGACGTTCCATATTCCGGCTATAGTTAAGTACAATTAAATTAGCAGCAGTGCCACCATAGGGTATAAATTGGGTAATGTTAGCAGTCAAGTTACCTTGAGTTACTAACTGGAAACCGTGGGATAACACAGCGTGGGATAGTTCATGAGCCAGTAAACCAGCTAATTCTGCTTCGGACTTGGTTTTTAGGATAGCCCCAGCGTTGATAAATATTTTACCTCCTGGTAGAGCAAAAGCATTGAGTTGGTCATCCATAACTACATAAAACTCGTAGTTAAACTCATCGCGACCTGTTACCTTGGTAAGTTCATTTCCCATTTCCCGCACATACTCCAGCACTTCTTCGTCTTCTAGCATCGGTAATTGCTTTTGTGCTTGTTTAGCAATTCTTTTGCCAATGCCTGATTCTCCCTGGAGCATTAATACAGTTGACTCTATTGCTGATAGCGGACCAAAGAGATTACCAGTAAAAACATAACCTAATGTTCCAGTGATCACATTCATTATTGTATTACCGGTAATTTCATTCCGGAGATGGGAAATGTGGCGGTCTAGATGCTGATCAGCGAGCTGAAGAAACTCTTCCGATTGAGGATGCTCAGTATTAAACAGGGCAAATTCACGAGCTACCAGAGATGCTTCAAACCAATTTTCTGAGTCTGCTAGCATTGCCATGGTTACCTTGATTAATTCCGGCTCATTGGGATATAGATTTTTAGCTTGCGTTAAAACTACTAAGGCTTCATCAAGCCGCTCATAATCTTTTAGAGCTTTAGCGTAGCGTATATGACCGGGAATAAATTCTGGTTGCTGCTCTACTAAAAACTTGAGGGGAATTAGAATTTTACTTTCTAAATTCTTTTCTAGCCCTGACTCATAGTTACGCCAATACACTCCACCAGCGGGAGAGAGTTGAGTGGTTTCGTAAATTGGCTCCGGTAGTTTTTGAACTGGTTCTGGATTATCAAAAGGATTCTTGGCTTCACGATATAGTTGTTCAGCACCAATTATATCTCCACTTAGATAAAGTCTATCGGCTTCAATCAGTTTCTGCTGTTTGGCCAGTTCTTCTGGGCTGAGTTCTTCAGCTTCTGCTTCCAGGTCGTTTTCGTTAGCGTCAACAGCCGTTGTGGTTTCTTCTTTCTCTACCTCTGTATCCGCAGTTTCTGTATCCGCAGTTTCTGTATCCGCCGTTTCTGTATCCGAAGCCTCTGTATCCGCAGTTTCTGTATCCAAAGCCTCTGTATCGGAATCAGTATCTTTGGTATCTGAGTCTATTGTAGGTACAGTTGTCGTAGAGCTGTCTGTTTCTGGAAGCTCCCTATCTACTAAGGTATCTTGCTGCTCCGTGTCTTCAGTGGAATTATCCGGTAATGGCACTTCTATATCTATAGGATTTATAGGTATAGGTATACCAGTATCGGAAGTTTCGGTAGAGGCATCGGTAGTCGGTGCTTCAGTTTCAGATATATCCCCCGACCTAGGAACTTCAGTATACTCTGACATGTCAGAAACCTCAGTAGCCCATGCATCTGAGACAGTTAGAGGTTCACTACTGTGTTGGATCGGTTCCGATTCCCCGATTTTGGGAGACTCAGCTAAGGCAGTTGAGGCTTCACCCGCCATTAGGATTCCTGACCAAATTAGCACTAAATTTCCAAAACGTTTCATAATCAAATTGTCGGTATTGACCAAAAATTTTGGGTCTCAAGCCCCGTCCTTCTAGGACGGCTTTCTCTTTTTGTACTATACTTTACCTAGAGTTGTCTCAGGTCAATAATGAAAGTCTTGGAGTTTAAGGCCAAAGGGAACAAAACTCAATATGCCGCAATTGATGAGGCGATCCGCACCGGTCAATTTGTCCGCAACAAGTGTATCCGTTACTGGATGGACAACAAGGGTATAGGACAAAAAGAACTGTATCGTCATAATACGTCGCTTAGAGCTGAGTATCCCTTTGTGAAAGACTTGAACTCCCACGCATGTCAGGCTTCGGTTGAAAGAGCCTATAGCTCAATTGCTAGATTTTACGATAAATGCAAAAAAAAAGTTCCTGGTAAAAAAGGATATCCCAAGTTCAAGAAATTTTCCAGATTCGGCGTAGCCGACGCTGCGCGAACGGTTGAATACAAGACATCGGGCTGGAAGTTGTCAGGGGATGCTAAATCAATAAAATTCTTAGACAAGAAAGGTATCGGGAAACTGAAACTGAAAGGAACCTGGGAGTTATGGCGTTATAATCAAAAGCTAACCCGCGCGGGTTAGATTGGTACGTCGCGCAGATGGCTACTATGTTCAATTCTGTATAAAAGTAGATGAAAAGGAATCTCTAGAACCAAATCATACTAATATTGGACTAGACGTAGGACTTAAGGAATTTTACACCGACTCCAAAGGGGGTGTAGAACCTAATCCCAGGTTTTATCGTAAAGGTGAAAAAAGACTAAAGTTTCATCAACGTCGGGTTTCTCGTAAAAAGAAAGGCAAGGCCGTAGGCCACGCTTCGCGAACATCCAATCGCAGAAAAGCCATTAATAGACTAGGTCGGACACACCTTAAAATAAGTAGGCGACGTGAAGAACATGCCAAGAGACTGGTTAGAAGTTACCGTAAGAATAAAGAAGCCTTTATGGTTAGTCGGCTATGCATAAAAGGTGACAGGTTTTGTTGTAAGGCTGCACTCTTCTAAGGTTTCGTCTCCGGCGCGTTGCGTAATCCACTCTAACGACGTGGTTGCTTACGTTCGCGCAGCGTGCCGTAAGGCAAGACTTAAGGATTAGAAATTTAGTCAAAAATCATTGTCTTGCCAAATCTATTAATGATGCAGGTTGGTATCAATTCAGGAAATGGCTGGAATATTTTGGACAAAAGTTTGGCAGGCAAACGGTAGCAGTTAATCCTGCTTACACTAGTCAAAATTGTTCCAGTTGTGGTGAAGTTGTCAAAAAATCGCTATCAACCAGAACTCACGCCTGCAAGTGTGGGTGCAAATTAGATTCGCCGTTCGCGTAGCGTGGCCTTCGGCCTCAGGCGACGCTACGCGAACGCGACCATAATGCAGCCATCAACATCCTGAAAAGAGCCTTGGGTACGGTGGGGCACACCGGAACCCTGGTCTTAGACCAAAACGCTTTAGGAGAGGAAACCTCGATTCTTCCTGGTTCCGGCCTGGTTGAACAAGTCTCCTCGTTGATTAAAGAATCCCCGTTCTTATAGGACGGGGAGTGTCAATAGAACGGGATATTGATAGAACTAGAAATTAGACTTCTTACAGCAGTAGAAAACTTCGGATCTCCAATCTCGGAAGGATTATCGGAGACTAGTTTTGGACTTTTGCAAGAGGTCTAATATAGCGCTACGCCCAATGGCAAGAGGCAAGAGGAACCCACCCCTAACCCCTCCCAGGAGGGGAAGGCAAAAGTTGACTAGACAAGGTTTTCAGCTTATATCAATGCATACTATTTGACGCGGTGGTGCGTTACGGGACGGAGTGTCCCAACACTTGCTATGGCTTGCGTCTTGGGGAGCCCGTCCCTAACACACCCTACGCCTATATACTCAACCTTAGATCTGGTGATGGCGTCAGGTCATGAGCGGGTGATAGGTAAGCCTCTCACCACTTGTTATTGTTCACAAAGAAATTCCCATTGGTAGATAGTAGTATGTATAAATATACGTTATTTTACCGATTACCGATACTCATAATTGGGCTATGTTTATCAAATAAAATAAATCCCGATAGGGAGTTAAATAAATCCAGTTCAACAGGGTGGCTTTTTACTCGGCTACAAGAAGATACTTACCTCACGGGGTGACAACAAAGCTCAAACCTAGATAGGTGTTAGGTGTATGGTTTTAGGTATTGGGTAAAATGAGCGCATCGGTGTCATTTGTATTTCCCAGCAATTGAAGCAATTTTAACCATACAACGTCAATGATAGTTTTAATCAATCCACCCGCTTGACAATTTTCCCTAACACCTAACCCCTAAAACCTAACCCCTGTAAGATTTTGAATATGCTTGTCACCCCCTGAGGATACTTACAGTTACTAACCTTAGGCTAGTCTACCCAATCAGATCCTGTTAAATTACTTTAGTAGTGTTATCGGTCGAGTTTTTGGTAGTGTTTATATTCCTGGAGTTATGGCTTGATAGTAATAAAAGTTACCAATTACCAATTTACCTATACCAAGAACCCTAAAAGAATTGCGAGAATTTTTGTTCCCTTTTCCCTTTTCCCTACTCCCTACTCCCTGTTCCCAGATCCGCTGTTCCCTGTTCCCTTTGGTTTAGCTTGACAATCCCCATGCTCCCGAAAAAAATATTAGTTATCTGATTCTAACTAGTCTATCAGTAATTTCTCAGATTGTTCTGTAAAACTGATAATTAGTAATATTAATATAAATATTCCGACAAAGACTGATGAAGTTCCCCAGCCGTTTGCTGGAAAAATTCTTGAATAACTACTACCATTATCTTGATTTACGTTCCCTACGGGTAAGACTAACCTTAGGAATTGCCGCTGTTTCAGCCTTAGGTATGGGGAGTTTGGCAATTTGGACCAGCTGGAAAATGCAGCATATTCTGGTTTCCACTCACAAACAGAGTATTAGTTATATTGCAGAGCGCTTCCCCCAGGATGTAGAAATCTATAGCGATATGGTTACCCCGGAAACCGGGATGCAAAAGGCAATTGATAAACTCAGCAATAGTAACACCCTACTCTGGGTAAAGCATCCCAACAATGGTATTGTTGCTCAATCTGAAGCCCTAGAGGTCATGGACACTCTGACTTCTCCGGAGTATTTGTCACGGATACCGCCCATGCCGGAAATCTTGGAAGTAAACGGAAGCTACTGGGTGGTTTGCGGCACTACTTTGGAAGTTAAACAAACCAATCTCGGTAAGTTTTACATTGCCCAAGACATTACTAGTGATCAAAAGATGTTTTTGCAGCTGATCCGGAGTCTGGGGATTGCTACAGTACTTGCTATTGGAGGGATGTGTATTGCGATCGCATTCTATATTAAGCGATCGCTCCAACCACTACAGTTGATGAGTCAGCTAACTGAGAGTATTTCTGCTGATGATTTGGGGGATGTGCAAATACAGCTCGATAATGCTCCCACAGAAGTCAGAGAATTGGCACAAACCTTTGACGAAATGCTCGTGCGTCTGAATGATGCCTTAGAAAATCAACGGCAATTTGTTAGCAATGTATCCCATGAATTGCGTACTCCTTTAACCTTAGTCTCTGGCTATGTCCAAAGTACGTTACGTCGCGGTACTAATTTGAGTCCACCTCAGCGCGAAGCTCTAGAAATTGCGTCTTCAGAAGCTGACCGCACAGTGCAAATGTTGCAGGATTTACTGGATTTGGCACGAGCAGATAGTGGTCATATACACTTCAATCTAGAAGCCTTTGTCTTAGATGACTTGGTGGAAGAAGTTGCTGAGATGGCAAGACAATATAGTAAGCGAGTTATTAAAGTTGAGAGTAATAAACCTGGGATTTGGGTCAAAGCTGATATCAATCGCCTCAAACAAGTCTTACTGAATTTGATTGATAATGCCGTCAAATACTCTAGTATCGATAAACCAGTCACCGTTAAGTTATCTCAGGTAGATGGCAGTGGCAGAATTGAGGTCTGTGATCGTGGTATCGGTATTCCTTTAAAACAACAAGCCCGTATTTTCGACCGCTTCTATCGGGTCGATGAAACTAGAACTCGTTCTACTGGTGGTGCGGGTTTGGGACTATCCATTGTCAGGACGTTGGTCGAAGGCATGGGGGGGAATGTCAAAGTGCGATCGCAGTTAAACAAAGGAAGTACATTTACAGTTTGTTTACCGTTAAAGTACTAGGAAATATTGCCGGGCATCAGGATTTTGGTATGACTATCCTATTATCGGTAGGGTTTTCCTGAAGATATTGCTATTTTACTATGGCAAGAGACAAGTATCATGAACTAGTCAAAGCAGCGCTAGTCAAGGAAAGATGGCTGATGATTACGGATGACCCGCTCATTGTAGAAGCTGGCAAACGTAAGATTCAGGTTGATTTGGGAGCTGAACGGTTAATTGCTGCTCAAAAAGATGGTGAAAAGATTGCTGTATAGATAAAAAGCTTTATTGGTGTCTCAACGCTTCATGATTTTTACCAAGCTTTGGGGCAATTTAGTTTTTATAAGTTTGCTCTTGAAAAAAAGATGCCAGAACGAACATTATTTTTAGCTGTACCAGATGATACCTATGACGATTTTTTCAAGGAAGACTTTATTATGGAACTACTGGATCGCTATCAGGTGAAAATGCTGGTGTATCGGATAGATGAAGCAATTATTGAACGATGGATAAAGTAGCTAAATATAAGTCAATTGTTCGTCAAATCACCATAGAAACTGGGAAGCTGGGTGAGCGTCCTGATGATGAGGTGAAGAGTCAGATTATTTTAGATGATGAGAGAGGACACTACCTGCTTTATTTCAATGGATGGCGTGGCTCTAAACGAACTTACGGTTGTTATCTACACATTGATGTTAGTCACGATGGGAAAGTTTGGGTACACTACGATGGCACTGATTTGCGTATTGCAGAGCAATTGGTACAGCTCTCAATTCCTAAATCAGATATCGTATTAGGGTTCATCTCACCAATTAGGCGAGCAGATACCGGGTTTGCTATCAAGTAAGTCTTAGGATTGGTAAATGCAATCACCTAGCGTGACCTACCGTCAATCCCGACAGTCAAAGACTGTTGCCATGATCATTAGCGAGTGGCGGGGAAACTGCCACCAATGAAGTGAATATCGCTGAAAGTTTCGATCCACAAACGAGCGCCACAATCGAGTGGATTATCCGGCTGATACACAATCTTACACGGACCGAGGATTTCGACCTCGTTGCCGTAGAGATTGGTGCCCTTTCGTTTTACTGAAATCACTGGCTTCCGGTCTTTGGGACTTTTCTTGATATTCGAGCCAATGTGATTGCGATTGACATTAATCTTAGCTAAAGCAGGGGGACGACTAGTGCGCCATTTGCCCTTTGGTCCACGGGTACCTTTGGTAATTTGTGGCAAATGGTTGAACAAAGGAATAATCCAGAATTTCCCGGTTTTATAGGCACCCCGGACGCGACCCTTCTCTAGAAGTTGGCGCAATCGTCTAGAGGAAATTCCTAATAAAGATGCCGCTTCAGTAGTACCAACACACTTGTTCATCAGTTGACTCTCCTTTAACTATTCCTATAATACTATTATAAGAGAGAAAATAAAAATTGACAATGTCAGGGAATCGGGAATCGGGAATCGGGAATAGGGAGGAAAGCGTGGTAAAGGTGGTAAATAGTGTAAGGGTGGGTAGCAAGTCAAGTGCTGTTGTTTCCACTATTAGCGACTGCGTTAATACCGGAATAGTTAGGAAATCGGGAATTGGAAGCGGCTCCAAGGTCGCATCACCCATAGTTCTCTAAAAAATTAATTAATTTGTTACACAGGATTTTTCCCCACTCCACTACTCCCGATTCCCGATTCCCGATTCCCTGTTCCCTACTCCCTAAAAAATTTGTTACAAAAGTTCTTAAAAAATGTTATAATATAATTTTTTTTGTGTTATAATAAAATTACCGTGGGCGCTAAAACGTTCCACGGTAAAAGCCAGCCGACAGTTTCTCCAGGACCCCAGGCTGGCTCTAGACCCCCAGTTAAGGAGATACCTAATATTTTATGTCGTACTCTCAACGCCTACACCCATGGGTAGTTGTTCGGCTGTTGCCCGAAATGCAACGGGTGGTTGTTGCTCGTTTCCGCAACCGTTCTGATGCGGAAGGTCACTTGCAGGCTCTGAAACGACTGATGCCTGATAGGAAATTTATCATTATCTTCGATATTGGTCAGCCTATAGACGCCCAGCCTATAGACGGCGAGCCTATAGACGACGAGCCTATAGAAGAAGAATCTTAAGGAGCAGGGAGTGTGGGAAGTGTGGGAGACCCAGCTCCCCAGCAATCAAATTTTAGTCTGACCCCAGAAACAGCTCTGCAAAGTAGAGTGGGCGTTCTTCAGTAATTAGTCTTAATTCAGTCAATAGTCTATGGCAAAACGTGCAGATATTGGTAGCAAACGTCTAATATCAAATCCGGTTAAATAGTTATCGTTAAGCCTTGGCTGCCTGCCACCAATGAAAATGGGTCAGACCACGAATGAAGTCGCACTGCTTGAGTAAAACACAACAGCGAGCGCAAATTATCTGCTCC
>NZ_JAAHHX010000114.1:0-11544 GCF_010672065.1 Moorena sp. SIO4A1 | reverse complement strand
GAGTTCGATCGCCTGAATTACTTTTTGGCGCAGGTCTTCGCTGTAAGGAAAAGGCATGACAGAAATCGGACGATAAGTGGAAGGGCTTTTCGTTTTCTTTGTCCTAACTATGATGGCGACTGCTATACCATAGTTTGGTGGCAATTTTTGGCTATCCCACTTCTACCCCCCTGAACGGTTACGTTCATTCTGGTAAACTGGCGTTACTAAAAAGTGAGGAACAACTGAAAAATATAGAAACCCAAATTACTACCCTCCAAGCGGAACTATCTCAGACTAAAAGTCAGATTAAATCCTTGGAATTTCAGTTAAATCAAAGGATGTTAGCTGCTCCGATCGAGGGAATCGTGTTTCAGTCCCCAATCAAAAGTGCCGGGGCTGTGGTGCAACCTGGAGATACTATAGTCGAGATTGCCCCACAGGGGTCTTTCCTTTCCCTGCGGGCGCAGATCGCTATTTCAGAAAGTGGCTCCTTACGGGAAGGAATGGCAGTGAAAATGAAGTTTGATGCTTATCCTTTCCAAGACTATGGGGTAGTAGAAGGAAAGGTAATCAAAATTTACCCAACCTCCAAGGTGACGGAAACGGAGCAGGGTAAAGTGCCTACTTATGACCTAGAAATTAAACTCAATAAAACCTGTATGCCCACACCAAAGGAATGTATTGCTCTCCGCCCAGGGGAGACTGCAACCGCAGAAGTAATTGTCCGCCAGCGTCGGATTATGGATTTAATTCTGGATCCATTTAAGAAGTTGCAGCAGGGGGGTTTGGAACTATAGCGCCTGACTGCCTGACACATCTATGTGAAAACTAGGCTGATCAGGTTCTACACGCTCCATGACCGGATGCGCGAAAACCAGATCTGGTCGTAGTAATCAGACTTGGCTTTATGGCTAGCAAAGCATGGTTGTGGATCTATTGGCAACAATGGTACTGGCGTTAAAAGTAGCCGACCTTTATTGACTACGCCCTTGAGCCAACGCAGACCAATTTTGAGATAGCTGAGGCCTCGAAACCAATGGGGATCTACCTGTCGCCGTAAGCCAACAAGATTGAACAGCCATGCCTTGGGTGGTGGCGTAAAGCAAGGCCACGGCAGCCACGGGCATAAGCCGCTAAGCGTGCAACAGCTGAGCGAATGCGAGAGTCTTCGAGCTTCTTTGGCTCCGGATTTGCTATCTAAAAATAGTTCCTCTACCCTAAAACGGAAACCGTATTGCCACAAAGAAAGTAAGGTGGGAGGCTCATCGGTAATAACGGCCCAGGGCTCGAAGACCCCTTTGACCTTGGCTAATACAAGATTACAACGATGTACTCCATCTTGCCATAGACCAACATTACGATAAAAGACAGCAACTCCATATGGTGGCCACAGATAGCTGACTTCAACGGGATAGCGATGGGGACCATGAAGCAGTACATCACAGGGCAATCGTAGGCAGTAGTGCCAATTGCTAGCTTGTAACCAACTGATCAGATCGTGGTTTGCTTTGCCCCGATGGGCTTTCAACATCACATCAGGATGTTGACTTCATAGCCACTGGCTTTGACGTAACAAGGGTCGATATGTATCGAAGGCTACTGCCGCGCTGTTGTGTTCCAGTACCCGCCATAGGAATGGTACGGCGCGACCACAACAGACCACCGATAGATGAATCATACAGTAGCGATTCCATAAGACTGTGGTATCGAGGGCAAGATATAGACGGTGGGACTGCCAATCTTTTAAGGCGAGTAATACTAGGGGAATATACAGCGACTTCACACAAATGGCGAGTATTGCTCAAAAAGCGGTGCCAAGGCGCGTTCAACACTTTGGGCAAATTTGGCACGACTCGGGACATAAGGCTCCCAGGCCGGTTGGCAAAACTGGCCACTACAGATTAAGGCGCTCACCATCCAAGCTAGAGCTTTGATGTGACGCAGATCGCGGTAGCGGCTGTATTGACGCAAAAAGCTCATTAGTTGATCATGAAATTGGGTAGAGTAAGACATGCTCAAATTGCTAGTTGTGTAATGGCTCTAGCGTCAGCATAACACTCTGCCCTTTTTCTCATAAACCATGTAATTGCGTGCTTTGAGCCACTTGTGTCAGGCAGCCAGGAGTAAGACGTCTTTCTGGCAATTTTTTGAGTTGGTAAAACCTCACAGTTTCGTGTTGCTGGAGGTGTTTATTGCTTCCCTGATGATCCAGATATTTGGTCTGATTACACCGATATTTACCCAGATAATTTTAGACCGAGTGGTGGTGCAACGGAGCACCCTCACCCTAACTGCTGTGGGGTTAGGATTGCTGATGTTTACTCTGTTTCGGGTGGCGATTACCGGGTTGCGGCAATATTTGCTTGACCACACGGCGAATAAGGTAGACCTAGCACTGATTGTGGGGTTTATCAGCCATACCTTGCGATTACCTTTAGGTTTCTTTGAGTCTCGTTTTGTGGGTGATATTACCTCCCGGATTCAGGAAAATCGTAAAATTGAGCGGTTTCTCACGGGTGAGGCGTTATCTATCCTGCTAGATTTACTAACAGTTTTTATCTATGTGGGGTTGATGTTTTGGTACAGTTGGAAGATGGCGCTGCTAATTTTAGTGATTTTACCACCTTTTTTCCTGCTGGCGTTGATTTCTACACCATTTTTAAAACGAATTTCTCGGGAAGGTGCGATTCGTTGACTATAAACCTTACCCTACAAGGGTTTTGGGGGATTAGCCGCCTGGTCTCAGGAAACTGAACCTTGACAACTTGATAACCATGATGGTGAAAATCCATCCCTCGTGAAATCCGAGTGACAGCCCTACCCTGATTCATAAGAAATAACGAACTTACGGATTAATGCAAGGGTCGAACAGTGAAGCGGAACCAATCCAGGGGAAGTTAGTAACAGGCAGAGGACTCATGGGTACGAGAGAAAGGTACGTTTGAATCATCGTTAGAATTACGTGGCGAAATGGATTGACACGCCACAGACAAAAAGTCAATGGAACAGGATTAATTGGTTCTTCCCTCAATTAATGATTTCCCATAATATTCCCGGTGAAAAGTACCACCCTAAAAGTCCATAGAATGGTTATCAGGAACGAATTAACCCCGATATGTACTCTCAGAAAGGTCGAATATTCTGAGTAGGTAGTTAGCCGTATGTCGTACCGGGGGAAGATTGAGTCAGAAGCCAACGCCTAGGGTAATGCCTAGGATACGCTGACGGACTCACGTTGTAGGAAAAGAAATAGTTGTAAGTACCAATAGATATGTCTAAAACCCTGGGCTTCCAGACGGTGGAATGGAATAAAGTCAACTGGCGAAAGTTAGAAAAGACTCTATTTAAGTTGCAAAAGCGAATATTTCGAGCCTCTGAACGTGGTGATGTCCGCGCGATAAGAAAGCTGCAAAAAACTCTGATGAAATCCTGGACAGCAAAAATGATTGCGGTGCGTAGGGTTACACAGGAGAACAAGGGCAAAAAGACTGCCGGAATAGACGGGGTCAAACATCTTAACCAAAGAAGACGCCTCGCCTTAGTAGACTCACTCAAAATCTCCAAAAAGGCACAACCTACTCGTCGGGTCTGGATTCCCAAACCCGGAAGAAAGGAAAAACGCCCATTAGGAATCCCTACCATGTACGACCGCGCATTGCAGGCGCTAACCAAACAGGCATTAGAACCCGAATGGGAAGCGCGTTTTGAACCTAATTCATACGGATTCAGACCAGGACGCTCATGTCACGATGCCATTGAAGCAACATTTAAAAATATCAGCAGAAAACCCAAATGGGTACTAGATGCGGATATTGCCAAATGTTTCGATAAAATCAACCATGATGCACTTCTGAGTAAGTTAAATACTTACCCATCCATCAGACGCTTAATCAAGTCTTGGTTAAAAGCTGGTGTCATGGATAAAGGGATATTCTCTACTACAGAAAAGGGCACCCCACAAGGTGGAGTGATATCTCCTCTTTTGGCCAACATAGCCCTTCACGGAATGGAGGAACGGATTAAACAATTCGCAGAAACTATGAAAGGAAATAAATCCAAGAATAGGAGAGCATTAAGTCTAATCCGATACGCGGATGATTTTGTCATCATGCACAAAGACCAAACCGTGGTAGAAGAATGTCAAAAAATTATCAGCAAATGGTTGAATGACATGGGTTTGGAATTAAAACCAAACAAGACCAAGGTTACTCACACTTTTGACGGATTTGACTTCCTAGGATTCAATATTCGTCAATACAAAGTAGGTAAAAACCAGTCCAAACAAGGGTTTAAAACCATCATCAAACCGTCAAAAGAAAAAGTTCTAGAGCATTATAGGCAGCTCTCAAAAGTCATAGATAAATACAGAGCTGCCCCACAGGAGGCATTAATACGCCAACTGAAACCCATGATACGAGGATGGTGTAACTACTACAGTTCAGTCTGTAGTAAAGAAACCTTGGCCTATGGCCACGCTACGCGAACACTACCTTGGGACACCTGCTATGGAAAAAACTCGCCTTGATGGGGAAAAAGGAGACACCCCAAGAAATCAATAACCTGGGTAATCAAGAAATATTGGGGAACCATCGGAAAGGACAATTGGATGTTCATGACCGGGAAGGAAAACTACCTGCCCTTACATGCCTCGACCAAAATCCTACGGTATAAAAAGGTCAAAGACACTAAAAGCCCATATGATGGAGACCTAATTTACTGGAGCACCAGACTGAGTAAACACCCTCAAGCAACCAGTAGAAAGGTAAAACTTTTGAAAAGACAAAAAGGGAAATGTGCTCATTGTGGTCTCACCTTCAGGGATGGAGATTTGTTGGAAACGCACCATATAATACCGCGCGCACTGGATGGAAGTAACAAGGATGAAAATCTGGAATTACTACACCTTCATTGTCACGATTTTAAGCACGGAAACAAAGTCAACTCGAAACAGTTAGATGAGAATCCGTTCTAGAGGTACCAATGTCAGTGTGTTCCTATAATGAGGAGCCGTATGATGCGAAAGTGTCACGTACGGTTTTGAAGACGAGTTAATGGGGTGACCTATTGGCTTAGTTTAATTATTTCATGCGATCGCAAAAGAAAGCAGTTATCTGATTGAAGTGCTTTCTGGTGTCCGCACTGTCAAATCCACAGCAGTTGAGCAAACCGTACGCTGGCATTGGGAAGAGTTATTAAATAAAGAAGTTAAAACTAACTTTTCTGGGCAAGTGATTAGCAATCGACTCCAGATTTTCAGCAATACGATCGAGGGGTTAGCCACTACCGCACTGCTCTGGTTTGGGGCATGGTTGGTGATTCAAAATCAGCTCACCATTGGGCAATTGGTGGCTTTTAATATGTTGCTGGGTCAAGTGATTACCCCCTGGTTGACTGACAAAAAGTTAAGCACAAATTGGTCAAATGCTTATCAGGAGGGAGATAGCAGGTATTGACAGCAAGTGAGTGGGAGCCAGCATTCTAAAGACAGATACCACTCAAATCCTAGGAATGCTGTGAAAAAAACTCCCGTCTAATCAATGCCCTTAAGACCTGGTTGGGTCAACCCCATGAATGGGCTCACCTGGGTCACCTGACGACCTGTTTATGGATGGTGGTGGCCTTGATCCAAACAGGAGAAGTCAATTTGACCCGTTGGATTCCCGTTCGTCCCGTGGTTCGGCCAATATGCTCAAAGCAAGCAACGTCGGATACAACGTTGGCTTTACAATGCTCGGATTAACATCCATGGCCAAAAGGCCACGCTACGCGAACGGCTGCTACATTCCATTGATTCAAGCAGCTTTGGCGGTAGGACAAGATGACTCTATATATCTGAGGCTTGGAAAGGTCACTGTTCACCGGATCAGTATTGTCTGGTGCGATTGGTTGTGGTGCATCAAGCACGGGCCTTACCTGTGCTAGGCGCGGGTGATGGAACATTAAGCGTGCGTCTGTCTCATTCAACGATTATCGAGCGTCTACTGCAACAAGCCCTTGAACGGAAGCCCTATGGGAGTCAAGGTGGTTTTGCTTGCAGACCGTGGCTTTGTCCACACTGATTTGATCAAAGCGATGACCTGCCAATGGGGATGGCATTATCGGATTCGATTGAAAAAGGACAGTTGGATAAGGCTCGCCGGGAAAGGCTGGTCTCAGCTTAAAGATTTCCATGTTCTACGTGGAGTTGCCCTGTGCTTTCATAACGTCAGGCTGCACAAGGAGCACGCTTTTTGGTCCGGTTCATCTGGTCTGAGGTCGCAACAATGTCAATGGTGATAATGGGCCATTATCAGTGATGAACAGACCACTCTCCAAACATGCGCAAGAATATGGGTTGCGGTTTGATATTGAGGAAAACTTTTTGGATGACCAGTCCAATGGGAGCGAATGTGCAGAAGTCTGAAATTCGTTCAGTGCCTGCCCTATCTCGGTTGTGGTTTATCCTGGCCGTAGCCACTCGTTTGCGTCACCGCTCAAGGTGTTGAGGTTGTAGAAACGGGTAAGCGTCGGTGGGTCGATACTCACTGGTGCGCGGGGTAACAGCTACTTTCGGATTGGTTGGGAGTGGATCAAAGCCTATGCCAGAGAATGGCTGGACACTAATTCGACGGGTGTGTTTCACAACTAATCAAGACCCTGACCCGGTGATAGCTTCGCGAAAACAACATCTGAAACGATTTTATCGGCTGGAATTCAAAATACAAACGTACAAGTATGCTGCTGAATAGTTTTGTCAGTCAACCAGGATTACCCCTTTCCAAAGGCTAACGGTACTGTGGAATGAATTTCAGGAAGTTGTGATTGCCATGGAGCGCATCAATGATGTGCTGGATTACCAACCAGAAGAAGATTTGGTCCATCAAGCACGGCAATCATTACCTGAATTGCGCGGTCACATTCGCTTTGATCAGGTCACCTTCCGCTATCACCCAGAAAGTGATACCAATGTCTTGGAAAATCTTAGTTTTGAGGTAAAACCAGGGCAAATGGTCGCCCTAGTGGGGCGCAGTGGTTCCGGTAAAACCACTATTTCCAAGCTGATGTTGGGGCTGTATCTTCCCTCAGATGGGAAAGTGTTGATTGATGGGCAAGATATCACCAGTCTTTCCTTAGGCTCCTTGCGCCAGCAAATTGGTGTGGTGGATCAAGATACCTTTCTGTTTGGAGGGACAATTCGAGAAAACATCGGTCTGGCTTATCCCTCAGCTAGCTTAGACGAAATTATGGCAGCAGCAAAACTGGCCGGTGCCGATGAATTTATCCAAAAACTGCCCATGGGCTATGAAACCGAGATTGGCGAGGGAGGAGGGATGTTGTCTGGGGGACAGCGACAGCGTTTAGCCATTGCTCGCGCCCTCTTGGGAAATCCCCGCCTATTAATTTTCGATGAAGCCACCTCCCACCTGGATGCGGAATCGGAGCGGATTATTCAGACCAATCTCAATACTATTCTCAAAAACCGCACCACCCTAGTTATTGCTCATCGTCTTTCTACCGTAAGCAAAGCTGACCTGATTTTAGTGCTCGATAGAGGGGTATTGATTGAAAGCGGTACTCACGAAGACTTAATGGCAAAGCGAGGACATTATTTCTATCTGAATCAGCAGCAGTTATAGGGGAGGGAGTAGGGAGTAGGGAGTAGGGAGTAGGGAGTAGGGAATAGGGAACAGGGAATAGGGAACAGGGAACAGGGAACAGGGAACAGGGAGTCGGGAGGAATCGGTAAAGTCCCCCTTATTAAGCTATGCATTAGTCACATCTTTCTTAACATAATGGGACTTGACACCAGAAGTGGTTTTGGGGGAAAGTAGAAGCCAAGTCTGTGCGATATCATGCAGTCGTCGCAGACCCTGCCAAAGGGTTTTCACCCCTGGTTCACCATCTCTATTGCGCGCCAAAAAACCACCCAACTGGGCTATCCAACGCACACAAGTCCTCAAATTAGGGGGGACCTCAGGTGGGGAGGGTGTTTGATGAATAGTGCAGTAAAGCGCTTGCCACTCATGGGTTTCTAGTACCGTATCCCCAGGAGTATCAGGGTGGGTTAGAGCCAAGTAAGTCATCCACAACAAGCGCCAAGCCACAATGGTGTAAGTGGCTAAAGCTCGGTGGATCCGGTCGGCAGTTTCCAGTTGCAGTTGTTCGAGGCGACAACCGCTCTTGAGGACATAATGATAGCGTTCAATCAACCAACGATAAGAGTACCAACGCAAACATTGCACCACATCCTCAAAGCCAGTAACCTCTAAGGTAGTCAAGAGTAACCAACGAACTGGTTCCACACCGGGTGGTGGGTTTTCTTCTTCTGCTTTTATTACCTGTAGGCGGATTGGTTGGAGGCGCTCCCGTTCGGGATGAGTAGCTGGTGGTTGTAACTCAATGGTTGTAGTACGTAGGCGTCTAGTAGCAAGACGGGCAAGGCGTTCTGGATTTCGTCTGAGTTCTAAGGTCAGCTGACCACAAGGCATTACTTTTCCAATTGCTTGCTCAAGACGTTGGAGTTGTTGGTCAAAAGAGGTAGGGAAAGACTGTACGGTTGTGCATCGCTCGTATCAGAAACTCCGAGGAAGGGCGGCGCGGCAGCATGAACAACTCATAGATGTCAGCAACGCGCACAGCCACTGTGACAACGGTAATTTGATCTCGAATCAGACTCTGGGTAGCATCCAAGGCAGTTAACCAACGCTGGCTCTCTTTTTGCTGAGATGGGTTTTTTGTGTCGTTGATGCTTCGAACCCAACTCAGCGATATCCCTAGCCCAGACTTGTTGATGTAATACACCATTAGGCACACCATTACTTGTACTACAAAATACTGAGTGAATTTTTAAGCCTCTTGCCTTAGCATTGTCCAAGTAACCCATACCCCTCTTCCCTGGATGATGAGTGAAATTGAGTTCTGTTGTGTCTTGAATGGCCATGACAATAGACTCAAGTTTTACTCGTTTTAATGTACGGCGTTGGTGAGCTGATGCGATCGCTTCCGGTTTGATGTAAGGTGATGCGCCAAAACTTATAGGCAGCCTGGGTCGCAGCTAAGTTTCCCGAAGCTTGCGGCACACTGGCATTCGGTTGGGCTGCCAAATCGCGCTCCTATCCGCATCAACCGTTTTTTGCGACGTACATCCCCTAATTCAGCATCTTGCAGCTCTTCTACTGCCCAAGCTTTCATTTAAGTCCCTCCGAGTTGAGAATTTTTCGTGGCTCTGTCAGTTTACTCACGAACATTGGATCATCCCTGAGTTCGTCAGCAAGTAATAGCGTACGCCAAGCTACCCCAAATGCAGAATTCTTCTGTATTACATTATGAAGTACCCAATGGAGGTTGAATGGAAGAACAAAAACTCAACACGGATATGGATTAAGTAATATCAAGTAATTCCACCTTGCCTCACGTCCCATCAGCTCTCTGGATTGTTAAGAAAGATGTGACTAATGCATAGCTTATTAAGGGGGATTTAGGGGGATCAACACCCTTAACAACATCCCCAAGGCTCGATCCTCCCCAGCCCTGCCTCAGCTGAGTTAATTTACCGTAATTTTTTTCATCCTTTAGCCAACAATCCAAAATACTGCTATGGCTGACAATCATCATACATTAAATGGACATAGTCCTACTCAAACTATTCCAGATCAGCGTCGCTATGAGGAGTTACTCACCCAAGAAACGACGTCTCAACCTAGGAATGATCAACCACTCCAGGGTCATGACTGGTCTTATGCTACTAAGGAACTGCTGGATACATTACCCCAGGTTTGGACAAGGGGATTACTGTATTTTTTGATAGTATTTATCGGTATTGCTTTACCTTGGGCGATATTCTCGAAGGTGGATGAGACGGGAAAAGCCAGAGGAAGATTGGAACCTACGGGGGAAACTATCAAACTTGATGCTCCCGTAGCAGGAACGGTAGCAGCAATTAAGGTCAAAGAAGGGGAATTGGTAACGGCTGGTCAAACCTTACTAGAACTGGAATCAGAGTTAGTTAGCACTGAACTTCAGCAGGAACAAAAAAAATTAGAAGGGCAACAGAATCGCCTGAATCAATTAGAGGTGCTCAAAAACCAATTGATACTGGCTCTGCGTACCCAGGAGCAACAAAACCAAGCTCAAGAGTTGGAAAAACAGGCGCAAGTCGAGCAAGCACGGCAGAATCTGGAAGCGTTCAAGTTCGCCTACAGTTTACAAAAACAAGAACTATTGGCACAAATAGAGCAGGCACGAGGGGCGATAGACTCTAGCAAGGTTGCCTATGAATTAGAAAGCATTCGTTTAGAAAGTGCTGAAGAAAGAATTCCCCGTTACCAACAAGCTTATGAAGAGGGGGTTTTGTCCAAAGAACGCTTTTTAGAGGTTGAACAGTCAGCCAAAGAAGCCCAGAAAACTATCATCAGAACTGAATTAGAAATAAAACAAGCTCAGTCTCGTCTGAAAGAACAACAAGGTACTTATGAAAAGACGATTCATCAAGCATAGGCTGATATTAAACAAGCTCGCCTGCGCTTGCAAGAGCAAGAACGGAGTTATAAAACTTTAGTTCATTCGTAAGCGTTCAGGGGTGACAAAAAGTAAGCGTTCAGGGGGTAGAAGAGCCCTCGCCAAAAATGGTAGCGAGAATATGCGTGCGGTAAGGAACATGGAACAGCAGCGCCCAAACATGAGCGAGCAAGTCCCCTGGTCAGATTGGGAAGAAACTCCAGCCAGTGTCAAAAAACTGGTAGAGGGAATGGCGCAGCAAATTGAAAATTTAGAAAAACAACTCACAGATATATCGGCAGTTCAGCAACAGCTATTAGAAAAAACCCGACGGACATCAAAGAACTCATCATCGCCTCCTTCCTTTGACCCACCAGGGCTGGAAAAAAAACCACAGAAAAACAAAAGTAAGAGAAAACGAGGAGGTCAACCAGGTCATGATGGGCATAGTCGAGACTTGTATCCAATCGAGCGGTGTAACCAGATCATTGACCATCATCCAAGCAAATGCTCCTGTTGTGGGAAAAGACTAAGGGTCGAAGATCAAAACCCCTATCGCCACCAAATAGTAGAGATTCCACCGATTGAACCGATCGTGATCGAGCATCGTTTACACTCGTTGAAGTGTGGGCAATGTCAGAGATCAACCAGGGCTAAATTGCCAGAGGAGGTCAACAGGAGTGGATACGGAGTACGAGTAGTAGCAATGGTGGCACTACTGAGGGTCGTTTACCGCAATAGTCAACGCCAGGTGCAAAGTGCTCTAGCGATGCAGCGCGGTCTTGGGGGTTTCCCCCACTCGCTATTGCATCAAGACGCTGACTTGTTTGAGAAAACCATGTCATTAGGAACGGTAAACAAACTCCGGCAAGAAGCAAGCGATGCAGTGGCAAGCAGTGTTGAGGATGCCAAACTTTATGTCCAACACTCTTTGGTGGTAGGAGCAGCCCGTTTCGAGCTATAGCAGTCGCCATCATAGTTAGGACAAAGAAAACGAAAAGCCCTTCCACTTATCGTCCGATTTCTGTCATGCCTTTTCCTTACAGCGAAGACCTGCGCCAAAAAGTAATTCAGGCGATCGAACTC
>NZ_JAAHHX010000113.1:0-12016 GCF_010672065.1 Moorena sp. SIO4A1 | reverse complement strand
GTAGTCGAAACCGCCATATCCATCTCGAAGTGCTCCTTCGGGTGGGGACGTAGCTTGAACCCTAGCTACATTGGGAGATTTCGGAATCTCCACTTCCTTGAGCGTCTTTCATCGGTCGCCCTTATCCGGACATGATATAATTGAAGTAAAGAGGATCGGTTTTTGTTGAAATCAATATCAATGATAGAGGACACCGTAAATGTTACTAACTCAGGAATTTTTAAATGACTTTAAGAGTTTTATGGGGAAGTACGCTATTTTGATCCCGGCTCAGCTTCCTCCCAAAAACGGAACCTTCCAATTTAAAGAGCAGGGAAGTCACGCTGCGCTCCTTCAAAGTGCTAGCTCTGGAACAAAAATCCCAGGATACTACGTTCACCCAATCGCCAATAACGAAAACAAATATATCCTGCCCACTCAGAACCAAAAACCATATTATATGTTCACCGATCAAATGAATGGTTGCCAGTTTATCGCCTATGGACCTGATCGTCAGCATGTAACTGTGGAACACAACAACTTTATAAACGACCGTACTAAATATGTAGTTCGCCTAAAGGAGATCCAAAATCAAAACCCAGCATATCTGTTTCACATGAGTGCTGGTGCTAATGATGACATTGTCAATAGTATCTATAATTCTCAGCATGGTGTGAGCATCGTAGCCGAATACAACAGTACCAATGGCTGGAGTTTTCGGGTGCGTGATCGGGTTGATCAAAATCAAGGGCAAGTGTACGGACCATTTTAAGTGCTGATCCTTTGTCAGATCTTTCTCAAAAAATCGTTAGATTTGATGTAAGAATTCAGGTCATTGGAATCAGGGAAGGATAAGAAACCGTTGGGGAAACGGTAGCCTCAAGAGCTTGTCGGAAAAATTCCACAGCCTCTCGACCCTGGACACGGCAGGTTTGGATGACGCTGAGTAAATCGGCTGTTTCCCGAAACCGTTCCATGGAACGGGAACCGCCACAGACTTTACGTTTGGTCACGGCTGGACGCAATGCTCTTTCCGCTCGATTATTATCGGGTGGAACTTCATCGGTGCTATACGGAAATACCACCATTGGGCAGCTTTGTTTCGTAGAGTTCGCAGCATTCGCCCAGCTGCAGCTCCGGCTTGAGAACTCCATTGCTCCAAAGCTTTCTCGTTCCTTGGGTTTGAACTGAGCTACCCACCCTCGATAGGCAGATCTCCTATTGAGTCTGGAGCCATTTTTGATGCTAATCGTTGGCCTCATCAATTAAATCCAAGAACCGTTGTCCCAATTTCGGGTTATTGCCATGACCCAAGCGGTGTACTTGTTTGAAGTGCCGTCTGCTGATGAGCTAAACACTTCTGCTGGTGAGCGACTTTGTAACCGTTATAGACACGCTCTGTCATCTCAACTGAGGACTTATGCAAATTCGGAACCCACAATTTGTTCGAGTTCCACCCGCCCTCGGGTATCTGCGGCATGGAACGCCCGAAAATTTGGCTCCGGCAACAGTCCACAACCATTCTTTTACTCCAGCCACTCCCCACGGGGTTTCATCAACGTGCAGGTGTTGCTGTTGTTGCGCCCACTGCCAAAGTTCTTGAATAGGTATAGCTACCGACTGCGCCAGTCGTCGATTGGTGGCGGCATTAGTTCCCACTCCAATTTTGAGTCCTGTCAACTCTAGTAGCCATTCTTGTTGTTTTTCTTCGGATAGGTTTCCGTGATTTCCAATCCTTGCCAGCATCGCGCTGTTGGAGATGCCCAAGTCAAGTCCTGGGATGACTCCAGGGGCTTTGGCTTCAATGACAAAGCCTGTGGCAATGGACACATTTGCAAGTGTGATACTGATATTCGACTATTTCTACGGGACGCTCTACGAGTTGGGCGACTTGTTTACGGCTTACAGATAAAGGTGCATCAAGGAATTCAACAGCCGCCACAGTTGGGACACACTGATGGTCTGACAATTTGGTAGCGGTCTACTCGCGCCATACCTTTTCTGGTTTTTCCTTGATGTCCCGGCTGCCCTCCAGGTTTTCTTTTGGCTTGAGGGGCTATTGACTCTGGCGGTTTGGGTTTTTCCGATTTCTGAATTAAGTCCGCGCTATGGCGGTTGTGAGGTAATTTGGCTGTTGGGTCTGAGTCTGAGCTTGAGCAGGGCTACTTCCTCGCTCCAGTTGGTCAATCAGCTTTTGCTGCTCTAGTATCATGACCACCAACTGCTCCGTTGTCAGTTGCTTGAGTTGGGGGGGAGCTAGTTTTTCGGGTTTCGGTTTTTCGCTCATGCCGTCACCATACCGGATTTCTTGATTTTGTCAACCCCTCTCACCTGAATTCTTACCCTGTAAGAGCCTCCGAATCGGTCTGTGCGTTGTCTTTCAATTTCTTCTAGTGCTGGAATTCCCGGGTCACTTTGGCAGGCTTTCATTACAGTATCGACTTTTGCTTTAAAGTAAGGATCAACTGTTTCCCGGTCTTTTCTGAGTTTTTTGAGGAATTTTTCAAGACTGTCAGATAGTTCTTCTTTAAATTCCTTGAATCGGTCCACAAATAACTGGTCTTCATCCCCAAATCCAGCTAGGGCTTTACTGGCTTTCTGTAAATCAGTTTCTAAGTCTTTGTGGAGGATATCTATATGGTCTTGGTAAGCTTTGGCATATTTACTGTCGAGGTCTTCAATGTTGTCAACTAGGTAATCTAGAATTAACTCCAGAACTTGATTTGCTTGGTCAGGATTAGAACAGTCAGCGATTACACAATTAACCACCTCTATGTGGTTTTCCCGAATCGTTCTTTTAAGGGTTTCACAGCCTTTAGAGTTGTATTTATCAGCACTGCTCATTTTGTTGAGTACCATGAAAGACCGCTCTGGCAGGTCATTGAGGGCTTTATGGGCTGTGTCATAAAGTTTTGTATCTCTTGCTTCCCAGCCGTAGCGTACAGAGTCTGGTCTCCGCACAAAAAGAACTACATCCACTCGCTCCCCTAGGGTTTGTAGCATCAGGTTTTCATCCCCTACTCTGAGGTCCCCTAAACCGGGTATGTCTACTAAGGCGATCTTTTCAACTTCGGATCTACTGAAAGGACAGAATATCTCTACTTCTCTGACTGCCAAAACCGCGAAGTCACTATTGGCATCTTGTTGGTGAACTACATAGTTTCGTATTTCTTCCTTGGGAACCCGATCTAATACCCGAGGGGAGTTTGCTTCCAGTAGATGGCGATACTGATTGAAATGAGCATAATATTCGTTGCGCAGCCGTTGGTACATGGCTTTTTTTGTGGCAGCATCACTAGGCAGTTCGGGAATTGGCTTGGTAGCAAATTCATCCAAACTTGTTGGTCTGGGTACTAAGCCTAGTTCTTCGTAATAGGGAATTATTACTTCTTGAAGAAATGAGTCTTCATGATGGAATGTTACCCTAGCATAGGTTGGTTGATTTTGATGATAGACTCCTGGCCTAAGCCTTGGTAATTTCCGGTAACTCCAGGAATTGCCAACCAGGATGCAGACTAAGTATTCATTTACTACGTTGTTCAAGCCATGATACCTACAAATGAACGCCAGTTTGTAGCTCTATCGCTAACTATTAAGACGAAGGCAACCGTGTAGTTAGCTCAACAAGCTTTTACAACATTGTCGAGGCACACCTTACCAACTTGAGGCATTTAACGATGCAAAATTATGTTTTTGTTATTGACGTGAACAAGCAACCATTAAATCCTATTCACCCAAAGAAGGCTCGCCGCCTGCTAGAAAAAGGAAAAGCAGCTGTCTTTAGAATGTATCCATTTACAATCATCTTGAAGACTGCGATCGCTAATCCAGTTATCTCACCTTGCCAAATAAAAATTGACCCGGGTAGCAAGACTACTGGGTTCGCCCTGGTTCGAGACGGGCAAGTTATTTGGGGAATGGAATTAGAACACAGAGGAGGATTGATCAAGAAAAAACTGGAATCTAGAAGAGCTGTCAGACGCGGAAGACGTAATCGCAACACTCGTTACCGAAAGCCCAGATTCCTTAACCGCAAACGACCACAGGGCTGGCTTCCTCCTAGTTTAGAACACAGGATTTTGACAACTGAAACTTGGGTTAAGCGATTAATTAAATTCTGCCCAGTCTGTGAAATCTGGATTGAACGAGTTAAGTTTGACACTCAAAAAATGCTAAACCCTGAAATCAGTGGAGTAGAGTACCAACAAGGCGAGTTAGCTGGCTACGAAGTCAGAGAGTATTTACTCGAAAAGTGGGGGAGAGAATGTACTTATTGCGGGAGGCAAAATGTCCCTCTACAGATCGAGCACATTCACCCAAGATCAAAGGGTGGTAGTAACAGAGTAAGTAATCTCTGTTTGGCTTGCGAAAAGTGTAATCAGCGCAAAGGAAACAAGCCCATAGAAGAGTTTCTAAAAAAGAAACCCAGCCTACTACAAAAAATCAAAACCAAAGCCAAACAACCATTATTGGATGCAGCAGCGGTAAACGCAACTCGGAACAAATTGGTCAAGGTATTGAAAGATACTAAAGTAGTCGTCACTGGAACAGGAGCGCAGACTAAGTACAACAGGACTTGGCTAGGACTACCTAAGCAGCACTGGATTGACGCCGCTTGTGTAGGAAATATTGAAAACTTAGATCTCAAGACGTTACAACCTCTATTTGTTACCTGTAAAGGGCAGGGAGGACGACAGAAAGCGGCTCTCAACAAGTACGGTTACCCTATTAGGCACAACCCACTGAAGCCTGTTAAAGGATGGATGACTGGGGATATAGCGAGACACCAGAAACTGGGCATAGGCAAAGTCACCCCTAGGAGTAAGGGCAGCTTTGGATTCAACCCTCTGGGGATGAAAGGATACAAAAGTTGCAAGCCTCAAGATATTTCGGCGATACACCGGAAAGATGGATACATCTACGGTTTTTGCAAATAACTACCGGTAATTACCAGGGATTAAGCCTCCTAAGCTTTCCTGCCCATGGAGCAAGAAGAGAGTACGTAGGGTGCCTTAGGGGCGGGTTTGCCCTCATGTTCAACTCCGAGCGCCATTGTTGGGACAGCCCGCCCCGTAACGCACCATCTTTGGCATCGGCATTGCTGAATCTTGGAATCAATAGGAGTAGAGTGGGCATCCTGCCCGCTCGAAAATAAGGAGGAAACTGGCAAGATGCCAGTTCTACACAAGATGCCAGTTCTACACAAGATGCCAGTTCCACGCCTGATGCCAGTTCCACCTCACTCTTAAAATCATTCCATTATTAAGCAACGCCTTGGCATCACTGCAATTCCTTATACAACTCCTTAAACCGACGCTGCTGCTGATTATGATCGACAATTGGTGCTGGATACCCACACATTTCGCGATCGCTTTCAGGAATTTTCCCAGTTACCACATACTCCGTATCCACAGAACTCAACTCTGGTAACCATTCCCGAATATACTCACCGTCCGGGTCAAACTTTTTAGCCTGACTAGCTGGGTTAAAAATTCGCAATGGTTTAGGATCCATCCCACTAGAGGCACTCCATTGCCAACCACCATTATTAGCACTCAGGTCTCCATCCCATAACCGCTGCATAAAATACTTTTCCCCCCACTGCCAATTAATAATCAAATCCTTAGTCAGAAAACTAGCAACAATCATCCGACAGCGGTTATGCATCCATCCGGTTTGATTTAACTGCCTCATCGCAGCATCAACGATCGGGTAGCCAGTCTTGCCCTCACACCAAGCTTGAAAGAATTCTGGATTATTCTCCCAGGGAAAATCTTGGAATTTCTGGCGATAAGGCCCTTGTGCTAATTCTGGGAAGAAATACATGGCATGTTGGTAAAATTCCCGCCAAGCCAGTTCCTGTTGCCAAGTTTGGATACTTTGACGAGCTTCATCACTGCGACTCAAATTATAAGCATTCTGAGCGGCCTGCCAAACCGTGCGAATCCCAATCACACCAAACTTGAGAGCAGCACTAAGTTTCGAGGTACCATCTACCCCTGGGAAATTACGTTGTTCCTGATAATCCCCAATAGTGCGATCGCAAAATTTCTCCAGTATCTCTTGGGCTACCTTTTCCCCTGGTGGCACTAACAATTCATTCTCCCAGACATACCCCAAATCTCTAGCACTAGGTAAATCAATCACCCCTGCTGCCAAAGCATGGTCTTGTTCTATTTCCGTCAAGGATTCAACCCTACTCAATGTTGCTACAGGTTGTGCCTTAGATTGACCTTGCCAATTTTTCCAGAAAGGAGTGTAGACACTATAGGGATTGCCAGACTTAGTGAAAATGTCTCCTGGTGCGTGTAATAACTGATCCCAATAGTTATAGACAGCAATACCCTTTTCCTTCAACCCTGCTGCTACAGCTTGATCCCGTTCCTTAGAATAAGGTTCCACATCCCAATTCCAACAAACAGCTTTAGCCTCCAGAGCAGCAGCTAAATTAGGAATTCCTTGCCTAGGGTCTTGATGTAATATTAATAGTTGGCTACCAGCTTGTCTGTAACTTTGCTGCAATTGTTGTAAGCAGCCAATCATATAAGTTACTCTTGCTGGCGCAATATCATCCCGCTCTAGAATAGTAGGGTCAAGGCAGAAAACACCAACAAGCTTGGGACTGAGCTCAAAACCAGCAGCTAGTCCCACATTGTCAGAAATGCGTAAATCACGGCGATGCCAGAAGAGAATCAGGTTACTCATTCAAGAACGGGCGAGCCATAAAAAAGCTGGAAATAGATTTAGCATCCACTGGCTCACCCTCCAAGATAGCTTGTTCTAACTCCTTTGGTGTCATTAAAACCACCTCTATATCCTCATCAGCATCTTGCTTAGGAGGGGCTTCCAATTTCTCCAAATCCTGCGCCAGAAACGCATAAATGTACTCATCAGAATAGCCAGGAGCAAGGGGAAATTTACCCAAAGATTTCCAGCGATGAGCGCGATAGCCAGTTTCTTCTTCTATCTCCCGTTTAATAGTTTCAGCTGGGCTTTCATGGGATTCTACCGTACCAGCAGGGAATTCCAAAAGACGCCCACTAACAGCAAAGCGATATTGCCGTACGAGTACCAGTTTCCCATCGGGTGTTACCGGTACCGCCAAGGAACCACCAGGGTGACGGATACATTCCCATTGCCCTTCTGATTGATTAGGAAGACGTAGATTATTCACCTCGAAGCTAAATCGTCTTCCTTGGAAAAATAGGTGTTTTTTCAGGAGTTCTGGGGGTTCTTGACCAGGTAGCATCATAAAAATAAAGGATTAAGGCTTAAGACAGTTTAGCCCTTGGAGGAGTTGTGCGATCGCAAATCCCGTCACTGATTCTATCCAATTCCGGCAATTTGTGCCAGGCAAGCACCAAAGCTCTTTCCCCCATGGGCTTTCAGCTTGAGGCTAATGGTTACCAGACTTAGAGTAAGGGTGACTGCTTCCCGGATGCCAGTTTTTTCAACAATTCTACCAGACGGTGTTGGAGACTCATCTGACTCCTGGCCAATATCTAACACTACAATTGTTAATTTTACTTTTACTTGCGTCATCTCAAGGTGCGCTTTCCGTAGGCGAATTTAATTCGCCTACGGAAAGCGCACCTTAAGTGGTTTTGGTAAAATGCAGGTAACATTTTAAATTGGTAGGTCTTGTTGCAAATAATCGACCTATCTTTTTTTTTCCACAAAATGGTGAACACTTTACATTTAAAGCGTTTCAGGCTATTTCGTCACCCCTTCAGAGTCTTGTGGGAATTCCTTCTCTTAGCGATTAATAAAAATTAAAAAATAAAAATAATTAAATGCAGGTATAATAGCTTAAGGATTACTATTTCACTCAAAAAAAATGCTCAAATGAAATAGAGTACCCATAACTCGATGTCCCTTTGCTTTGAACAATTATGCATGTGTTGTGATGATTGGTTCAATAACAAAAAATAAAAAAAAAGTCAACTAAATATGAAAGCCGATTCTATTATAACTTACAGACATCCAAGGTTAGAAGATGGACTTGAGGTTTATCATCTAATCAAAAAATGCCCACCTTTAGATGTTAACTCCCAATACTATTATTATCTTATTTGTAGTGATTTTAAAAATACTTGTGTTGTTGCAGAATATGAGCAGAAAATAATCGGTTTCATCTCTGGTTATTTAAAGCCCGAAAATTCGAAATGCCTGTTTATATGGCAGGTAGCCGTTGCCGAAAAAGCCAGAGGCAGAAAAGTTGCCACGAATATGTTAAAATGGCTAACCAAACAACCAAATTTTAGTGATATTCAAAGTTTAGAAACAACCATTTCACCGGCAAATAAATTATCACAAAATCTTTTTATGGGTTTTGCCGAGGAAAATAAAGCTAATTGCCAAACCAATTCATTTCTTGATGTTTATCATTTTGATACAGAATCACACGCTCCTGAGATTTTATATAAAATTTTTCCTCTTAAATTAAATAAAAATTAATTGATAAATCATGAAAATCATAGAGTCTTTAGAGTCAAATGTTAGAAGTTATATTCGTTCTTTTCCTGCTGTTTTTGATATGGCTGAAGGTGCAGTAATTTATGATGAACAGGGAAATAAATATATTGATTTTTTTGCCGGAGCAGGGGTTTTGAATTATGGACATAATAATCCCAAAGTGATAAATGCTTGGATAGACTATCTGCAAAACAATCGTATTGTACACTCACTAGACAAAGCAACTGTTGCCAAAAGGAATTTTATGCAAAAGTTTTCAGATACTATTCTTGTACCCAAAAATCTTGAATATAAACTGCAATTTACTGGACCAACTGGTACTAATGCAGTTGAAGCAGCCTTGAAACTAGCTCGTATGGTCAAGAAGCGTTCTAATATCATTGCTTTTACCAATGGGTATCATGGTTTAACGATGGGATCACTTGCTATAACAGGCAATCAGTTTTATCATGATAAAGCTTATAGTCTCAGGATAAATGTAGATCATGTCCCTTTTGATGGCTATTTCGGCAAAGACGTTGACACGATTAACTATTTGCGAAAACTATTAATAGATCCCGGTAGTGGTATTGAGATACCCGCCGCAATAATTGTGGAAACTATACAGGGAGAAGGCGGTATTAATATTGCTAGTGAAACTTGGTTAAAAAAACTTCAGGCATTATGTCGTGAGTTTAATATATTATTTATTATTGACGATATACAAGTCGGTAATGGACGAACAGGTACCTTTTTTAGTTTTGAAAAAATTGGAATTCTGCCAGATATGATTTGTTTATCTAAATCCATTGGAGGTGGGCTACCAATGGCACTACTATTGATTCGTCCAGAACTTGATCAATGGCTTCCTGGAAAACATACAGGTACATTTAGAGGTAATAATTTGGCTTTTGTTGCTGCAACGGAGTTACTTGGTTATTGGGAAAACGATGATTTAACCAAGGCTGTTGAATATAAATCTAAGATTATTCAAAAATCATTACAAAAACTGGCTGATGAATTACCAGAATTACAAATGCAAGCTAGAGGTAGAGGTATGATTTGGGGACTAGAAATGCCGAAAGAAGGTTTTGCAAAACAAGTTTCCACCAGATCATTTGAAAAAAAAATATTAGTGGAAACTTGTGGTAGCAACAGTCAAGTAGTTAAATTTTTACCGCCACTGATTATTGAAGAAGAGGTGTTAAATATAGGATTAAATAAATTATCAGAAGCGGTAAGAGAAGTTTTTGCTGAAAATTAGTCATACAACCCACATTCCGCAGGTTAGAGAGGATAACTATGGTATTTTCTATGGATGAAACCAATAGCATCTTCAATTAGAGTTAGAGTACAAGATCTTGACCACTGTGGCATAGTGGCAGGCATCATTGACCAGATCGGGCTAGTGGAACAAATTAACCAGGAGTTGGGAACCCACTCCCAAGAGAAGCTCAGTGCATAAGTAGCGGTAAAAGCCATGATTATCAATGGTAAGGGCTTAGTCAGCGCTCCACTATACCTATTTGAAAAATTCTTTGAATGGCATTGCCACTGAACATCTTCGTCGGAGAGGGGAGTGAACCACTGCTTCTCTTTGATGACCGTCTTTGTTTATTGGTTTACACTCTCGCCCAAAGAGCCTTACGCCAAGCTCTCGCCCGGACTAAGCAAACTATTAACAACCAATTGGGTAAGCCGACGGCTACCCCGACAATGCGGTGGGTATTTCAGTGCTTTCAGTCGATTCATTTAGTTATCCTAGGCGGAGTCGAGCAAATTGTCAACTTAACTCATGAGCATCACAGGATTCTTCAGTTTCTTGGTGCTCCCTGCCAAAAATATTATCTACTGGTGTAACAAACCTGCGGAATGTGGGATACAATATGTAGTAATTAGTATATGTAAATAAGAAATACTATATGATTGTACGTCGCTTAAAAGAAATTATTGGAACAAAGCGGGAAGTTAAAGCACCAAATGGCAACTGGACAAGTCGTCGTTTTTTATTAAAAGATGACCAAGTTGGCTTTTCTCTACATGATACTTTAATTCATGCTGGAACAGAAACTTATATTTGGTATAAATATCATATCGAAGCTGTTTATTGTGTAGCTGGAAATGGAGAAATAGAAGACATAGAAACAGGTGAAATACATCCTATTTCAGATGGTACTTTGTATTTTTTGAACAAGCACGAAAGACATTATTTAAGAGCAACAGAAACCATGCGTATGATATGTGTATTTAATCCTCCTTTGACTGGAGAAGAGGTACATAATAAAGAAGGTTTTTATGAAATAAATAGTGAGTCAAGCTAATAAAATAATCAACTCCAACAGAGACTTTTTGTAAGCATTCAGCCGTCAGCCGTCAGCCGTCAGCCGTCAGCATTCAGCTGACGTAACAAAGATTAAACGAATGCTTACTTGTTTTATTTAAAAGCTCAAAGCTGAGAGCTGAGAGCTGAGAGCTGAGAGCTGAGAGCTGAATGCTTACGACTTTTTGATAATTTATAGATAAATTCTATTTGATTTATCTATAATAAATTAATGCTCTCTTGATGCAATAAATTCTGGTCTTGGTTTTGTGCCAGCATAGGGAGATATCAATTTATTGTATATACTATTGTAAACAAAGAAAAGATTATATCTAGGAAATGGTGATAAATTGTCAGATGAACCATGAATTATATTACAATCAAAAAATATAACCGAACCTGCTTTGGCTTTAAACGAAGTTATACCATGTTTCTTGATTATTTTGGTGATTGAGTCTTTTGTAGGTACGCCATATTCCTGTTTCTTTAAAGAGTGTTTATAATGAGCTTCTGGAGTTTTCCCCGGACATTGAATAAAGTATTTATGAGAGCCTGGTACTAGTAGTAATGGACCATTAAACTCATTATTATCAGTAAGCAAAATAGAACAGCTTACAGCTCTCATGTTAGGCATACCATCTTCACTATGCCAAGTCTCAAAATCTGAATGCCAATAAAACCCTTTACCATCAAATCTATCTTTACAATTCATTCTTGATTGATGAATATACGTTGGGCTTCCTAGCAATGCTTCTGCAATATTTAAAATCTTCCGACTGTAACAGAGTTTTTTAAATATTTCATTAGTTTTATGAATATTAAATACAGACCTTACGATTTTAGAGTCTATCTCTCTAATAATTTCTGGATTTTCAGATTCTTATAAGGATTTTTTTTTATTTTTTTAGCTTCATTTTTTAAATTATTTAATTCATTAAAATATAACATCTTTTCAATAATCAAGTACCCATTTTTTTTATAAAAAGTAACTTCTTTGTTATCAAGTTGAGCCTTTTTAAATTGTTCAATAGTACCATAAATGATTTGCTCTTTTCTTTTAATAAATCCACTCTTGTCTCCCCTAGAAGGGTACAGATCTTGTGCCACCTCAACTTTCATAGAATTATTTCTCCAAATATATTGGAATTTTATAAGTTGTTAATGCTACTATTCCAGTATCCATAATGATACCCCAAAATAATGTTTAAATTACTTTTTTTAGTGTTTGGTTTTGAAGCAATCATCAAAACGTTTTGACCCTGG
>NZ_JAAHHX010000112.1:0-12525 GCF_010672065.1 Moorena sp. SIO4A1 | reverse complement strand
CTAATCGCTTCTGTGGTAATGCTGTTATAGCCAGAGAAATCCCACACTGGTGTAATCTCCACTAACCGACGTTTCCATTCTTCAAACACTGGCCACAGTCTGGTAACCCGAAGACTTTCCCATTGAGTAGCATGGGATGGTGATATAAATACTTTTAGCTCTATCCCTTTTTCCTTACAGGTATCGACAATGTCTTGAAGATCATTCAAAAAACTAGCGGAAAGTCGATATTCTTTATAATAGCCCTCACTGGTCATTAAGCCCTTGAGCATGTCCTTAAACCTTCCTAGTAAAGGTTGATCGGGCTTATTGTTATAAATAAAACGCCTACCATTGGCATCATAGAGAAAGTAAGCCTTTGAATTGATACTAGAACTTAGAGTGGCTCTACTAGCATTAAGCGCGTTTAGGGATAGGGTCGAATTAATCAACTCTTGCAGGGGAATAGTTTCTTGATTAATAAGACTTTCCTTAAAATCTGGAGCATTAGTTTTCAAGTCATTGAACATGAAAAAGTCAATACCAATCACAACGGTTTTTAAATCCGGTTGATTAGTTAGAGCATGGTCAAAATAACGTTTAACTTCATACATATTTGGACCAACTAGTGCCAAATTGTATCCGGACTTTCCTGGTTCCAGTCCTGGGTGGTTTGGGTTAAGTCCCAGGTCAGTTCGTGATGAACCTAACAAAACGATTTTGGGTTCATTACGAATAACATCTATAGCCTTGAATAGTCTAACATGGTTAAATTGTTCAGGTTTTAACTGATTTAGACCGGGTAACTCTGGGCTATTTATAACTCCGTAAGGGTCAACAGCAGCGTTCAATAAGCCAAACCCAAATAAACTGGGAAAGGTAACTGCTGCCAAGGTTAGGTTAAATCGACGATAGGAGTTCATATAGATAGGATTGCAATTGCTATAGTGCTATTTGCTTTTTAATTTTAACAGTGAAAATATGGGATGAAACAAAAAAAACCTCAGCTGATCCTGAGGCTTGTAAGCTATATCTGCTTGAGTAATTGTAGGAGTAATTGTAGGGTGCGTTACTAACACACTCTACTTAGACAACACTTAGACAACAGTTAAGTTAACCTGTGCTACCACATCGTTGTAGTCTTGGTCACCACCACCAAACAGATCCTCGAAACCAAAGGTGTTATCCCCTAGCAGGCGAACGTGGTCAACTCCATCTGGGTTAGCCCCCACGAAAGCAAAGAAGGCATTCAGGTCGGAATCCTCTTGATCTGCATTAGAAGGATTATCAGCTAGGAACTCCGCTACTGTACCATCGGAAATCAGGAATGGAGCCAGTATTACCCCACCGGATACTCCAGCACTTAAGTCTACCCGATTGGATAGTGCAGCTTGTGCATAACCAGCATTACCAACACTAATACCGTTAACTGTGCCACTTTCATCATCAATCCGATACCAGCCAACGGTATTATTGAAAGAAGCTTCACTGTTGACCACAAGACTACCAGTAACTGTACCAGTCACGTCCCTCAAATCCAGCAGTTCCCGTTGCCCTTGAATCTGGGTAGTGCCTACTCCCACTGGCGGAGTCGAACCTGAACCGTCTGAGACAACTACAGTGGCATCATTGTAGTCGAAGTCATTGCCATCTTCAAAGCCCAAGGTTAACGAACCATTGCCATTGTCAGTGACCTGTACATGGTTCTGACCATCGCTATTAAATGAAGCACCACTAAAGAATACGTTGGAGGTAGGATCCTGTCCCCCTAGCACCCCATCTTTAGAGCCACCTTGGATTACGTAGAATACCAGGTTATCGTTGACGTCAAAATTGTCGATGATGCGGGTGGGTTGAGCACTACCTAAACCGTCAGGGAGAACAGAGAAAATTGTCTTAGCCTGAGATAGAGCAGCTTGTACATAACCACTCTGACCAGGGGCAATGCCATTGATTGTACCTTCGGCACTATCAACAGCAAATACTCCAATTTCACTGACCTCACCAGCCTCGCGACCTGTAAGAGTGAATTGGAGTTGGGATGTTCCAGCCGTGTCGCCGGTAATCGTGAAAGTATTATTGGCATTCTGAGTCAGAGTCGAGGATACCGGACCGACAGGAGTACTCTCTTCAATGGTGATGTCAATAGTGGCTGTGCTACTACCGCCATTGCCATCGCTTACCTCGACAGTCAAGCTATCAGTGCCAGTGAAGTCGGCATTGGGCGTATAGATAATAAAGTCATCTGTGCGATTATCCGGAGTGCCATTATCATTGACTGCTGCCGTACCGTTGGTTGGATCCGTGACAATGGTAAAGGTTAGCGGATCTCCATCAGGATCAGAGTAATTAGCTAGAACATCAATGGTAACTTCAGTGTTTGGCTCAGTGGTAGCAGTATTGTTACCGCCTGTCACTACTGGAGCTTGATTAGCAGCAGTGACATTAACGTTAACGGTAGCTGTGACTGGATCATTGATGCCATCATCTATCTGGTAGGTGAAGCTATCAGGGCCAGTGAAGTCCGCATTTGGCGTATAGGTAATGGTACCATCTTGATTGACTTCTGCCGTACCATTAGCACTCTGCTGGTCAAGGGTTACAGTCAGAGCATCCCCTTCAGGATCAGAGTCATTAGCTAGGACATCGATAGTAACTGCAGTGTTTGGTGCAGTGGTCGCAGTATCCTCTACCGGTACTGGAGCTTCATTAGCAATGACATCAACACTAACGGTAGTTGTAACTTCATTGACACCATCACTGAGCTGATAAGTGAAGGTATCAGTGCCAGTGAAGTCCGCATTTGGCGTATAGGTAATGGTGTTATCTGGATTGACTACTGCTGTGCCATTACCGCCCTGAGCGTCAATGACCACAGTCAAGGCATCATCTTCAGCATCAGTGTCATTAGCTAGGACATTGATATTAACTGCATTGTTTACGGCAATAGTAACAGTATCCTCGGTGGGTACTGGAGGTTGATTAACAGCAGTGACATCAACGTTAACGATAGCTGTAACTTCATTGACACCATCACTGACTTGGTAGGTGAAGGTATCAGGCCCAGTGAAGTCCGCATTTGGCGTATAGGTAATGGTGTTATCTGGATTGACTACTGCTGTGCCATTACCGCCCTGAGCGTCAATGACCACAGTCAAGGCATCATCTTCAGCATCAGTGTCATTAGCTAAGACATTAATGGTAACTTCGGGATTGCCATCATTACTAACAGTGTCATTTACTGCAACAGGAGCTTCATTAATCAGGTTGAAGTCAATATAGTCAAGTCGAAGAAATTCATTCTCGTCACTTTGCCCGTTAATGGTGATTTGAGTGCCCTCGGCAATAAATATGCTTTCAGTAACGGTTATATTCTTGAAAGTCTCAGCATCAGGTAAAGTACCAGCACCAGGATTGGGATCATTGAGAGTGAATGAAAACGTCTCATCACCAATAGTGACATCGAATTGGCTATTCCCGTCTGTCTCATCAGCAACGTTTAAGATAACCTCGTAAGTGCCACTGGGCAAATCTAAGATTGTATTTGTAGTCGTAGCACTGCCCTGACTATTCCTATTAGGTAAATGGATTACTATTCCACCTGATGCATCGGTATTATTTTCCTCTGTAAAATTAGTTAGAGTAAAGCGGGGGTCTTCAAATTCAAATCTTGCCATAATATTTCGTCTTAAAAAACTCCTCGGTTGCTAAGGCTGTGGGCACTTAACGTTGACAATGATGGTAAGCATATGCGCTACGCGCAGGCTACGCCAACAGCTATTAGCTAAAGGCCTTTGGCCACGCTACTTGAGGTGCCCTCAGCAGCGGTCAGCTGATAGCTGATAGCCTTTGATATCAAGAGAATAAGTCCATAGGTTTGTTTTTACGGGTGACCCTGGCGTTACATCCAGGTCATAGCAAAATTGCTGTTGAACTTATCATTAATAGCTGATAGCATATAGTGGATAGCACAACGCTGAATGCTTATCTAATGATCTACCAATAAATAAATACCTACTTACCTCCAGATATCCGGATTTATTTTCCAGATTTATGGCAAAATGTCAGATGCCATAAGACAGTTTTAAGGATGCTCTTATCTTAATTAAAAATATTCTTGGATCCGAAAGGTTATTAAGTATTTATTGCCTTCGTCTTGTTTATATTTTTAAATAAAAATCTTAATTACAATGAAGCGATCGCTAGAAAAAATTTATCCCGTAATATCCCCTAGAAAAAGGAAAGAGCTTTGCCATACCTGCTCTTCCCTTGCTCTCCAAAAAATACCTTACTCATTGATGTCATGAGTTTTGGTTAATGTCACTAGTATTCGGTTAAGTTTATCAAGTCTTTATAGTAGTAATTTTCTATTTCTGCTAAATAAGGGAGTAGGGAGTAGGGAGTAGGCAATCGGGAATCGGGAATCGGGAATCGGGAATCGGGAATCGGGAACGGAGAAGATTTAGGGTTGTGGAACAGGCATCTTGCCTGTTTCAGCTGAAAATAGCGAAACCCCAACTGGGGATCCCCCCTAACCCCCCAAAACAGCGGGGGGAACACTCACCCTGTTTACCACACTTACCACACTCCCTGCTCCCTGCTCCCTGCTCCCTGCTCCCTACTCCCTACTCCCTCAAAAAAAGTTTGTTACAAAATCTTAAAAATATGCTATGATATAATATTTTTTGTGGTAAACTAAAAATGTGGACAAAATAAAGTCCATGGGAAGAGCCAGCCTAAGAGTTTTCGCAGGCTGCAGGCTGGCTCTTGGTCCCCCTTACAGGAGATAACTTAATTTTATGTCCCATAGACGCCTATACCCATGGGTGATGGTGAGGTTGTTACCACCCATGCCACCAATGGTTTTCGCTCGGTTCGACAACCCTGCTGATGCTAAGGGCTATGTGCAGGCTCTGAAAGCCTTGATGCCTGGTGCCAAGTTTCTAATTTTTCTTGATCACGGAGTAATTCCGTAGCACAGGCAGTTGTGTGGCACAGGCATCTTGCCTGTGACATAGGGAATAGTTGTGTGGCACAGGCATCTTGCCTGTGACATAGGGAATGGGGAATCGGGAATCGGGAATCGGGAGTAGTTGTGTAGAATAGGCTTCGATGCTGTGAGGAAAATATTGATCACAGGCAAGATGCCTGTTCTACCAAGAACCTAATTCCAGCCACGAGGTCAAATAGGTGGGGATCCCCCCTAACCCCCCTTAACAAGGGGGGGACACTTCCCACACCTCCCATAAACTCCATGCTTCCCACACTCGCGATTCCCGATTCCCGACTCCCGACTCCCGACTCCCGACTCCCGATTCCCGATTCCCAATTCCCGACTCCCGATTCCCGACTCCCGATTCCCTGTTCTATATAATAGTCACTAAAATTGGTATAATTAAAACTAACCTTCGGGGAGCATCGTAGTGTCAAAGGCTTGCTGGACTTAGGGTCTAGCGCCAACATTTTCATATATTGACCTTACTAACTCCGTGGGAAACTATCACCATGCCCCATAGAGGCGATGCCAACCGCCCAAAGCTTTTCCCTACCGTTAAGACTATTGTTACCCAGTGCCTATGTTGTTTGTTAGCACTGCTAGTAGCAGTATTTTTGATTGTTAACGGGAGTCACGCTAACCCATGCGTTTACTCTCACGAATCACACCCTGAGCCAAAATCGTGGCAGCTCAAGGGGATTGTGGCAGCACTGGATGACCCCGACCCTGAGGTATGGGTTAAAGCTTTGGACAAATTGTCTAGGTATAAATTAGATCAACTCAAGCACCCCCTTGAGATTCCTAACGAGAGAATTGAGCAGATTGCAGAGTTATTGGCCTATAAGCATGAGAGTAAGGATCAGACCGAGAATGAGAGAAAGTTGGTTCAGTCCAGAGTCCGTGCTAGTGCAGCAGAAGCTCTCGGTGAGATAGGACCAGCGGCCTATAAGTATGCTCCGCAAATTGCTGAACTGTTAACCGACGAAAATAGTGATATCCATGATAGTGCGGTATTGGCTCTGGGGAAGATGGGAGCAACCGCCTCTGAGTACATTCCCAAAATTGCCAAACTTTTAATCAACTCAGATGGTAATGTCAGTTATAGTGCCGCAAAAGCTCTCGGGCAGATGGGAGTAGCTAAAGACTACGCTCCCGAAATCGTTGAACGTTTAACCGGCTCAGATAGTGATAGTGATGTCCTTGCTAGTGCGGTATCGGCTCTGGGTCAGATGGGAGTAGCTAAAGACTACGCTTCTCAAATCCTTCCACTTTTAACCGACGAAGATTCGAGTGTCGGTTATAGTGCGGGATGGGCTCTGGGTCAGATGGGAGCAGCTGCCTCTAAGTACGCTACCCAAGTCGTTGAACTTTTAACCCACTCAGATAGTGATGTCCGTTATCATGCGGTATCGGCTCTGGGTCAGATGGGAGCAGCCGTCTCTGAGTACGCTCCCCAAATTGCGAAACTTTTAACCCACTCAGATAGTCATGTCCGTTCTAGTGCGGCATATGCTCTGGGGAACATGGGAGCAGCCGCCTCTGAGTACGCTCCCCAAATTGCCAAACTTTTAACCGACTCAGATTGGAAGGTCCGTAATAGTGCGGCATCGGCTCTGGGGAACATGGGAGCAGCCGCCTCTGAGTACGCTCCCCAAATCATTCCACTTTTAACCGACTCAGATAACCATATTCCTCATAGGGCGGCATCGGCTCTGGGTGAGATGGGAGCAGCGGCCTATAAGTACACTCCCCAAATCGCCAAACTTTTAACCGACTCAGATGACCGTGTCCGTGCTAGGGCGGTATACGTTCTGGCGCGGATGGGAGTAGCACCATCTGAGATAGCTCCCCAAATCCTAGAACTTTTAACCGAATCAGATTGGAATGTCCATTCTGCGGCATATGCTCTGGGTGAGATGGGAGCAGCACCATCTCAGTACGCTCCCCAAATCGCCAAACTTTTAACCGACTCAGAGAGTTATGTCCGTGATAGTGCAACAAAAGCTCTGGAGCGGATGGGATCATTTGAGGTAAAAAACTTACTTTATGTATTGAATGAAGTTTACCGGTACCAAAGAGAAGCACCAAGCTTACGTTTTCTGGCCTATTTCCTCAGTGGTGGGGAAAAAGACTCACTGCTCTTAATCAAGTGGCTGGGCTCACCTGAGAAATATCCCCATGAAATTCGGGTCATCAATCACCAAGAAGGGTTGGACGTTCTCAACCTATTTGCCGACATCTGGGAAGATACCCAACCTCTGTCTAAACTGCGCAAAGACTTAGAAAGGCAGATTGCCATAGTTGTTAACAAGGTGAACTGGAAGCAAGCAGATATGGATCTGCTCAAGAAACACTACAAAAATCTTAAGTCTATAGACTCCCAACTTGCTGCCGCCGTCAATGCCAAAATTATTGCCTTAGAAGGAAAGCACTGGTTTCTGATTGGGTTTCAGGTTTGGCTAGTCCATGTCAGTGGCTGGTTGTTGCTGATCATCATTTATCCTCGTTCTCTGCAAGTCCAAGGCCTAATCTGGGACTGGAAATTTCGCACCATTGTGGGCTTAGGCTATATCAGCATCGCTCTGACCTGGATTCCGTGGTTGCGCTACCGATTACTCGCTCCCTTCCGTAAGGTGCTGGTGGCCGATGCTAGCTTAGATAGCTTCGATCCCCAGGCTTACTTTCCCGAGTCTCACGTTAAAATTACACGAGCCACCCATACCCAACCGATTCAAACTGCCATTGCCCAACTCCAGTCTCCCGTGGTTCTGGTCGGGGAATCGGGATTGGGCAAATCCATGTTTCTCCGGAATTTAGTCAAAACCTCGGGGCGGCTGGCGGTGTACTTGCCAGCCAGCCAATGTGCCGGTGGTGTGCTGGAAGCGATTCAAGCTAAATTGCCCATCGCTGCCCATGACCCTAAATTCCTACAAAGCCTGATTAACTACAATACCCTAGATATCTGCATTGACGGACTCAATGAAGTCAGCCCAGACACCAGGGCTACCATTAATACCTTTGTGGAGCATCACGTCCAGGGGCATATTATCCTCACCACCCAACCCTTGGAATGGACACCCCCAGCGACGGCCAAAACCTACGTGCTGCAACCCCTGAAGCGCCAGCAAATTGCCGATTTCCTCACCTCTCGCCAAGGGATTTTGCCGGAGGATGTCCCGGTATCGGGTGTGGAGTACGAGCAAGCCTGTGACGACTATCTGGCCAGCCAACTCCACCAAACCCAATCGAAACAGGAGTTAGCCGCAGTACGTCGGTTTCTGTCCAATCCCATGGATTTGACCTTGGTGGCGCAACTGTTGGCCCAGGGCAAACACCCGGATTTGCTCAACTTGCAACAGCAGCAGTATGAGATCATGGCAGAGGACTATCAACAGATTCACCTTTGTCCCTTTCCCCTCGCTGAATTTGCTGAAACGGTCTATCAGATGCGCCTCCATGATCAAATTACCATCCCAGAAAACGACTGTTTGGATGAGTTGCAGTGTATGGAACGGTATAAAATGGTATTGACTCGTCAGCAGAAGGATGGGTTTGGTCGTACCTATCGAGAATGGAAATTTCGTCACGATAAAATCCAGGAATACTTTATCGTCCAGACCTTCCTGAAAACGGAGAATCGAGAACGTCAGCACGAGCATTTGAGTGACCCCCGATTTCGCGGTGTCTACCTGCTGCTGGCCACCCTGTTGGAGGTTAACCAAGCTCTGGTATTACGGGAAGTCCTGATTCAATCGGCTGCGGAAACCAAAGACCATGTCGTCAGTGACCAGTTCATCCAGCGGTTTAATTCTCGTCAAGAGCTAACCCAAACCACCAACAACCATGGCGTGCTTGCCCTTTACCAGAAGCATTACCAAGACCTGATCGAAATTGCTAGACTACAAGCCAGCCGACTTATCACTGTTGAAAACAACGCTATGAGTGAATCAACCTCAGACTCTAATCACTCCAACTATCATTCCAAGTATCAGTTTCAATACGATCGATCTCAGTCTCAAAATAACTTTGTCGATGGGACTCAAAGTGAGGTTAATCAAGAAATTGGTAGTCAAACTAAACACAATTATGCCCCGGAGAAAAACCAAACCCTAAGCGAAGCCGCCGCCGAAATCCAACAATTATTAAAACAATTAGAGCAAAGTAACCCCAATGCCACGGATTTAGAAAAGACAGCGTTTGTGAATATTGCGATTCCAGCAAGTACTAAACAACGGTTGCTTAGTGCCTTAGAAAGTGGTGGGAAAGAAGCCCTTAAAGAATTATTGGATAATCCTTATGTGAATGTGGGCATGGCGATTGTGGAAGGATGGCAGAATCCATCTTAGGGAACAGGGAACAGGGAACAGGGAACAGGGAACAGGGAACAGGGAACAGGGAACAGGAAGTTGTGTGGCACAGGCATCTTGCCTGTTCTACCAACAACCCAATTCCGATTCCCGATTCCCGATTCCCGATTCCCGACTCCCGTTCCCCTCCTGGGAGGGGTTAGGGGTGGGTTCCGACTCCCGATTAAATTCAGAAAATAACCTCTACTACCAAGTCATCATAGTCTAAATCACCACCACCAAAGGTATCCTCGAAGCTAAACCGATTGTCCCCTAGTAGGCGGACGTGATCAAATTGATCAGGGTTAGCGCTCAAGAAACTAAAGTAAGCATTCAGACCCGAACCCTGCTGATTCGTAGGATTCTGAGTCAAGAACTCTTCAACAGTGCCATTAGCAATTAGGAACGGAGCTAACAATACTCCACCGGATAGCCCACTGGCTAAATCGACCTGGTTGGAGATTGCAAGCTCTGCATAACCCGCATCACCGGGATTGAGATTGCCAATTTTACCACTAGCATCATCAACCTGATAAAAGCCAAAGCTATTCTCAAACACAGCTTGACTACTAACCACAATCTCAGGTGTTACTGTTCCAGTCACATCGGTTAAATCCAGTAGCTCCACTTGCCCTTGAATCTGAGGATTCCCTGTCCCCACAATCGGAGTCAAAGCCGAAGCGTCTTGAACCGTTACCACTAAATCATCAAAGTCTTGATCATCAGCATCTTCAAAGTTTAAAGTCAAGACACCGTCACTATTAGTCTCGCTTTGGATATGGTCTAAACCATCGCTATTGAAGGAAGCATCACCGAAGAATACAGAAGCATTTTGTCCTGCTAGCACTGCCTCTTTCGTGCTATTTTGTACTAGGTAAAATCCTAATTGATCTCCTACATCAAAATTGTTAATCAGACGAGTAGTTTGACCACTATCTTCAGGATTCAGCAGCACAGAGAAAATAGTCTGAGCATTAGATAGAGCCGCTTCCACATACCCTTCTTGACCAGGAGCAATACCATTAACTGTACCTTGGTCATCATCGGTGACAAAAACTCCAATTTCATTGACATTAGTAGCGTTTCGACTAATAAAGGAGAATAGGAGTTGAGCGTTGCCAGTGGTGTCACTAGTGATAGTAAAAGTATTGTTAGGGTTCTGAGTCAGAGTCGAAGGAACAAAGGTAGGGATCGAGTTAACAGTAATATCAACAGTCGCTGTATTTTGGTTGCCGTTGCCATCAGATACCTGATCGATCGCTGTATCAAGGCCGCCGTTGCCATCAGATACCTGATCGATCAAGCTATCATTCCCACTGAAATCTGGATCAGGAGTATCAGTAATAACGTCATCATTAGTATTATCCAAGGTACCGTTATTGTTAACCACAGCAGTACCATCTGGTGCATCATTTACAGGAGTAACAGTAATGTTAACGGTAGCGGTGTCAGCAGGGTTAACGCCATCGTTTAACTGATAAGTAAAACTATCCAGTCCATTGTAGTCGGGATTCGGAGTGTAAGTAATAAAATCATCGGTTAGATCATCAGGAGTACCATTGTCATCTACTACTGCACTACCATTACTGGGATCACTAATAACAGTTAGAGTGCTGTCTCCCTCAGTATCGCTGTCATTATCTAAGACGTTAATCTTAACGGTTGTATCTTCAGTGGTTGTGGCGGTATCATCTACTGCTACCGGGAGTTCGTTGGTCAGGTTGAACTCCATATAGTCAAATCGGATGAATTCATCACCATCAGTAGTACCTTTAACCTCGATCAGGTCTCCATTACGGATAAACGTGCTGGAGCTAATCTGCAAAGGGACGAAAGTGGAGGCTTCGGGGATACCGCTAGCAGTAGAGGAAGGATTATTAAGAGTGATTGTGGGAAAGACGGTACTGCCAATCCTGACATCGACGGTGCTTTCTCCATCTATTTCGTCAAAGATGCCAATGATTACTTCATAGCTACCAGTGGGCTGATTAAAGCTTGTGCTAGCAGTACCAGGGGGGAAAGCAGTATTAGTAACAGGATCAAATAGACTGATTAGTGCGCCCCCGGAGGCATCAGGATTAGCAGTAGTTACAAAGTTAGTTATATTAGAAAAATTTTCGGCTTCAATTCTCGTCATAGTCTTGTAGTCTCCAACCTTTATCTGTGTTTAAAGCTATGGTAATTTTAGTTGGTAATTTTGGGCAGCAAGTAATACGCTAGCAAGTTGATATCCACTCAATCCCCATGATCCCGATACCCTTTACAGAGTCATGGGCAAGAATAGACTACTATGCTAAACCTTCACAAAAGCACCGATTATTACAGCTAATGAAAAATCTGATCAATCTGCCGCTGTATTAGTTACAGGGTTTTGATTTTTCGTTTTTCAAAACCTATCTAAATGACGTAGATGCTCCACCAAAATTCTTTTGCTGACATAGTCTCAGAACTATACTATAGTCTTCCCCCAAGAGCTTGAGTTTTTGCGGTCAAACAATCCTTTATTCATTGATGACATAAATTGGGTACTATGTCACCATGGAATGTAGTAATTTTATCAAAACTTTATCCTATTGTTACGGATATGAAAATTGGTCAATATTTTCTCTGACTAGAGAATAATTAATGCGATCGCGCTGCAGGTAGAGAATAGGAAACAGGGAATAGGGAACTTCTGATCAGGGAAAGAGAGGGAGGTGTGGGAGGTGTGGGAAGTGTGGGAGGTGTGGGAAGTGTGGGGATAGGGAGGTGTGGGGAGATGGGGAGATGGGGAGATGGGGAGATGGGGAGATGGGGAGATGGGGAGATGGGGAGATGGGGAGATGGGGATTCAGATCAGCAACTGGCTCTCCAAAACCGCGCTACCTCGCTGCATTCTTTCGTCCCTTGAATTTGTAAACACCATTATACCAATTCCTATAATTCTACGGGTATAAACAATACCGAAAATCGACTTTATATATACTTTAATATAACTATTCTGATTTTTTTTATAGCTTTTATCATAGTCATGAGGTACAGAGTTTTTTACCTATTCCCTATTCCCTATTACCTATTCCCAGAGCCGCTGTTCCCTGTTCCCTATTCCCTATTCCCTATTCCCTATTCCCTATTCCCTATTCCCTATTCCCTATTCCCTATTCCCTATTCCCTATTCCCTATTCCCTATTCCCTATTCCCTATTCCCTATTCCCTATTCCCTAT
>NZ_JAAHHX010000111.1:0-12557 GCF_010672065.1 Moorena sp. SIO4A1 | reverse complement strand
AAATTAGGCTCGATACTTGGTTATGCATGAACGGGTATTTGGCTTAAATATTGCCTTTCAGGATAGCTAATTTTAAGGCGTGTCGTAGAACTAAGAATCCCCGTCCTTCAAGGGCGGGGAGTGTCAACTATTCTGTTACAAAAGAAGTAAATCTGTGAAATAGAGTAAGTAGTAAGCCGTGATAAATGCTTTATGGCATCGAGTGTTGAAGTCAGCTTACCGTAAAGAGCCAATCTCAGGCTTCATCGTGATTATCGGAGCGGTGGATGCTGTGATTGGTGGTGTGGGCGGACGCTGGTCATTATTCAGTTTTGGACTGATGATGGTGGGAATAGCAGTGGCAGTCCGTTGGTGGCAAAGCCAAAGTCAGCAAACTGAACTGGCTGAGCAACCTGTGGAGCGGTATCTTCCCCCCAGTTCTTCCCGTCCACCATTACCGATGTTGAGTGCTGTCAAGGGTCAATCACATCGACGTCAACCACCTCGATAGGTCAAGCTGTTTTAAGATCACACTGTTCATCCCTAAGGGAATAGGGGAAACAGAGGGGAGAGGATAGTTATCAGTGGTCAGTTACCAATTACCAATTACCAATGATCTTGTCACCAATTCATCAGAGGACTGGCTCAAAATTGGTCAGGTAGCTAGTCATAGCGGGTTGCCCGTGAAGACCATTCGCTATTACGAAGAGATTGGTCTGCTTACGCCAGTCACAACCCGCTCCCCTTCTGGCTATCGCCTGTTTACCAACCAGGTGCTGAATCGACTGGCTTTTATTAAACGTGCCCAATCCCTAGGACTTAGCCTTAGTGAGATTCAAGACATCCTCAAAATCCATGACTTTGGTGAGTTACCTTGTGGAGCGGTTAAGCAGCATCTACTGCTCAAGATTGAGGCAATTACCGAACAAATAGAAGCATTGGAACTACTAAAGTCCGAGTTGTTGGGTATAATTTCGGGTTGGCAAGAACATCCCCCTGACGCGGTGAAAAGTAAGACGATTTGCCCTAACCTTGGCCAAAAGGCCACGCTACGCGAACAACCAGAATGAAAAAAACACCGTTGGCGATTTTGGGAACTGTGATCGGGATCATGACAGTGGTCACCAGTACCACCTACGCTAGGGAACCAAGACTCGGGCTAATGGTTGCAGCTATACCGGAAATGGCTTCATCCCAGGCTCAATCTTGGAGAACTCCTCAATTGCTGCGTACCATTGAAGCCCATTCTACCGCTGTGGATGCTCTGTCATTTAGTCCCAGTGGGCGAGTGCTACTCAGTGGGGGTAGCAGGAGTGATGCTCATCTGAAATTATGGTGGCTGAAAACCGGTCGTGAAATAGATAGCCTGCGAGTACACCAAACCTCAGTGTCCGACCTGGCTTTTAGTGCTGATGGAACAATTCTGGCTAGTGTCGGGGAGGATGGTCGAATCAATTTGTGGCAATGGAATCAGGAAGAATACACAGGAGACTATACCCGTACTTTTCTAGGGCATACTAGCAATTTACTTTCCCTAGCTATCACCTCAGATAGTAAGGTATTAGTGACTGGGGGATTGGATGGTATTCGGGTGTGGGACATCAGAAACCAACGTCCCCTTTACACTCTGGCAGATTTTGATCATCCAACCTATTCCCTAGCGCTTCATCCCAAGGCCGAAACCCTGGTAAGTGGACTCAAGAATGGCACGATTAAAATTTGGAATCTGAACACAGGACAACCCCTTTACGTTATTCGAGCTCATCAAGGTATCACTAGTGCTCTAGCCTTTACCCCTAATGGTAGAACCCTAGTCAGCAGTGGTTATGACGGTAAGATTAGGGTCTGGGATACGCAGACTTGGCAGCTTAAGTATACCTTGACTAAACATACTGGAAAGATTCGTGCGATCGCAATTAATCCAGTTAATGGCACAATTCTCGCTAGTGCTAGTCGTGATGGGGTGCGGTTGTGGAATTTGAACACTGGTAAGCAGATTGCTTGGTTGACTGGACATCAAGATTGGGTACAATCCCTTGCCTTTAGTCGGGATGGGCGTTTTCTGGCTACTGGGGGATTTGATCGGACGATTAAAATTTGGCAGGCGAATAGAACAGAGGTGGCTCGACAGTAAAAAAATACCAATTAAAGTAGGGTTGGAACAGGTAAGCGATCAGCTACAGCAGTCGAAGCCTAGTTTAGGACAGTCACTTTTCCTCAAACCTAGATACAAAGCTAGTTTAACTTCTGACTTCTGACTTCAAACTTCTGACTTCTGCTATATCAGCGATCAGCTATCAGCTAAAGGCTAACCACTGACCGCTGACTACTGACCGCTGACTGCTGACCGCTGACGGCTAAATGCTTACAACCAAACTCCCTACAAGCTAAAGAATATTATGACAGATAAATCGAATAATATTGCTATTATTCATTTCGATGGTGTCAGCAAAAGACGAACTAATCAATCCGCCTGTGGTGCTATAATTCAGTACCAAGGTGAAGTTTATCCAGTCTCTCAATACTTAGGATTTACTACTCAGAACCAAACTGAATATATGGGGCTAATCCTTGGACTACAGAAGACTCTAAAGCTGGGAGCAAAAGAAGCCAAAATCTATGGGGATTGCGAACTAGTAATTAACCAGCTCCATGGGGATTATATGGTTAAAAACAACAATTTGGTTAGCTTTCACACCCGAGCCAAAACCCTTCTTGATAAACTGGATTTCTACGAATTAATCTGGATTAACAAAACCCAAAACCTTGAAGCTGACCAGTTAGCTAATGACTGTATTGATTTGGAAAAGTCCCAGAAGTAAAGAATGCGTGGGGTTTGCAGTAATTTCAATAGGAAAGGGAATAGGGAACAGGGAATAGGGAATAGGGAGTAGGGAGTAGGGAGTAGGGAGTAGGGAGTAGGGAGTAGGCAAGAGGAATCCCCCCTCTCCCCACACTCTTGGCTCTTGCCAATCCCAATGGAAATGGAATATCAGTTCTCTTTTGATGCCTGCTCCTCTTGCAACAGTTGCTCTTTGGAATCTCCCCAGTAGGCTGCGTAAGTCCAAACTTCGTGGTTATCGTTTTCTTTGCTTTCTACTGACCATCGATAAATAGCTGATTTCGGCTCAACCCCAATTTCTATAAGCTTGGCACCCATATAGTACTCCATTTGGTTTTTGGTCATATACTTGACCCCAGTAGGCTCATTCTTTTTTACGGTTCGGGACATGAAAGCTTTAGTATGTTTTGCCATTTTGTTTCTCTTTTGGGTGTGAATATTAAGAATTGCTGATGTCTTGCATCTATTCTTGACTAATCTCTAGCAAGAGTTAGACACAATTCTTAATATTCTAATGCTTGAAGCGATAACAGAGTTAGGTAAAGTACCCTACTTCCGGTATTTTCGGGCTGAGCAACGGCTGAACATCTAGTGATGGGATGGGCTTGATCGTTGCCAGACTTTGCTGCTGCTACACCATGCGATCGCTTTTAGCGGAAGCGAAGCTTCATCGCGTAGCGTGACCAAAGGTCAATCACAAATGCGTTCGCGTAGCGTGACCAAAGGTCAATCGCATTAGTATGAAGAAAAGGATGAAGGTCAGCAGTTGCATCCAGACCAGTGTACCAAAGGCACTGCCAACGGCAATTGTGGCTGATCATCCACTGGCCAGATCCCTCAGTGTTTAGTAACTAATCAAGTGCAATTCTCATCTCTCATCAAGAGTGAGGTGCACAGGATTTTTTTCCACTCCCCCCTCCCCGTGCGGTGAAACCACTACTAATAAAACTCTTCCCCCTACTCCCTACTCCCTACTCCCTACTCCCTACTCCCTACTCCCTACTCCCTACTCCCTAAAACCAATGTATCTGGGAAAATTGAACCTTAAGCCGGTCTACTGGCTATTAGGGTTAATCTTGGCAGTCATCCTCCTATGGGCACTACCCAAGCCTTGGCACGCTGCCAGTTTATCCACTGACCCGAAAGTATTGCATGTCCTCAATCGCGTTAGTTTTGGTCCTCGCCCTGGGGACATCGAACGGGTGAAATCCATGGGAGTTGATGCTTATATTCAGTCCCAACTTTCCCCAGAATCTATTCCTGAACCGCCACAACTGAGGAAACAACTCAAGAATTTGGATACCCTGGAACTGAATCCAGTGGAGCTATGGAAAGGCTATGCACCACCACAAGGTAAAAAGAAACGGCAGCTGACTCAGCAACAACGGAAGCAGGCTCAAAAGCGATCGCAAATACCTAGGCAGCAGGGATTAGAAGCCCGTTTAATCAAAGCGATCGCTAGCCCTCAACAGCTTCAGGAAGTAATGGTAGACTTCTGGTTCAACCACTTCAATGTTTTTGATAGCAAGGGATTGAATCGGATCTGGGTTAGTTCCTTTGAACAAGATGCCATTAGACCCCATGCCCTTGGTCGTTTTCGGGATTTGTTAGGTGCTACAGCTCACCATCCCGCCATGCTCGTCTATTTAGACAACCACCAAAACACTGCACCAGGAAGTCCAGGAGCTCGTGGTCGATACAAAGGGCTTAATGAAAACTATGCTCGGGAACTGATGGAACTCCACACCCTAGGAGTAGATGGTGGCTACACCCAAGAGGATGTAATTACCCTAGCGCGGATCTTGACTGGCTGGACTACTGACCGTGAGGGTAAGTACGGTGACAGTAGAGGATTTTATTTCGAAAGTAAGCGCCATGATTACAGTGATAAAGTTTTGCTGGGTACACCGATTCCAGGTAGTGGCAGCCTAGAAGGAGAGCAAGCCCTAGATCTGCTGGCTCGTCATCCCTCCACCGCCCATTACATTAGCTACAAATTAGCCCAGTACTTTGTAGCTGATCAGCCACCAGCAAAGCTAGTAGACACTCTAGCCCAACGCTTTGTTAAGACCGATGGGGATATTCGTAAGGTTCTAGAAACCCTATTTCAAAGCCCTGAATTTTGGGACACTCAGTATTACAACAGTAAATTTAAATCCCCCTATCACTACATCATCTCAGCAGTGCGAGCTACAGGCAGTAAAAAGCCCAAATGGAAAACCCTCTCTGGTATTATCCGTCAGCTAGGAATGCCCATCTACGGCTGCCCAACTCCCAATGGTTACAAAAATACTGAGAAGGCTTGGCTCAGTCCAGATGGGATGATTCGCCGGGTCAGCTTTGCCACCGCATTAGCCAATGGTAATTTCGAGCAGCGTCAACCTAAAGAAAAGCGTCAACCTGTAGATGCTGTCCAACTCAGAAAAACCCTAGCTAATCACTTTTCTGACCAAACCAAAGAAGTCATCGACAGTAGTCCTGCCAAGCTACGAGCCGCCTTGATTCTGGGCAGTCCAGAAATGATGTATCGGTAATCTATTAGGGAGTAGGGAGTCGGGAGTCGGGAGTAGGGAATAGGGAATAGGGAGTAGGGAGTAGGGAGTAGGGCGAAGAGTGTGGGAAGTGTGGGAAGTGTGGGAAGTGTGGGGCGGGGGCGCGGGAAGTGTGGGCAGAGGGAGTAGGAGTAAAAAAATTCACTGCACCTGATAAGTTTCAATAAGTATGATAAACGCTATCTTTTTGGAAGTATGACTGATTAATGATGACTTGTTATTTAAAAATTTTAAATCAATGTTTAAGGTAAATTTGCAATTATTATATAAGCTATTTAGAACATTTAAAAATAGATCATGAAACCAAATCATGATTTATTATAATACCAAAAATTCCTCGGATCTCTTTTCTAATCTTCCCTATTGCCTATTGCCTATTGCCTATTGCCTATTGCCTATTGCCTATTGCCTATTGCCTATGTCCTGCTCCCTGCTCCCTGCTCCCTGTTCCCTGCTCCCTGTTCCCTGTTCCCTATGCTATAAAAACCAACCATGAAAAGACGCAAATTATTACAACAAGCTAGCCTCCTAACTGCTGGCGGAATTATCTCTATGGGGAGTTGGGTAGCCAGAGGATTAGCAAATACGGCAAATACTAATCACCGTAAGCGATTGATTGTTATTTTTCTGCGGGGTGGCATAGATGGATTGAATGTAGTTGTGCCATACCAAGACGCTGATTACTACCAAGCGCGACCGAGAATAGCGATTCCTCGCACTGGGGAAAAAGGGGGAGTCTTGGATTTAGATGGTTACTTTGGCTTACATCCAGCTTTAGGTGATTTGATGCCTCTTTGGAAACAGAAAAGTTTAGCCTTTATTCACGCCAGTGGTTCACCAGACTCCACTCGCTCCCATTTCGATGCTCAGGATTACATGGAAAGTGGCACCCCAGGCATTAAGAGTACAGATGATGGCTGGATGAATCGACTATTAGGGACGATTCCCAAGGAAATACCAACTCAAGCCGTGAATATGGGCACAACAACCCCACGGATTCTATCCGGTCAGATGCCAGTGGCTAATTTACCGATGGGCAGAAATTATAATCACAAGCTGCCTGTAGACCGTCCCCAAATTGATGCTGCTTTTGATCAGCTCTATCGTGGTAATGATGCGATTAATCGGGCTTATCAGGAAGGAAGTGAAGCACGGAAGATACTGCTGGCTGAGCTAAAGGAAGAAATGATGGCAGCTAACCGGGGAGCACCACCTTCCTCTAAATTTGTTGGTGATAGCCGCAAATTAGCCAAGCTGATGGTGGGGGATGCTAAGACCCAACTGGCATTTTTGGCCTTAGGTGACTGGGATACCCATGTTAACCAGGGCGGTAGTCAAGGACAGCTGGCTCGAAAACTTAAGCCTCTTGGACAAGGGTTGGCTACTCTAGTCAAAGCCTTAGAACCGATTTATGCGGATACTGTAATTGTGGTGATGTCAGAATTTGGTCGTACCCTGGCAGAGAATGGTAACAAGGGTACTGACCATGGACACGGGAATGTGATGTGGGTCTTGGGTGGAGGAGTTCGCGGTGGTAAGGTCTATGGAGAGTGGCCGGGTTTGGCGGAATCCCAGTTGTATGAAAAACGGGACTTAGCAGTAACTACGGATTTTCGTGAGGTGCTGATGCCTTTGCTCAGGGAACATATGGAGATTGGAGACTCCAATTTAGCCCAAATCTTTCCTGGTTTTAAGTCTAATCAGAGTCTGGGGCTTTTGTAGGGAAAGAGAAGTGTCCGGGGAGGGGAGTGCGATCGCGAAGCGTGACCAAAGGTCAATCGCATTTTAGATGTAGGGTGGGCAGTGCTTTCGACAGATTCATGTGGTTGCCAATCCCCTTGGTAGGCACTGCCCACCATAGAAGCGTGACCAAAATTCATGTAGGGTGGGCAGTGCTTTCGACAGATTGATGTGATTGCCAATAGCCTTAGTAGGCACTGCCCACCAACGGATTAATCTTTTTAGTTGATGCCTTCACAAAGAGTGCGATCGCGTTCACTTACATTCGGGTTATTCTTCAGATAATCCCCAGCCCAATCACAACCACGTCGCAGTAGCTCATCTAGACTACTTAGAGCCAGATCAATATTCCACAAGATTACAGTGTTATCCTGACTAGCCGTAGCAAGAGTCTTGCCGTGAGGGCTGAAGCTAACACTATTGATCCCAGCACCACTACTCTGGAGTGTTTCAAGTAGTGTACCGTATCTAAACCAGAGTTTGACTGTCCCGTCACTGCTACCACTGGCAAGTATGATACCGTCGGGACCAAAACTGACGCTATTGACTGCACCACTATGTCCTTTTATACTTGCCAGTTCTTCACCTTTCAAATTCCAGAGTTTAATAGTTCCATCCAGACTCGCGGTAGCAAGGGTCTGACCGTCAGGGCTAAAACTGAGACTAATCACTGCAGCACTATGCCCCTTAAGAGTTGCCAGTTGTTTACCTGTTAAATTCCAGAGCTTAACGGTTCCATCCTTACTAGCAGTAGCGAGGATTTTGCCATTAGGGCTCAATTCGACAGTGTAAACATTATCTTCATGCCCCTCGAGAGTGTGGATTTCTTTTCTCGTCTTTAAATTCCAGAGTTTTACGGTTCCATCCTTACTAGCAGCAGCAATAATTTGTCCATCAGGGCTAAAACTAACACTATTAAACCACTCCGTACCACTTCGCAAGTTTACTATTAGTTGACCCGTTACAAAATCCCAGAGCCGAACATTTCCATCCAAACCAGCACTGGCAAGTAATTTCCCATCAGGGCTGAAACTAACGCTGTAAACACTAGCTTTATGGGCATCAATACTTTGGATTAGTTTACCGTCGAGACTCCATAGCTTTATTGTTCCATCCAAACCAGCACTAGCAATGAATTTACCATTAGGGCTGAAACTAACATTTATGACTGCACCTTGATGTCCTACCAAGGTCATGACTAGTCTACCGTCTCGTGTCCAGACCCTCACAGTTCCATCAAAGCTAGCAGTGGCAATTGTCTTACCATCAGGACTAAAGCTGACACTATCGACCGCAGCGGCATGTCCAGATAGGGTTTGGGTTTCGAAATTATAGCCCTCAACGCTCCAGAGTCTGACAGTCAAGTCTCTGCTAGCGGTGGCTAAAATTTTGCCATCGGGACTGAAGCTCATACTTGTAATCTCTCTATTACCACCTAGAAAGATTTGGAGTTCCTGACCTTCCCGACTCCAGAGCTTAACAGTTCCCTCGAAACTGCCAGTAGCAAATGTCTTACCATCAGGACTGAAACGGATGCTGCTGATTGTGGCACTAAATTCCTCAATAGTAAGAAGTTTCTGACCTTGAAGATTCCATAGTATGACAGCTCCATCTAGACTGGCAGTGGCAAGGGTTTGACCATCAGGGCTAAAACTGATGCTTGTGACTGCAGCTTTCTGTGCTGGAAAAGGTTGCCCAATTGGGTTACCTTGTCTGTCCCACAATCTTACTATTCCGTTGCGACTACCACTGACAATCACTTTACCGTCAGGGCTGAAACTGATACTCGTAATACTAGCTTTATGTGCTGGAAAGGGCTGCCCAATTGGGTTACCTTGTGTGTCCCACAATCTTACTATTCCGTCACTACTACCACTGACAATCACTTTACCGTCAGGGCTCAAAATTATACTTGTAACCTCAGCTTCATGCCCCTGGAAAGTTTTGAGCAATTTACCGTCTATAGTCCAGAGCTTGACGGTGCCATCAGCACTGCCAGTGGCAAGGATGTTACTATCACCACTGAAACTTAAACTGTTGACATCAGATGAATGCCCTACAAAAGTTCTTAATAATTTACCGCTTCTATGCCAGAGTTTGACGGTGCCATCAACACTACCAGTAGCAATCAAATTCTGCCCATGACTAAAAATGACGCTATTAACCCAACTGTCATAACCTTCCAAACGATTGCGCTCTCTGACTCCATAAATGGCTTGCTGTAATGTAGCTAAAGTCTGAGTGCGGGTATCGGTTCCTACTACGGTTGCTGACTTAAGTTGTCTTCCTGCTTTTAAAGCTGCTATTAGTGGATCAATTGACTCCCTATTTACATTATATAGGGCTTCTGAATATTTAGTAAGGGCAATAATTTCATTGTTTTTGGCTGTTCTAAAAGATAAGAATGAGAAGGATGCTAATACTGATAGAGACATTATTGCTGTAGTTAAGCCAACGAGTGATCTCCTATATATCTGATTTCGCTTGACTTCGATAAGTTTTCGCTGTTCTCTCTCCTGTTCCAACTCAGTACGTAATTCAGCAGATTCAGCAGATTCAGCAGTTTGTTTTCGTCTGCGAATAAAAGTAACAAGATAGTCATGTTCCAATTGATAGCGATTATTCGGATGTTCTGGCACACGTAAAACTAATCCCGATTTAACTAAAATATTTAATATTAAATCTAGGTTTTCTGTCTCATTTACCCTTTTCAATATATTGGAGTATAATTCTGCCCTAGTCTTGAGCAGTCGATTGTTGTTTTGATCTGTTAGACAGTATAAAAATAGTTCTGCTTTACGTTCATTTTCCTCCCCACAGTCTTCTACAACTCCAGCTAAGAATTGCTCCACTAGCTTTTCTTTAGAACCAATTTTTTGATACTCAAGTAGTTTAGTGATTTTATCTTCTTGCAATTGTGACCCTACAATCTGCAACTCAATGGGACGAACTTCTCCTAGCTCTCCTGCTAAATCTTTGACTAACTCATTAATTAAATTTTTATCTAAATAATACTGATTATTTTTAGATAACTTTTCAAAAATAATACGAGCTTCTTGAGGAGAAAAATTCCCTAAATAGTAACGATTCTTTCTATCGTCAATCGCTTCTATTTTAGTTAGCCTCTCTAAGAGTAACAAAAAGTGCCAATAATCTTCTCTTTGCGAGAAGACTATATGAAGATAAGGTATTTGATCTATACATGTTTTTATGAAATTTGCAAAAGTCTGTCTTTCAATTCGATTTGAAAAGCGTAAAAAGAACTCTTCAACCTGATCAAAAATTAAAACTGTTAACAAATTTCTGTTATAATTTTCTTGTAACTCTTCCAAAATACTGTTGACTGATTCAGAATTAATAGATGCACTAAAGCCTCTTGTATGTAGAGCCTCTGCCAATAATCTACTTAAATCTATGACCCAGTCAGTATAGACTCCTAGAGTCACTGGCAATACATCTCTCTGACCAATGGCTCGCTGCTTGAGAACTGGAACTAATCCTGCATAGATTAAAGAACTTTTTCCTACCCCAGATGGACCATAAAGGACGGTTAATTTATGATTAGGGTTGCCAATTCTTTCAAGCAAATTATTGATATCGCGTTGTCTACCAGAAGCGATAATTTCGTCTGCAACCATTTCAGGCTGCTCAAGGGCTGGAAGTTGAGAATTGGCTCTTCTGCGTTTTGGCTCTAATCTCCCTGTACCAATAAACGCTCGCAAGCCAAACTGTTGCTCAATGGATATTCGTTTTTGTTTAACTCTAAAAGCAGTTAAATAGTCACCCTGTTTAAAGTATGCTTCTCGCAAGCTTGCCAAAATCCTAATATAAAGCTCTGGAGCATAATGGGGTTTAGTTTCTGCTTTAGATCTCTTGAGATCCGTGATACTATTTTGATAATTACCAAGACCGTTTTCTGCTCTTGCCAATAATAATAAATACCAAGCTTTATCAACAGATGGCATTCCATCTAATTTTGCTTTATGCTCCGATAAAGTTGCTGTTGATTCAGCCGAAAAACTAGTTGGCAGGATGGAGAGTGCTTGCTCTGCTAATCTCTTAGCTTTAATCCAAGCTGATTTAGCTAAAGCTACCTCCGTCAGAAAACCATAATCTTTAGCTAACTCAATTGAATTACCATGGGTTCTATGGAGTGTTAGAGACCTTTGGGCTAAGGTTTCCAAGTCTTGCCATCGTTGTAAGCGTTGCAAGACTCTGGCAAATTGAGTAATCAATCGGTTAGCTAAATCCTGATCAGATATCTGAGCTAAACTATCAACACATTGCTCAAATAAATTTTGTCGTTCAGATTTTCCATAAGGACATAAACCGATATGAAATAAAACCATCCATTGCCAATCGCAACGGGTTATTACTTGCCATAGATCTAAGCTTTTTTCAAAGTAAATTAATGATTCTTTAAACTGTTGTTTAGCATAGTAATTTCGACCTACCATGAAGTAAAAAATAGCGTCTAAATCTGGCTCTATTTCCTGGTTTTGATGGTGTAAATATTGCCAAGCTAAACCAAATTCCGATAGATCATCTATCCCCCGATTCAGCTCATACAAAAATTTGTCGGGATCAGAGTCTGGAAAGGTAGCCAATATCTCCTTAGCTTGTTGAGAGAGAGTATAGATTAATTCATAAGATAAGGAATCAGGAGGGGTTTGAAACTCCCTAGTTGTGCCCCAACTCTCGAAATCAGGAGCAACCCGAACCAATTTGGTTTGAACGTCATCATTAATCCACAGCACTAGGGGGAAATGGAAATTTTTCCGAAACTCTTCCCGCACTTGGTTAGTGGCAGTCAGCAAGCTATCAATATCATCAACGGCCTCTAAGCCAAAGACCATCATAGCCCCTGGTTGCTGATCTCCTAAATCCTGCCGAATCTTGCTATAAAGTTTGCGATCAGACTTTTTCAGCACAACCTCGCGGATTGGAACAGGACAGCTTTCTCGCAGCCCCTCAGTCATTTGCTGCTGTACATAGGTATAGTTACAGTGTGCAAAAATCAGTGAAAATTGCCCCTGAGACGCTTCAATTGCCCAAGCCAATGTTTGCAACGCACGCTCGTTGTAGGCAGCAACTTCTTTGGTTTTATCGGAGGCACTCATATATAGCAAAGGGAACAGGGAACAGGGAACAGGGAACAGGGAGGTGCGTAGGGTGCGTTAGGGGCGGGCTTGCTATCATGTTCAACCTCAACACCCTGGTTGAGACAGCCCGCCCCGTAACGCACCACCCAAGGGCGAGCCCTCATTTTCCGCCTGGTAGCCAGTGTAGGGAACAGGGAACAGGGAACAGTGCGTAGTGGCGTGGCAAGCTTAATTTGATGCATTAGAATTGTCGGATTCAACATCTTCAAAAACAGCGATATTGATGCTTCAATTTAATTCGTGCATCTTGGGTTGTGAAATGCCAAATTACCTTACTAGCTG
>NZ_JAAHHX010001105.1:0-1000 GCF_010672065.1 Moorena sp. SIO4A1 | reverse complement strand
TCTTACCCGCATTAAATCCATCGGTGAAGTTAATAGTTAAACAATCAGCTGAGAGTTTCCAGCCTGACGTTTTATACTCAACCGTTCGCGCAGCGTCGGCAAAGCCGTTACGAGAATGCTTTTTGAACTGAGGATATCCTTTCTGTTTCGCACCCTCTCTACAACGACGATAGAAGCTAGAGATTGAATTCCAAGCCCTCTGTGCTGATGCTTGCCGTGCCATTGAGTTTAATTTCTTAGCAAAAGGAAACTCACGCGCTAGTTCTTTGCATAGCAGAGATAGACGAGCCTTGTTCACATTTGGCTCTTCCCGCCACAATCTAACTGCTTTATTTCTGATAAACTGAGCAGTTCTTATGGCTTCATCTAAGGCTTGATATTGTACCTTAGACCCGTTTAATAGCTTGGCTTCTCTGACTATCATAAGTTGATTTTACTACACGCCTGCGCCAGATCAAACATAACTACTACATTCTTTTTTATTGGTCGGAATTCATCTCACCGCTAACCTGCGGTATAGCGGGAGCCTTCTTCTGACATTCAGGTAAAAATAGACTCTCCTAAAGCTCTGGCCGTATAACCCCCTTCCGGATCTTCCTCAACCAAAAACACAACCTCGCTCATGCTCATGACTCCCCCATTCTTGTCTATCGTTATTATGGCATAGGGAGATAGGGAGCTGGGGAGCTGGGGAGATGGGGAGATAGGGAGATAGGGAAATGGGGAGTCAGCTCAGCGTTACCTCTTGCCTCTTGCCTCTTGCCTCTTGCCTCTTAGCTACTCCCTGCTCCCTGCTCCCTATTCCCTTTAACCCACCGCAAAATCACTATACTGACGCATGAACGGAGTATGAAAGGCTAATACAATATCATACTTAGGAATCCCCACATCAGTCAGCTCATTCGCCACACCATATTCCGTCCCATCATATTGAATCCAAATCTTGTCATTGATAATATCAATGTGAATCAAGCAACCATAGACGCGGCGATGCTCTTCA
>NZ_JAAHHX010001104.1:0-1000 GCF_010672065.1 Moorena sp. SIO4A1 | reverse complement strand
TGCCACTGATTCCAGGCATCTATCCCTCGTTTGAGCACAGCCAAATGCTCTTTGTCTGCCATGATGCAATTCGATCCCACAATACAAAAAAACGCCAACAATAGGGCAGCTTGACGCTCCCCACGGCACTGATGCCCGGGGATTCCAGTTTCACAGACATTTCTTGCCTCGGCAGGTCTTGCGACCAACTGAAGTAGAGGAAACATCTCCACTGGCGTTACTTTCCGGACGCCCTCCGGTAGTGCTTACACGAGAGAGAATTACTTTGGCTGCATTTACATCTCGTTGTTCGACGTAACCACAGTGTGGACAAGAATGGGTACGAGTACTCAGGCTTTTCTGTACTCTGACACCGCAATTACTGCACTCTTGACTCGTATAGTGGGGTGGTACAGCAATTATTTCACGTCCAAACTTTACACCAAAGTGTTCTAGCCACTGGCGAAAGTTGTACCAAGAAGCATCACTGATACTTTTGGCTAGCTTGTGGTTTCTCACTAACCCGCTTATATTTAAGTCTTCCAAGACGATCTTAGCGTTAGCTAGACATAAGTTGCGTGCCAATCTCTTGGCATGTTCATTCCTCTGTCTTGTTACTCTTAAATGTTTGCGAGAATAGATACCACGAGCCTTATTTCTGCCAGATGACCCCTTCTTTTTTTTGTAAATTTTACCCTGAGAACGCTTGATGTCTTTTTCGGCTTTTCTTAAGAATTTTGGATTTTCTTCATGATTACCATTACTGTCCGAATAAAAATACTCAAGTCCAACATCGATTCCAACTTCTGTGTTAGTCTCTGGCGCAGGTCGGGAGTTTTCAATCTTAACGCAAAACTGAACATAATAACCATCAGAACGCTTAACGATACGTACTCGTTTGATCAGTTTTAGATCGAAAGTATGAATATCCCACTTACCTAAAAGTTTTACCTCGCCAATACCTTTATTATCGGTAAACTTGATTCGTCTTTTGGTTGGGTGTAACTTCCATCCTGACTGT
>NZ_JAAHHX010001103.1:0-1000 GCF_010672065.1 Moorena sp. SIO4A1 | reverse complement strand
AAATGATCTCAGCCGCGCCTTCATTAACCTACTTGACAACAGTTGCTATGCGGTTCAAGCGAAACAGCAATCTTATCAGTCAGATCAAGATCAGGTGGACGAAGCCTTTACCCCGACATTGCGGGTCAAAACCCAAAATCTGGAGCAGATGGTAGAAATCCGCATCAGTGACAATGGCATAGGGATACCACCGGAGATTAAAGATAAAATTTTCCATCCTTTCTTTACCACTAAACCAACTGGAGAAGGAACAGGATTAGGATTATCAATGACCCATGATATCATCGTCGGTCAGCATGGAGGAACCTTGAAGCTGGAAACTGAAGTGGGAGCATATAGTGAATTTATTATCACTTTACCGAAACCAGCCCAGTAGAGCTGATCATTTCTAACTTGAGTATCTCGAACCTGCTTGATCAGGGAAATTACCATCGTGGTCAAGCTACTACCTTTTCCCATAGGTTTTCCCAGTGGTAGGCAATTAATTGAGATTGAAAATTGCTACTTAGGCTATTAATTAACTAAACATATCCTTAAAAAAGTCTGTTATTCCCTCTTCCTTATAATCCTTAAATTCACCAGCATCAAACCATATACCATAGCATACCGGGCATTTTTAATACCGAATATGGGTCTGTTTTATATCAACCATTTTGGTCAGTTTTGTCTCGCATTTTGGGCAATTGATATCTCTAATTTCATTAAAATTACTCCCTGTTTTTGGGTTACCTGTATCTATAATCTCAGATCTTTTTATCTCCTTCAACAGTTGAGCTTCCATGGAATCAAACCAGATGCCTTTACAGCTGCTGCAGCGGTCTACAGGAATATTTGAATACACAACTGCTTCTAAGGTTCCTTCACATTTAGGGCATTTCAGCTGGGTCATTTGGCTAAACCATCTCTAGGATTTACATATTATACTCGCTCCTTGGAAATAATTAAAGTTGACTGTTCAGACCAGGGAACTCCGGATCGGGGATCGGGTATCTTGGAACAG
>NZ_JAAHHX010001102.1:0-1000 GCF_010672065.1 Moorena sp. SIO4A1 | reverse complement strand
ACTAATTATCCGAACTTGATATAACCCCAGCTATGCGACTTTTACCATTTGTTGGCCAAGGGGTGAGCTGAGTCGAGACCTTTACTGGTAATTGAGACCAATTAATATAAGGATTAGGTTGGTTAAAATGTAGTGATGGTGCTATTTGTTGATGTTGCAGTTGCAGGACTAACTTGAGCAAACCTGCTATTCCTGCCGCTCCTTCGGTGTGACCAATGTTCGTCTTAACCGAACCAATGATTAATGGCTGTTCAACAGAGTGGGTTTTGCCAAATACCGTTCCTATGGCTTCGACTTCAATGGGGTCCCCCAAAGCAGTTCCTGTACCATGAGCTTCTATATAACTAACACTTGTTGGGTCTACTTCCCCATTTGCCAAAGCTTGACGGATGACTGATTGTTGAGAAGGTCCATTAGGAACCGTTAAACCACTAGTATCACCATCTTGATTGATGGCACTGCCCCGAATTACTGCCAGAATATTGTCCTGGTCTGCTAGTGCATCTGATAAACGTTTGAGTACAACAATACCACATCCTTCCCCACGGACAAAGCCATCAGCAGAAGTATCAAAAGTCTTGCACCGACCATCAAAGGATAACATACGAGCCTTAGAAAAGTTGATGCTAAATTCCTGAGATAGCAATAGATTAACCCCTCCAGACAGGGCTAGGTTGCATTCTTGATTCCTTAAACTCGAACAGGCCAAATGGATACTTACTAATGAAGAGGAGCAAGCTGTGTCTACTGCCAAATTGGGTCCTATTAGTCCCAGAATATAGGAAATTCGCCCTGATGCTGTACTGTGGGCATTGCCTGTAGCTACATAGGCATCAAATTGTTCTGGACCTTGACTGAATATACGTTGGGTATAGTCGTTGCCACAAATACCAATAAATACACCTGTTGGGCTTCCTTGGAGTTGTTGCGGATTTTTGCCTGAATTTTCTAGAGCTTCCCAACTGACTTCTAGGAGTAATCTCTGTTGAGGGTCTAGATG
>NZ_JAAHHX010001101.1:0-1000 GCF_010672065.1 Moorena sp. SIO4A1 | reverse complement strand
CAAACTCAAACTCTCAAAACCCAAACTCAAGACTATCAAAAACAAGCTCACTATCTAAATAGTAAGGTACAAAGCTTAGATATCAACGCTTCTACTATAGAGAAAAAACTTAATGCTCTTATAGAATCAGACCCAGTCGCCTTGGGAGATATAGTTGAACGGATCAATAACTTAACTCAAGATAGTAATCAGTTGATTACTATCTCTAGAAGTATCGAAGAAGTGGCTAGTTCACAGATTAAACTGGAGAGTGGAGAAATTTCTGTTAGGGAAGGGAATTTATCAAAAGGTGATGGCAGACGAAGAATATCAGGTGAGAAAAAGTTTAATACGAACTTTTCTTCCGATCCTGTGGTTTATATTGCTTTAAACGATATCGATAGTGATAATGATGAAAATCTCCGATTAAAAGTTGATGTAACTCATGTCAATCGAGAGGGGTTTCATTATGTATTGGAAACCTGGGGAGACACGCGGGTTTACAGCGCTAATGCAAGTTGGTTTGCCTATGGCAAATAAATCAGATCGATTTCAGTTTAATAATTATAATTGAATGCTGTCTGTCAAGGAAAATGGATTCAGCGCTGCATCGCTATACCCTATACCCTATACCCTATACCCTATACCCTATACCCTATACCCTATTCCCTATTCCCTATTCCCGGCTTGCAGCGCTATAGTTTGTCGAGCAACGAATTCGGTCAGGGGAAATAGTTTTGCTTATCCCCTTTCCCTTTGTCTAGCCTTAACCTGAAATCAATAGACTATTGGTTTTCTTCTGTCTTCCCCTTGCTGTTACCGGGAGAAGAATTGTATATAGCGTCTAACTGTTGGCGAGCATCTTCAACGGTCATTGACCGCATTACTAAGAGGGGTTCATTGATAGGGTTGCCACTATCATCAAGCAGTTCCGGGTGCGGTACTGACTTAGCAGGAGATGGATTGGCATTCACTTGATTCCGACCCCATTGGGCGGGTGATTTTCCCGATGCTGAGAAAG
>NZ_JAAHHX010001100.1:0-1001 GCF_010672065.1 Moorena sp. SIO4A1 | reverse complement strand
TGGATGGTTTCTACGACCAAGCATTTACCAAAACCCGAATTCAAAGGTCATGACTTCTGTATACTTACCGATGGTGCTACAGAACTTACTTATAACAAGGGTCGGTGGTTTGCGCACTTTCCTGTAGAATTTGACCTTGAGCCTACTGAAACTAAAAAAGTGATAGCTCTAGACCCCGGAGTCAGAACCTTCATGACTGGTTTTGACGGTACTGAATTCCTGGAGTTTGGCGACAACGATTTTCAGCGAATAGCTAAACTTTGTTCGCATTTAGATAAATTAAAAAGTAAGCATGATAAATCGAAAGGACATATATACAAACATCGTCGATACAAGTTAAAAGCAGCGATGGAAAAGCTTAGGACTAGGATTAAAAATCTTAGAGCTGAACTACACAAACAAGTAGCTTCCTATTTAGCAAGGAACTACGATGTGATTGTTTTACCAACTTTTAACACATCACAAATGGTTCCACGAAAGAAGCGAAAGTTAAAGACTAAAACAGCTAGAGCGATGATGACCTGGGGATTTTATCAGTTCTCTCAAATATTGGAACACTTGTGTAACCGTTATGGTTCCAAGTTAGTGAGAATAACTGAAGAATACACATCTAAAACTTGCACAAAATGTGGCCATATTCATAGAAAACTTGGTAGTTCTAAGAATTTTTTGTGTCCACATTGCGGTTATGAGATCCCCAGAGATTTTAATGGAGCCGTCGGGATTTTCCTGTTCGCGTAGCGTCGGCTTTGCCGAAAGGCGATGTGGGATAACACCTTCCTCAATGCAGTTGGGGATGTAGTACTCAGCTTTTCTGACTCGGAAGATATCCCAGATCTCGAAGATGTCACGATTTGTCCGGGTTAAAAGGATCAGCCATGTTTAATTTAATCAGCAGAACATTGACATTTCTTCCTCGTGTAAGCCGAATTACAGAGAGGTTCAAAGACAGGTTTACACAGAGGTTAAAAAAGCCGATCACACAGAGCATCACACGGAGC
>NZ_JAAHHX010000110.1:0-12927 GCF_010672065.1 Moorena sp. SIO4A1 | reverse complement strand
GAGGGGAATTGGCAGCAGGTCAAATCTTGATTGAGCCATTAGCTGTTGCTCGTTTGGATAATAACCCCGATACTCCTGAAAATGGCAGAAGTCAGTTTTATTTACAAGGCGGTTTGTGATTAGAGGGAGTAGGGAGTAGGGAGTAGGGAGTAGGGAGTAGGGAATAGGGAGTAGGGAATATGGCATCAAAAATTATCACAATTGATTTAGGATACCTAAAGTAGGAAGTAGGAATTTAAACCTGTTAATTTTCCTTAATTAACAGGTTTGGTGTTTAAATTTATCCTATTCTATAGCTAGATTATCCTTGAAAATTGCAACTAGATAGCGATTAGCATCCTGTCAATAATGATAAGTAAAAACAAGGATATGCTAACCAAAATTAGGGGTTGTTTAGAGATAGCAATTTGGCGATAATTTGATTAGTAACATTGCACAAAAAAGATACAATCTACTGCTTTATTGGCAATAATCAATAACTCAGTTTGAATCCCAACTGCTCTATTCCCTATTCCCTATTCCCTACTCCCTACTCCCTACTCCCTATTCCCTATTCCCTATTCCCTGTTCCCTATTCCCTTCCGTATAAATATGACATCCCACTACAATTCCCCTGGCCTAACCACATTAGCCTATCGAGTTAGCACCCATGGCACCAGTTTCCAACGGATGCTAGCAGGTCTGCGTACTGAAACGGCTTCCCCAAATGACTCAGACCAAGGTAACCGACCTCTGGCTACTCTCAATACCAGCCACCGAGATGACCCTGCGATCGCATTTCTGGATAGCTTAGCTACTGTTGTTGATGTACTTAGCTTCTACCAAGAACGGATTGCTAATGAAGGGTATCTCAACACAGCTACTGAACGGCTCTCGGTTCTGGAATTAACTCGCACTATCGGCTACGAGCTCAATCCTGGTGTTGCGGCTAGTACTTTCCTAGCTTTCACCGTTGACGATACCCCTGGTACGACTAGCGTTGCTACAGTTCCCAAAGGAACCAAAGTTCAAAGTGTTCCAGGACAAGGGGAACTACCTCAGACCTTTGAAACCATTGAGGAGATTGAAGCGAGAGCACAATGGAATGCCCTGACACCTTATCGACCTTTGGTCAAACAAACCCAGTCAATTAGTGGTAACACTACCGAACTATTCCTAGAAGGCATCAATACCCAACTCCAACCTGGTAATTTACTGATACTGATCGACCCGTCTGCAGCAGCATCCAATCAAAGTCATTTTCTGACCTTACAAACCGTTGAACCCAATACTCAAGACGGTTACACCAAAGTTACTTGGTCCCCAGCACCAGACCAACCCAGCATCGAATCCCCCCAAGTCTTTGCCTTTCGACAGCAAATTAACCTATTTGGTAGCAATGCTCCCGATTGGAAAGAGTTACCAGATGATACCAAGCGTAAGTATAGTGCGATCGCAGGTGGTATTTTTTACTCTACCGATCGCGGAAACAATTGGAATTCCGTGTCTACAGGTCTATTGAAAAATGCTGATATCCGAGCTTTGGCTACCTGGCAAGATGTGGTTTTTGCTGGCACTCATAAGGGGATTTTTTACTCTACCGATGGTGGTCAGGAATGGATTCCCATTAACCAAGGATTGACCAATACAGATATTCATGCCCTGACGATTAACGCTCAAGGCCATCTGTTTGCTGGAGCCACTGGTGGTAATGTGTTTCGCTCCACTGATGGCGGGGAAAGCTGGGTAACCATTGGCACTGGGTCTCTGACTATTGTTGAACATCGCATTCCCGCCACAGCAGAGGGTTCGGAAAGTTGGACTCCTGTGAATACCAGCTTGCCCAATACGGTTGTGCGATCGCTATTTACTTACTCTTCTTATTACTCTTCCTCTTCCGAATCGTCTTTCTCTGAACAAACTATCCTGGCCGGAACTGAAGATGGAGTTTTTCGCTCTACCGATAGCGGCAAAAGCTGGATACCGGTGAATACCGGTTTGCCAAATACGGATACCAATACTGGCTTAACTAGTACTGTTGTCTATTCCCTAATCACTGCCGTAATCAATAATGTAAATTACCTGTTTGCTGGCACAGACCAGGGAGTGTTTCGCTCCACTAATAATGGGGATAGCTGGGAAGTAGTGAATACAAACTTGCCTACTATCATAATAACCACAGGGGAAAGAACAACAGAAGTTATTAATACAGTAGTCTATTCCTTGGTTACCTATGAGCGCGATGGCACCACTTACCTATTTGCTGGCACAAACCAAGGGGTGTTTCGCTTCAATAATGATCGGAATAACTGGCAATCCGTTAATACAGGTTTGCCGATTACACCAGAGAGAACAGATGTAATCGATATCCTAATCTATTCCCTAGTTGCTGATACTAGTAATAATCCCCACTATCTGTTTGCAGCCACAAACAGGGGTGTATTTCGCTACGAGGAACCCCAAATTCCTGAGAATAACTGGATGCTGATCAATTCGGGCTTCACCAGTAATGATGTTCGGTGTATTATAACCTATCAAAACAACACTATTATAGCTGGCTCCAAATTTACTGGCTTAGTGGCAACAGAATGGCCTGGTTTTACCATTCAAAACAACCATATTGATCTTGATGCTACTTACTCCACTATATTAGTAAGCAGTTGGATAGTGCTGATGCACTCAAGCCGCAAACAACTATACAAAATTAATCAGGTAACTACTGTAGCACGGGATGATTTCCTACAGAGTGGAAAAATCACTCGCCTTGAGTTGGATTCAAATCAGAATCTGGCCGAGTTTGGTTCAGAGCGCTTCCGTGAAACAGTGGTTTTCGCTCAAAGTGAACAGTTAGCGCTGTTTGAGCCAGCAATTCAAGAAAATCTTCCCCTTGAAGGTGATCAAATTGAGTTGGAGCAATTGATAGAAGGGCTAGAGACCGGAAAAACACTTGTTGTCAGTGGTAAGAAGGATCCAAGTCAAATTACTCAAACCACTACGGTCGATGAGGAAACTATTAATGAGGTAGTTGTGATTAAATCTATCTCTAGCTCTATCTCTAGCAACCAACAACGCTCTACTCTCACCCTGACTCAGTCACTCCAAAACCGTTACGACCGCACCACAGTAACCATTAATGCTAATGTTGCTCAGGCTACTCATGGTGAAACAGTGGTGGATGAAGTGCTTGGTAGTGGTGATGGTACCTTAGGAAATCAGAAGTTTGTACTCCAGAAGCCTCCTTTAACCTACATTTCTGCTAGTAGCTCTAGCGGTAGTGAAACCACTTTGGAGGTAAGGGTCAATAATATAGTGTGGGAAGAAGTGCGATCGCTTTATGGTTTAGATGACCGCCGCCAAGCCTACATTGTCCGTATTGATGATAATGGCAACACTAACATTACCTTTGGGGATGGACAAAGCGGTGCTCGTCTACCCACAGGAGATGAAAATATTACCGCCACCTATCGCAGTGGTATCGGCTTGGATGGGGAAGTAGGGGCTGGGAGTCTTACTGTTCTGCAAACCAGACCCTTGGGAATTGTAGATGTTACTAATCCCCTAACCGCCATCGGAGCAGCTTCTCCAGAAACCCGTGACCAAGCTCGGTCTCAAGCTCCTGTCAATATTTTGCCCATGGAGCGCATTGTCTCAGTGCAAGATTTTGAGACATTTACCCGTAGCTTTGCTGGTATTGGTAAAGCCAAGGTAGCTACTTTAGAGATTGGGCAAAACTTACCCTTGATTCACCTTACCATTGCAGACCGTAATGGCAATCAAGTCAGCCCTGATTCTATATTATATACTAATCTGGTCAATGGAATTAATGCTGCTCGTGACCCAGCTCAGCAGCGCCGTCTGGCGGTAGCGTCTAAGGTTGAAATTGATAGTTATGAAGCCCTTTACTTTAATCTTCAAGCAGGGATATGGGTGGATTCTCGTTATCGCAGCGATCTGGTTTTATCTGAGGTTAAAACACTATTAGTGTCTGCTTTTGCCTTTGAACAGCGTACCTTTGGTCAAGGGGTAACAGCGGCAGAAGTAACAGCATTAATTCAGGCCGTTGATGGCGTAGAAGCGGTTAATTTAGAAGCACTATATTTAACTGGAACGACTCAGGAGCTGAAGTCATCCTTAGAAGCGCGTTTAGCTATTTGGAATAGTGAGACTAAACAGGCTCTACCGGCTCAGTTGTTATTGCTTAATTCTCAGGATGGAGTTAGTTTACATTTGGTTTAAAGGGAGCAGGGAGTAGGGAGTAGGGAATAGGGAATAGGGAACAGGGAACAGGGAACAGGGAAAAAATTCGGCGTTGCTTAATAATGGAATGATTTTAAGCGTTTTGTGGAACGGGCATCTTGCCCGTTTCCTGCCATAGCCCATAAGCTGATAGCTGAATGCTTAGATTACAAGTCAAAATCCTCTGGATTTATCCCTTCAGCGTGAGTGCTTAAAACTATAGGTCAATGGTATGGGACTCAGAGCTATTGAGAGAGTTAAAGGAGTTAACCACACCACAGTGATAACTGGGATTAAAAAAGTGGGATAATTATTGCCAGATGCCTAGGAAGCACAAGGAATTCCCGAGGTAGGAGAACTCGATCAATTAGAAACATTTGTCAAGTAAAAAAAAACAAATCTGGCTATGGACAGCGGTAGAGCACTTTCAAAAAGGTATTTTGGGATTGGTTTTGGGAGATCATAGTCCGATATATTGCTCATTCATTATCTAAAATTATGAGATGTTATAGTTCCTTATGCTTAGGAATATTCTGTACGTAAGCGTAAGCATTTATTTGGAATCATACTTCAATTCAGCAACGCAAAAAAAAGACCCATGATCGGGTCTAGAAACAATATAGTTAGAAGCCCATCAGACTATTGAGCTTCCCAAAAATATTTGTGAATAAATTATAGTGTTAGTTTTTCCCCATAAATGAAGAGCAACTACTAAATAGATGAACCTGACAATCACAAATTATTAGAATAATAATAATGAATCGCGAAAGAGATCAGGATTATCGATTTGACTAGCCTGAACTCCAACTACAACCGCTAGAAGGTCACCGTTACCAATTATTTCAGTTCCTTGGTTAGTATCAGAAAATTCCAAGCTCCCAAAATCTAAGTCTTGGCCTACAAAGAATGGGAGTAGAACAAATTTAGCTTGACTAAGATCAAAATTATAGATAGTATCATACCCCTGCCCTGCAGTTAAAATGACTTCAGCAGCACCGGTTCCTAAAAAGACTTGGTCTAGACCCTCGCCACCAAAAATTCTATCGTCTCCACCATTACCAAAAATAATATCATCGCCATCGCCACCAGCAATAATCTCTCGGTCTGAAGATCCCGTTAAAGTATCATTTCCTCCAGCAAAATCAATAAGGATATCAAAGCCATCATTGCTACCGTTGCCATTTATTACATCATCACCAGCACCGCCAAAAATTGTATCAGCTTGGGAACCACCATTGATTTGGTCATTTCCAGCATCACCGAAAATCAAATCATTGCCACCATTGCCATTAAGCTGGTCATCACCAGAACCACCTTCGATGGAATCATTGCCAGAGCCACCATTGATTTGATCATTGCCAGCACCACCTAAAAGAGTATCATTGCCACCATTGCCATTAAGCTGGTCATCACCAGAACCACCTTCGATGGAATCATTGCCAGAACCACCATTGATTTGATCATTGCCAGCACCACCTAAAAGAGTATCATACCCGCCGTTACCATTAATCTGGTCATCACCAGGAGTACCCTCAAGCAAATCATTCCCTGGTGTTCCATTGATGATATTAGTCATGTTTATTTTCCTTGATAGTAAATACTATCCTTGATCACTAAAACAATTATCCCATAAAAAATATTGTTTAAATCCCGAACATAAAAGTTCAGTAATTTGTCTGATTAACTACAGATTATTGACTATCAAAATGCTTAAATTATTACAATAATAAACAAAGTCATTGACTAGACAAGGGGTTTTAAATTATCTTAGTGCTATCCGGTAAATATACTTTAATGAGAGAATAAAAGTCCAAGTATTAGTGGTCAAATAATGTTATTGACTACGGGTGTAAAAGCACAATACCCTATCGGTATCCAAAGGCGTTCCCGTAGGGTCTCTGTAGGAGAATCCCAGCCATCAAAAAGATAGATCTAACCGCAGTCCTAGTCATTACAAAAAAAAAAGACCCATCATCGGGTCTAGAAACAATAATATAGTTAGAAGCCCATCAGACTATTGAGCTTCCCAAAAATATTTGTGAATAACTTATATTGTTAGTTTTTCCCCATAAATGAAGAGCAACTACTAAATAGATGAAGCTGACAATCACAAATTATTCGAATAATAATATTGAATCGCGAAAGAGATCAGGATTATCGATTTGACTAGCCTGAACTCCAACGACAACCGCTAGAAGGTCACCGTTACCAATTATTTCAGTTCCTTGGTTAGTATCAGAAAATTCCAAGCTCCCAAAATCTAAGTCTTGGCCTACAAAGAATGGGAGTAGAACAAATTTAGCTTGACTAAGATCAAAATTATAGATAGTATCATACCCCTCCCCTGTAGTTAAAATGACTTCAGCAGCACCGGTTCCTAAAAAGACTTGGTCTAGACCCTCGCCACCAAAAATTCTATCGTCTCCACCATTACCAAAAATAATATCATCGCCATCGCCACCAGCAATAAGCTCTCGGTCTGAAGATCCCGTTAAAGTATCATTTCCTCCATCAAAATCAAAAAGGAGCTCACCGCCATCATTGCTACCGTTGCCATTTATTACATCATCACCAGCACCGCCAACAATAAAATCAGCTTGGGAACCACCATTGATTTGGTCATTTCCAGCATCACCGAAAATCAAATCATTGCCACCATTGCCATTAAGCTGGTCATCACCATCATTACCTTCGATGGAATCATTGCCAGAACCACCATTGATTTGATCATTGCCAGCAAGACCTAAAAGAGTATCATCTCCACCGTTACCATTAATCTGGTCATCACCAGGAGTACCCTCAAGCAAATCATTCCCTGGTGTTCCATTGATGATATTAGTCATGTTTATTTTCCTTGATAGTAAATACTATCCTTGATAACTAAAAAAATTATCCCATAAAAAATATTGTTTAAATCTCGAACATAAAAGTTCAGTAATTTGTATGATTAACTACAGATTATTGACTATCAAAATGCTTAATATCATACAATAATCAACAAAGTCATTGACTAGACAATGGTTTTTAAATTATCTTAGTGGTATCCGGTAAATATACTTTAATGAGAGAATAAAAGTTCAAGTCTTAGTGGTCAGATGATGTTATTGACTCCGATCATTTTAAACTTATTGGGCAAAGACACCACTACCACAAACATGCCCTTGCCCTAGAATTAACCACCATCCCTAACATCAAGAGTAATCTCAGCAGTGATCACCCGGTCCGTCTGCGAGACAATCTTCACCCGTCTAACCCGACCAGCATAGGGCGTTCGCGTAGCGGCGACCTAGGAGAATCGCACAACACTCAACTCCGCCAGCTCCTTCTCCACCTCCTGAGACTGCTTCACCAAGGATGCCAGCTGGTACTGCTGCCGTTGTAAATTAGTCTGATATTTGATCATCTCCAAAGAATGCCGGTAAATCTGTTGTTGGTAACGAGTTTTAGCAGCATTTATAGCAGTCGAAGCAAATCTTAGGACATACTAGTCAGAAAGTAAAGTATTGTTAATCAATTAATTAAATGCCAGTTCCTTACAGTTACGATTTAAGAACAAAAGTCATGGGCGCTATTGACGATGGCATGGGAAAAACTGAAGCTAGTCATCTCTTCAAAATTAGCCGAAATACAATTGACCTCTGGTTAAAAAAGAGAAAGTAAACAAGAGATTATAGGGCAAAAGAGGGTTATCAAAAGGGATATATTTCTAAAATAGCTGATTTGGATAAATTTCGGTAATTTGTCCCGTGCTCATGGTAGCTTAACTCAGAATAAAATGGCAGAAGCGTGGTCATAAAAGATTAGTGATAGGACTATAGGTAAAGGCTTTAAAAAAATTGGTTATACCCGAAAAAAAAACTTACGGTTATCGATAAAGAGATGAAGAAAAAAAGCGTTTCGATAAAAAGTTAGTCAAAAGAAGCTGGAACAGTTAGTTTATATAGATGAATCAGGAATGGATAATCGTGAAGACTATGGTTATGGATGGAATGAGAGCGATGCAGTGGCATGACGGGGGTTTCCTCCATGAGGGACTGCATCAATAAAAGGAAAAAGATTTTATGACTTAAAATCAGTAAAAAGAAGTGTAAGAGTCAGGATTATGAGTGGTTTGGTTGAAGGAAAACTGATAGCGCCACTGACTTTTGATGGTTCTTGTAATCCTTCAGTATTTGAGACATGGCTTAAAGATAAATTGATTCCTGAATTAAATCCAGAGGTGCGACAAGGCGCGAGGTTTATTCGCCTATGGAACGCGCACCAAGAGAGGATAAAGAATTAGATAATTAGTTGAAGCAGCGGATTGTGAAATTCACTATTTGCCCCCCTATTCTCCTGATTTAAAGAAAATATAACATTATTGGTTTCCGATTAAAAATCGGGTTATAAAATCAAAAGGTACTATCGAAGATTTTAGATAGAGAGTTGATTTAGCTGTTCAGTTAACGTCCTAATCTATACTTCGACTGCTATAGCAAAGCGCTCGACCTTAGGAGAATACAGTACCAATTCCGAGTCTACTAAGTCAAAGGTAATTCCTAAACGGGGACTAACCCAACCAAGCATCTGGGGGATGGGTTCTAAGGTTTCTGATGAACGCAACCAGCCTTTTAGTTTTGTTCGATTTGGGTCAAAAAGATAGTACTCTTCTACTCCATGGGTCTGGTAAAACTTGAGTTTATCCTCTTCTAATTCTTTGATAGTGTTTGTGTGTGAGGCTATTTCAAAGGTCACCTGGGGATTAAGGTTATCTTCAACCCAGGTTTTGTAAGAAGGCCGATGCCCTTTTGGTCTACCGATAACTACCATGACATCGGGGGCTTGGTTGATTTTTGGTTGTCCTTGTACTGGATACCACAACAAATCCCCGGCGATAAACACATTGGGGTCATCTTTGAATCGAACTTCTAGGCCAAACTTAATGGTGGTAATTAGTTCAAATTGAAGGGTATTGTCCGCCAAGGGCTTACCGTCACTTTCGGGATAAAAAATGTCATCGGTGGTGGGAGTTAGCTGCTGAACCATTGGAAAATTGTTACTTGAGCTGATAAGCCTATTGTAAGCGGTCAGCGGTCAGCGGTCAGCGGTCAGCCGTCAGCGGTCAGCCGTCAGCCGTCAGCCGTCAGCCGTTGGCCTTTGGCACCTCAAGTAGCGTGGGCGTAGCCCATTAGCTATTAGCTAATAGCTAATAACTGATAGCTGATAACTGATAACTGATAGCTGATAGCTGATAGCTTACACCTCAACTTCTTTCCATCCCTCAATCGTAGCCATCAAAATGTTAACTAAAGGATGGTCTATGGCTTCTTTGAAGGCTTCTACTCCTCCTGCTTTCAGGGCATTGATCACTTTGGCTTTTAGGGTTGGGTTATTGTCAATTTGATCAATAACTTCACCTACAAATATCATCTTCTCTTTGTTGGTTGTAGTGGGATTAGTCTGAGATAGTTGGTTTAGGAGTTGCTGAATTTCAGCTGCTGCTTCGTCTAGGCTTTGTTTTTGCTCTGGTGTCAAATTAGTAATTTTAAGTTCTTGTATAGCATTGTCTTTGGCAACAGCAATACTAGGATTAGTAACATTAGGATTATTAGCTTTGCTTTGGTCTATATGAAAACTCTGTGAATTATCTGACATATCACTCTCGGCTTTAGCTCTAACATCAATAATGGTGTAAATAGATCTATTAGCTAGTAGTTGAATAATATTCCATAATTTATTGCTATCCTCACGATAACTTACTATCTGTTCATTTTTATCTTTTAATTCTGCTTTATATTTTTCTAATTCTTTGAGGGCAAGTTCATAGTTTTTCGTGAAGTCACTATGAATCTTTTCTTTATTTGTGTCAGGGGGAACACTTACCTTAACAACAACTACACCATCCCCTTTATTTTCAATACTCTGAATAGCTAGTTCGGTATCTTCATTCTCTACTTGGACTTTTCTGAAAGCTGCAACAAAAGCTTTCCAGTCAACACCGTTTCGGAAAATTAGGTCAACAGTATTTAAGACCTCTTGGAATAGCTTGGTAAATTCTCCTGGTTGAAATTCGCCACTACTTGGACGACGTTCGCGATCGTCTGTTTGATCATGCTTGGTTTTTTCAAGAAGATATACAAATTTACAGTCAACATTTTCAAGCTTGGTGCTACTTTCAGTATTCCACGCTTCTAAACAAGCTCCCGTAAGATAAGCCTGAGTAAAATCAGTACCAACGCAATTAGCTTCAGTTAAATTAGCCCATTCTAAATTAGCCTCTTCTAAAGTGGCTTTGCTAAGATCAGCCAGTTTTAAATTAGCTTTATTTAGATTAGCCATTCTTAAATTTGCACCTCTAAGATTGGCCTTAACATAAGACTTATTGTTACCATCACCACTAACTAATAATTCTCTGACAGCTGTATCAGCTAAGATAGTTTCAACTGGTCTTGCTCGGTCAAGTTTTATAGTATCTCGCCAACACGTACGAGTGAGATTAGCCTCTCGTAAATCTGTACTTTTGAGGATAGCTCCCGTAAAATCAGCATCGGTTAAATCAGCTTGGTGAAAACTTGTACCTCCTATAGCAGCAAAAGCAAGAGCAAGAGTCCGAATCACAACAAATTTTTTATTTTCTTCTAAGGCTTGCCAACTAAAATAAATACACAGTAACCCTAGAGCCACAGCCCAAGTCACAGCGTAAGGCAACCTGTAAATAAACCCTGTAGATAAACCTTTAGACAAAAACCAACTAAGATAAATAGCTATAGCTAAACCCACAATCCAAAATCCGAACAGAACCAGAGTTTTAGTCCGATTGATAGCCCAAGCTCCAGTCACAGCTAAAGTGCCCGATACAACACCAGTCAAACCCCAGAACCCTACCCCAGCTAACTTCCAAGCTGTTTCCTGACCTATATCGAGACCCGTATCCTTAAATACAACAAAAGCCAAAGCCTCACAAATAGCTAAAGTTCCAGCTACAGTTCCAGCGAAAGCTGCTATATCTTTTGTAAAACCACGCCTGATAGTGAGAGTAAAGAAAAGTACTAATACGACAAAGATTACTGTAGCAGGAATAAAAGTATATTTATTAATATATTTAGGGTTCAGAACATTTGAGGCATTCACACCGACTAGCCCAAAGGCTGCCCCTGATAGTCCTGAAAGCAGGCATGATGATGCTATTAAAATAATTGCTATTCTCTTTCGTAATCCCGCCTTGGCCTTACAAAACTTAGTACCTTTTAAAATAGCATTATTAAAGTTTGCCCCTCTAATATCCGCTTCACTAAAATCTACCCCTGAAAGGTCTTCTCCCTGGAATGACTGACCTCTAAGATTTTCCCTTCGGAAATCTCTTTCTCCTGCTTCATATCTTCTCAAGACCTCACTGGCTTCAATTTGCTTGTAACTGTGATTGGAAACTTTGGAAACTATAGTTGGGTTTGATTTATCCTCCTTCTCATTTGTTTGTTTCTGTTCACCTGATCCATCCTTAGTCCGCTTGTGTTCTCTCCAAGCAACAAATACAATGCCGACGAAAAAACTGGCGGTGACTAACCAAGCGGGAGGGTTGCCACCAGCGAACAAGAAGATTACTAGTAAACTAGTAAAAACTTGGGCTGTTTGCCAAAACAAAGAACTCAGACCAGCTTTGGCTTCTTCGTAGAGACTAATTTCTTCGCGTTTAACTGGAGACATACTAACTAGCCTATTGATTCCATCGTAGATGATTAATCAGGTCTTTTAAGAAGCGTTTGACAATCCGACCACTTAAGGTAATACAGGAGCTAAAAGCTAACAGGACAACAACAAGGCAGAAGTAGCGGTTTACTTCCCAAACGTTCCAGGTACCCACACATTGATCAAAGCCTGTAAAATTTTCTTTAGTTATCGACTGAAATATCCAGCCGAAAATAACGTATAGGATGCTAAGACCAATCGCATCCTGAATTGTCAAATAGACATCTCGCCAGAGGTCACCTATTAAAGCTTTCCCAATCTGGTCCAAGGGCTCCCAGATGTTGATCAGGAGTTTATTAGTAAACTTTCCAGGCCATGTTACTAGTCTAGTTGGTGGCTGTGTTGGATCTTGAGTTGCCTTACTGACTGGTTTTCGGGTTATCGGTTCCTGGTCTGTGGTCATGCCAAACCTAGATAGTGTTTTTGAGAAATCTAGCGGACCCTGTCTCTACTTATAGAACATTTACCTAGTTTTGGAGTAATGTCTTGCTTTTAAATTTTGTTAAGGGAAAGTGACCCTTTTACTCCCACCCCTACGAGTTCGTAAAATGCATTAGGGACGAGCTCGCCCTCATTTTCTCGGTATCCAGTGTTGGGACAGTCCGCCTGGGAATTGTAACGGGCAAGATGCCCGTTCCACCAAGATGGCCATTCCACCAAGATGGCCATTCCAGCCACCGGGTCAAACAGCTTTAATGAGATCCACCCCCCACTTCCACCGTTGCGTTGGAATTACCCGAGCAAAAACCAACATCCCCATTCAAACGCGATCGCATAAGCGCGGAAGCTGAGGCCATAGGCCAATCGCCTTTGGCTGCCCGTAGCTGATCCCTAAGCAAAACTTTTCCATGGAAACCAGATTTATTTTAAGCTGACAACTGACAGCTGACAACTGACGGCACCTCAAGTAGCGTGCCCGTAGCGCATATGCTTACTTTTTGATTACTCTGCTTTTTTCCAGGTACATGGATTTAAAATTTAATAGTC
>NZ_JAAHHX010000011.1:216774-254613 GCF_010672065.1 Moorena sp. SIO4A1 | reverse complement strand
TCCCTATCTCCCTATCTCCCTATCTCCCTATCTCCCTATCTCCCTATCTCCCTATCTCCCTATCTCCCTATCTCCCTATCTCCCTATCTCCCTATCTCCCTATCTCCCTATCTCCCTATCTCCCTATCTCCCTACTCGTGAAATTCTTAATTAGACCCCTCAAACACTGGTATGCCATCATCTGAGGATTCTGCCGGTGCAGGTGCTGGAAGTTGAGGGCTAGTGTCAGGAAAACGTTCACCACTAGTCTTTGGTTGGGCTTGTGGTTTGGTAAAAATATATTCCCTGCTGGGGGTAGGTGGTGAAGGTTGAGGGCTACTGTTCCACTGTGGCGCGACAGTATTAGCGATCGCACCATAGGTAAGATAGATGTGACCTAATTGTCTGCCTTGATAGACACGTTTGGTAAATCGCCAACCAGGATCAAGAAAGATTTTGAGAAAGCCATTAGCCAAACCTCTGGTGCGGCCAAGCTCAATGTCTGGGGCATTGCGGTCAATGCGGTGACTCCCTACTAATACCAATTCCCCATTCCGCTTAACCACTCTGAGCATATAGTCTAGGCCGAAGTCTTGACTATCGACGCGCATAGAATAGCCGTTGCTGTCGGTACTGCGGCCACAAATTCCTGTAAAGTCAAAGTTGAGCAGCAGAGGCTCTACTACAACTGGGTTAGTGCCACGTTCACCCCAGCACGCTTGCCAGTTTGCAATCTGCTCGATGATTAGTAATTGATAGCTGTTATAACCAAAAGGGGCAGCAACGGCAATAAAATTGTTTCCGTTAACTTCGATGTTGTCAAAAGTATTGGCTGCTGCTGGATTGATAGCGCCTAAGGTAAGGCAAGAAGCTGTAGTGATGGCAGTAGCTGCTAGCCAGGGTGATGTGTTCATGGGTTTTACCGTTCCTAAGTCAGACTATTCCCGGTAGACGCTAACACTAAAGAATTTGCTCCCCTAGTGATATATTCATATTATATCAACTCGGCTTGTTGAAGAATATCTTAGAAAAAGAGAAAAGGTCAGTGGTCAGCCGTCAGTGGTCAGCCGTCAGCTTATTTGATCAGGACTTACCCACAGACTCCATGTGTAGGGTGGGCAAAACCTTGCCCACCCTACAGGTAGCTGATAGCTGATAGCTGATAACTGATAACTGATAACTGATAACTGATTGCTGACCGCTGATAACTGATAGCTGATTACTGATAGCTGACGTTACTCGTTAATCGTCACTTTCACCATTTGAACAGGGGTTTTGGGGCGATCACCGCGATCAGTAGGGGTGCTTTCAATCTTTTGCACCACATCCATACCCTCAGTCACTTTACCAAAAACCGGGTGCTTCGAGGGACCTGGAGAAAACCAATCGAGATAGGAATTGTCTCGTGTATTGATGAAAAACTGACAACTACCGCTATTGGGAGCACCGGTATTTGCCATAGATAATGTACCTGGCTGATTGGAGATTTTGGCATTGTCCGGGTGCTCATCCTGGATGCAGCCGTCAGGACCATTCCCGGTACCGGCGCGACCACTATTGGGATCCTTGCTATAGGGACAGCCAAACTGAATCATGAAGTTATTAATCACCCGGTGAAAATGAAGACCATCGTAGAAACCAGACTTGGCTAGTTTAATGAAATTACCGGCTGTCTCTGGCATCACATCTGTGAACAATTCCACGGTAATTGTGCCTAAAGAGGTTTCTAGGGTTGCGGTTGGGTTTGCCATCTATATTTCTCAGTTAATGAGAGTTTAGTTAACACTCAACTAGGATACAGCAGGGAGTCGGGAATGGGGAGTCGGGAATCGGGAATCGGGAATCGGGAGTCGGGATTCGGGAGGTAAGCTATCAGCTATTAGCTATCAGCTACCAGCTATCAGCTTATGCCCACGCTACTAGATCGGTGCTTTTGAATAAGCGATGCAGCGGGTTAGGTCACAGGCTGGAAGCCTGTGCCACGGCTGACTGCTGACTACTGACCGCTGACTACTCCCTACTCCCTACTCCCTACTCCCTACTCCCTACTCCCTACCTAACAATTTCACTAAACGACCTCTTACCGATCCTCTGAGGTGATGGTTTAATGTCAGGAGGAAGAGATTGCACCACTCCCCATTTAGTTACTAATTCTTTTAGCAGCATCTCTTGCTCAGTCCGGAATTTGGTATAGTCTCCTCCTGAATTCATGACAGCAAACCAAACAGTGCCATAGGTTTGAGTTGGTAAGGCTCCGGCTAAGGTACTAACATAATTCAAACTACCGGATTTCACTACTGCTAAGTTAGGCAATGGACGTTCATTTAATATACCTTTGTCTTCTCCTACGATGGCAAATACATCAGCAACGGTCATGTTGTATTGCTGAAGATAGCGCTCAATGGCGAGAAATACAGCAGTGACAGCCCGAGGAGACATGCGATTTTCTTCACCTAAACCAGACCCATTGATTAAGCTAATTTCTGATTGGGGTACTCCCGCTGCTTCTGCTGCTTTGCGGGCTACCACTTTGGCACCACCAGCTGTATTCGCTAGCATGTCGGCCATTTTATTATTACTGTAGCGATTCATTTTCTTCAGCAGTTCCGCCAAGGGAAAGGAATACTGGCGCACTAGGGGCTGTAGGTTGTCAGGGGGTGAAGCTACCACTTGCACAGAGCCTGCGATCGCAATTTCTGGTCTAGGGGTACCTGGGGGTAAGGTCTGATACTGAGTTTCTGCTGCTGGTGGCCAACTCTTACCATTCAAGCCTTGCTTGAGCAGAGTGCCAGCTTTGAGGGGTAAGGTCTCAAAATTCATATAAAACTTACCCACAATCACCAAATTACCGGTTACTTGCTTGATTCCTAACTGATTTAACTGGTTGCCTACTGCTATGGCTTCTTCCCAAACAAAAAAGGGGTCTTCTGATCCTTCAACCACTAGGTCTCCTTGTAGCACCCCGTTCTCAATCGGTCCGGTGGCGCTAAATTTGGTAATGAATTGGTGGTCAGGACCAAGAGTAGAAAGAGCGGCTAGGGTGGTGGCTGCTTTGGTAAGGGATGCTGCGGGTAAGGGAGTAGTGCCTTGGTAATTCGCTAAGAGGGTATCTCCTGATTCGATCCATATCCCTTGATTGGTCTTGGTCATCCCTTTGGCGGATAATCCTTTCAGGTATTGGTCAACACTCTGTTGGCTTCCTGGATTAGGATTCGTTTCCGCAACAGTTAGGGGTTGATCAGGCTTTTGGATCACCTTTAGTGCATTCTCTGGTTCTGAGGACTTGGAAGCATCTGGATCAGGAGATGGAGATACACCCTTTGGGGAATCCGCCCCATTACATCCAATTACTAGTGCTAGGAGTAGTGTAGATAGTGTAGCAGTTACATAAGTCTTCGTTTTGAGCATTATTATTGTATAGCGGTTTTCAATTAGGTGAGGTCTTTTTTTTAAGGGAGCAGGGAGTAGGGAGTAGGGAGTAGGGAGTAGAGGTAATAAGATTGACTGTACCTCATAAGTATGATCAACGCTATATTAGGTGATATCTTTCCAAATTATCTAGCCTTATATACTATAATCGAGCCTGATATAATACTCAATTATAATACTATATTTCGTTTATACCTAAACTTACAAATACAGCGTTTTTACTAGCTATCAGGTACACAGTATTTTTTACCTATTACCTGCTCCGAAGTCCCTGCTCCCTGCTCCCTAAAACCCAAGAATTTGTACCTCATCCAATTTAAAACTGCTGTACTATATCTTTTCTTCTAACTGTTTAAGTTTCAAATTTACTTCCAAATCATCCCGTCCCACAATAGTTTCTATGTTACCGAGGCGTTCTTCTATTTGTTGTACTTGATTAGGAAGAAGGGTTTTATCGGACTTGTTATGAGAGTGCCAAACAAAAGCGGTGCTAGTTGCTGCGCCCCCGATGACAATCATCGGTAGAGCTAACTTATATCTGCCTGGGGCAAAAATCATACAAATCGCTAACATCACAGTAGAATAAGACCAAATTTGTTTGGTGGTCATCGCACGGATATTTAGAGATTTCTCGAATTCGGATTGTTGTTGATAAGTCATGGTTTAGTAAAGGGAGTAGGGAGTAGGGAGTAGGGAGTAGGGAGTAGGGAGTAGGGAGTAGGGAGTAGGGAATCGGGAATAGGGAGTGTGGAATAGGCATCTTGCCTGTATCGGGCATCAGGCGTGGAACGGGCATCTTGCCTGTATCATACCCAGGCGGGCAGGATGCCCGCTCTACTGAGATTGAGTGGAATAGGCATCTTGCCTGTATCGGGCATCAGGCGTGGAATGGGCATCTTGCCTGTATCATACCCAGGCGGGCAGGATGCCCGCTCTACTGAGATTGAGTGGAATGGGCATCTTGCCTGTATCGGGCATCAGGCGTGGAACGGGCATCTTGCCTGTATAATACCCAGGCGGGCAGGATGCCCGCTCTACTGAGATTGAGTGGAATGGGCATCTTGCCTGTATCGGGCATCAGGCGTGGAACGGGCATCTTGCCTGTATAATACCCAGGCGGGCAGGATGCCCGCTCTACTGATATTCAGCTGATAGCTGATAGCTGACCGCTGATAGCTGACATCCCATCACCTATTGATCATGTTTCAAGAGTTCTGATCCATGGTCAGTAAAATTTTCAAGACTCCCTGCTGCTGGGCATGGTTAAAGGCGGTTAACCCTTCTTCAACTGGGTAATGAGCTTGGATCAGGTAGTTGACATTTACTTTATCTTGTGCTAATAAATTAATTGCTGGTTTAAAGGGACCGCAACGGGAACCGATTAGCGTGATTTCGTCTACTACCAGAGATGATGCATCAAAGGTTAGCTGGCCAGCGTAGGTACTTTTTAGTACCAGGGTACCTCGTGGGCGCAAGGCTCCACGGGCAAGGGCAAAGCCTTCGGGGTTGCCAGTACACTCGACTGAGATATCGAAACTACCGTTAGTGATGGCATCGGCAAAGCCTACCTTTATTCCTCTTGCTTCTAAATTGGCCAACTTCTCGTGATGACGGCCAATCACTAGCAAATTGCAGCCCGTTAGGGCTAGGGTTTGTGCTACCAGTTGTCCGAGCTTACCGTCTCCGACTACTAACACCTGGTGGTCGGGAGCAACCCTGACTTGTTCCTGAATTTCCAGAGCAGCAGCCAAAGGTTCAGTAAAGGTGGCGGCATCAGTAGAAATAGTATCGGGTAAGGGATGTAAGTTTTTTACTGGCAAGGTCAGATAGTCAGCAAAGGCTCCGTTACGGTTAACAATACCTAAGACAGTACGGTTTTGGCAGTGAGTCGGTTGTCCACTTCTACAAAATCGACACTCACCACAGGCGGCATTAATTTCTCCCACCACCCGCTGGTTGACTAAATTGTCTGGTCCATCTTCCACAACACCAACAAATTCATGACCTAATATACCTTTGTAGGGGTAATAGCCTCGGATTAGTTCCAAATCCGTGTTGCATATCCCCGCACGCAACACCCGCACTAAGGCTTCATCAGAGGGTGGTGATGGCACAGGTAGGTCAGTGCGCAGTTGCAGTTGCTGGTTTTCGAGCCAGAGTCCTTTCATTGTTGGTTGTTGTGACAAGATTAGAGAAATTTGTTCCTATTTCTCATCTTAATCGGTGGCATTACTGACTGGAGTAGGCTCGAAATTCGTGGAACTGGCATCTTGCCAGTTTCAATAGATCATGGAATGGGCATCTTGGTAGAACTGGCATCTTGCCAGTTTCAATAGATCATGGAATGGGCATCTTGGTAGAACTGGCATCTTGCCAGTTTCAATAGATCATGGAATGGGCATCAGGCGTGGAACTGGCATCTTGCCAGTTTCAATAGATCATGGAATGGGCATCAGGCGTGGAACTGGCATCTTGCCAGTTTCAATAGATCATGGAATGGGCATCAGGCGTGGAACTGGCATCTTGCCAGTTTCAATAGATCATGGAATGGGCATCAGGCGTGGAACTGGCATCTTGCCAGTTTCAATAGATCATGGAATGGGCATCAGGCGTGGAACTGGCATCTTGCCAGTTTCAATAGATCATGGAATGGGCATCAGGCGTGGAACTGGCATCTTGCCAGTTTCAATAGATCATGGAATGGGCATCAGGCGTGGAACTGGCATCTTGCCAGTTTCAATAGATCATGGAATGGGCATCTTGGTAGAACTGGCATCTTGCCAGTTTCAATAGATCATGGAATGGGCATCAGGCGTGGAACTGGCATCTTGCCAGTTTCAATAGATCATGGAATGGGCATCTTGGTAGAACTGGCATCTTGCCAGTTTCAATAGATCATGGAATGGGCATCTTGGTAGAACTGGCATCTTGCCAGTTTCAATAGATCATGGAATGGGCATCAGGCGTGGAACTGGCATCTTGCCAGTTTCAATAGATCATGGAATGGGCATCAGGCGTGGAACTGGCATCTTGCCAGTTTCATGCTTATTTTCAGGCGGGCAGGATGCCCACTCTACTGATATTCATGCTTATTTGCGGGCGGGCAGGATGCCCACTCTACTGATATTCATGCTTATTTGCGGGCGGGCAGGATGCCCACTCTACTGATATTTAATAGATTTGCGGGCGGGCAGGATGCCCACTCTACTGATATTTAATAGATTTGCGGGCGGGCAGGATGCCCACTCTACTGATATTTAATAGATTTGCGGGCGGGCAGGATGCCCACTCTACTGATATTTAATAGATTTGCGGGCGGGCAGGATGCCCACTCTACTGATATTTAATAGATTTGCGGGCGGGCAGGATGCCCACTCTACTGATATTCATTCAAAGACTGAGGCAACGCTATTTCGGAAATTACTACTAAACATTAATTTCATACATCTCATTAAAGCTGTTTAACCCGGTGGTGCGTTACGGGACGGGCTTTTTAAACACTGGCGACGGAGAAAATCATTGCGAGCCCGTCCCTAACGCACCCTACGCCTAAACCTCTGTCCATCCCTCGACTGTAGCCATCAAAATATTCACCAGAGGATGATCTATAGCTTCCTTGAAGGCTTCTACTCCTCCTGCTTTCAGGGCATTGATAACCTTATTTTTTAAGGTTAGGTTAGTCTCAATTTGGTCAATAACTTCACCTACAACTATCATCTTTTCTTTGTTGGTTGTCGTGGGATTAGTCTGGGATAGTTGGTTTAGGAGTTGCTGGATTTCTGCTGCTGCTTCGGCTAAGCTTTGTTTTTGCTCTGATGTAAAATTATTCGTGTTAACTTGTCTAGCATTGTCGTTTAAAACATTAAAGTTATTAGGATTATTAGCTTGGCTTTGATCTATATTACCTATATTAAAACTCTGTGAATTATCTGACATATTACTCTCCGCTTTAGCTGTATTTGTAAAATTAACTATAGGATTCGATGACTGATTGCTTTTAGAGGCTATAGCAATTTCCTTTAGATCCTGAATATGGTGAGTTATCGCCTCTTCTCTACCCTCTAGAAAAGCAATTTTTTTCTCTGCTTTTAACCTAACTTCATAAACTTGTAAAAATTGTTTTTCAACGTTACCTTTATCTGTGGCTTCTGGCACTTCCAAGGTAAGCAAAACATCATTACCTTTATTCTCAATGGCTTGAATCGAATCATGAGTAATTTCAGGATATTCCGCCATTATTTTTTGGAAGGCTTGACGAAATGCTTCTCGATTAACACCATTCCGCAGCAGAATCTGCACGGTATTCATAATCTTTTTATAGAGCTTTTCAAAATCCCCTGGTTGGAAAACCCGATCAGGATCATGGGGACGACGCTCTCGACTTCCTTGAGGATTGGGCTTCTCTAGTAAAAAGACATACTGACAATCAATATTAGTTAAGGTAGTTGTTGAGTCAATATTCCACGCTTCTAAACAAGCTCCGGTTAAATAAGCATGAGTAAAATCAGTACCAACTGCTTGAGCTTCAGTTAAATTAGCCCATTCTAAATTAGCCTCCTCTAAGGTAGCTTCGCTAATATCAGCCAGTTTTAGATTAGCCCTTTTTAACTTAGCTCCTTTTAAATTTGCGCCTCTAAGATTGGCATTACTATAATTAGTATTATAACCATTACCAGTTATCAATAATTCTCTGACAGCAGTATCAGCTAAGATAGTTTTACCTGGTCTAGCTCGGTCAAGTTTTATGGTATTTCGCCAACAGGTACAGGTGAGATTAGCCTCTCTTAAATTTGTACTTTTGAGGGTAGCTCCCGTAAAATCAGCATCGGTTAGGTTAGCGTTGTAAAAACTGGTACCTCCTGTAGCAGCAAATGCAATCGCAATATTGCGAATCCAGGCATCTCGGGGGTCTCCTTTTAGAGCACGCCAACCCAGGTAAGCACCAAGTAATACTAAGACTAAGCCCACAGCTATGGCTACGGCTATGTCTACGGGTCCGCTTAATCTGAAGGCACCCACGACGGCGCTGGCGATGATGGTGGCGCTGGTAATGATGGTGGCGATGGCGCTGGCGCTGGCGCTGGCGATGATGGTGGCGATGGCGATGATGGTGGCGCTGGCGATAACGCTGGCGACGGGTATGGCGCTGGCGACGGGTATGGGGATGGAAAAGACGATTGCAATGACGATTGCGATGGCGCTGGCGATGACGCTGGCGATGGCGCCTCCTGCTCCGAGCCCTTGACGCAGGATAACACTATATACTACAATTAGTATAACCAAACCTATCCAACCGAAGACTTGGGATTCTAAGTCGTTGTCAAAGATTAACGCTACTACCGCCCCACCAAGTAAGGATACAATTCCTGATAGTCCTGACACTATCCATGAAACTAACAGAAGAACAATTGTCCACCGTTTCTGTAATCCAGCCTTCGCCTTACAGAACTTAGTTCCCTTTAGAGTAGCATTCTTAAAGTTCGCGCCCCTAATATCAGCTTCACTAAAATCTGCCCCTGAAAGGTCTTTTCCTTGGAATGACTGACCTCTGAGATTTTCCTTACGGAAATCCCTTTCTCCATTCTTATATCTGCTTATAACTTCTTCAGCTTTCATTAGTGATAGTTATATAGTGGTTTATCAGCTATCAGCTTATGTGCTACGCACACGCTACGCGAACAGTTTTTGAATAAAACAGCTAAGCATTGCTTTAATCTCTGTTACGTCAGCTGACTGCTGAATGCTTACCTTAAGTATTGATTCTTAGAGTATTTTTGCTGATTAATTTAGATGCATTTTCCCTGCCTTCGCGATCATAATCGCCAAGGAAAATCAAAGGAGGGAAGTTTCAATTAGAAACTGATTCAATTTAATCAATTATGATCCTATCACAAACCAGAGCTCTGAGTATATAACAATTTCTCAGATAAAACACTTAAAATCCTGAGCGAAAAGACTTAGAACAATCAAAAACTATAGCGCTATACCCATGAAACAGGGAAAGAAAGGGGAATGTGGGAAGTGCTCCCCACTCCCAACTGAATATTTACCCTTGTTATCAGCTAACAGCTGACGGTTGATAGCTCACCTTAGCTCTGTCTAGCCAAGTCAAGTTTACTAGTATTATCCAAACTAGTACCAGTAAGATTAGCCTTTCTTAAATCTGTACTTTTGAGGGTAGCTCCGGTAAAGTCAGCATTGGTTAGGTCAGCGTTGTAAAAACTAGTACCCCCTGTAGCCGCAAATGCGATCGCAGTAGTGCGAATCCAGGCATCTCGGGGGTCCCCTTTTAGAGCACGCCAGCCCTGGTAAGCACCAAGTAATACTAAGACTAAGGCTACAGCTATGGCTACGGCTATGTCTACAGATCCGCTTAATCGGAAGGCGATGGCGCTGGCGCTGGCGCTGGTGATGAAGAGGCTAACGACCCTGGCGCTGGCCCTGGCGCTGGTCTTGGCGCTGGCGCTGGTGATGGCAACGGCATAGATGCTGGCGATGGCAATCGGGCAGGCGAAGCCGCTGACGCTGCCGCTGTCGATGGCAACGGTGCTGACGGCACCGAAAGCACAGACGAAACCGAGGACGGCTCCTGCTCCCATACCTTTACGCAGGATAACAATATATACTATAATTACACAAACCAAAGCTATCCAGCTGGAGACTTGGTTATCTAAGTTGTCAAAGATAAACGCTACTACCCCCCCACCAAGGAAGGAGAGAATTCCTGATAGTCCTGACACTATCCAGGAAACTAACAGAAGAACAGTTACCCACCGTTTTTGTAATCCCGCCTTGGCCTTACAGAAGTTAGTTCCGGTTAGAATAGCATTCTTAAAGTTGGCTCCCCTAATATCAGCTTCACTAAAATCTGTTCCTGAAAGGTCTTGCCCCTGGAAAGACTGACCTCTGAGATTTACCCTGCGGAAATCCCTTTCTCCATTCTTATATCTGGTTAGAACTTCATTAGCTTTCATAGCTTCCATTAGTGGTAGTAACATAGTAAGCTATCAGTTATCAGCATTCAGCGGTCAGCATTCAGCATTCAGCATTCAGCATTCAGCATTCAGCTTTTGAATAAAACAAGCTGATAACTAAGAGCTGACGGCTGTTCGCGTAGCGTGAGCTAAAAGCTCACGGCTGACGGCTTACCTGAAGTATTAATAATTAGATTATTTGTGCTGATTAATTAATTTAGATGTATTTCCCCTGACTTAGGGATTAGACTCCCTAGGGAAAACCGAAGGAACAGAGTCTTGATGATAAACTGGGTTCAGTATATTCACTGAACAATATATCATATTTTCTGATTGAAGCAAATTAAGAAACTTTAAAAGTATAGCGCTATATTAATGGAAAGGGAACAGCGGATCTGGGAACAGGGAATAGGGAAAGAACCCTCAGCCGTTGGCCGTAGCAAATAAGCTGACAGCTGACGGCTGATAGCTCACCTTAGCTCTGTCTAGCCAAGTCAAGTTTACTAGTATTATCCATACTAGTACCAGTAAGATTAGCCTGTCTTAAATCTGTATTTTTGAGCGTCGCTCCGGTAAAGTCAGCATCGGTTAGGTCAGCGTTGTAAAAGCTAGTACCCCCTGTAGCCGCAAATGCGATCGCATTCGTCCGAATCCAGGCATGTTTAGGGTCTTCCGTTAGAGCACCCCAGCCCAGGTAAGAACCAAGTAAAGCCAAGAGGAAGGCTAAAGTTCCAGCTAAGGAAGAGGCGAGCTGGAAGCCCAAGGTTCCGGTTCTGGCAAAGGGCAAGGCTAACTGCTGTATGGCATAGACTCCAGCTACAGCTCCACCTACTGCTACCAACAAGCCTAAGACTCCAATTAAGACACCATCAAACACTTCCACTGCCGCTCCAGTGGTAGCTACCGCTAGGGCTATGACCAAGGGTAAGCCTAAGGCAAAGGCTAGGGCGAAGGGGAAGGCTAAGCCAAAGGCTCCAGCGACAGCGACAGCTACGGCAAAGGCAAAGACCAAGCCTACCACTAAAGCTTGGACTGTTTGAATACCTTGACCAAGGATAACAAAAAATAAAACAATTATTGCTACCAAGGCTATCCAGGCAAAGATTAGGTTTGAACCCTGGACATAGTTAACAATAAATGCTGCATAACTCCCACCATAAAATGAAGCAATTGCTGATAGTATTAACGCTATCGATGAAACCAATAGAATAACAATTGACCAGGATCTTTGTAATCCAGCCTTTGCCTTACAGAACTTAGTTCCCCTGAGCATCGCATTCTTAAAGTTAGCTCCTCTAAGATCAGCGTCACTAAAATCTGCCCCAGACAGGTTTCTCCCTTGGAATGACTGACCCCTGAGATTTACCTTTCGGAAATCCCTTTCTCCTTGGGCATATCTCGCTAGAATTGTTTGAGCTTTCATTAGCATTTTTAGGAGTTATTAATTGGGTGAGCTATAAATTAGGGAGTAGGGAGTAGGGAGTAGGGAGTAGGGAGTAGGGAATAGGGAGTAGGGAGTAGGGAGTAGGGAAAAAATCCTGTGTACCTGATTAGGCTAGAAACCGCTATATTTTAAACACCTACTTGATCACAGATACATAGTCTAACTAGTGATAGTTATAGTAGTGATGCTTATCGGATTTTTGCTTATTAATAAGATGGGTTTGCTATGCCTTTGCGATTAGAATCCCTAAGGAAAACCGCAGCAGGGGAGTTCCCATTAGAAACGGGTTCGCTATCGGTGATTATGATTGTTTTACTAACAACTACCGAGAGGATATCACAAATCCTGACCAAAAAAACTTAATAAAATACAAAATTATCGCCCCACCCCATACTTCCTACACATCCTACATCTTCTATACCTTCCATAAACTTTATACCTCCCTATTCCCTATTCCCTGTTCCCTGTTCCCTGTTCCCTATTCCCTACTCCCTACTCCCTATTCCCGACTCCCGACTCCCGACTCCCGACTCCCGACTCCCTAAAGGAATTTGTTACAAAATTTTTTAAAATATGCTATAATCTAATATTTTTTGTGATATACTGAAAACGTGGAGAATAAATTCCACGGAAGAGCCAGCCCGCAGATCTTGTCGGGCTCGGGCTGGCTCTTGATCCCCATGTAAAGGAGACAACTTACATTATGTCTTACAGTCAACTATACGGATGGGTAATGATTCGGCTATTGCCACCGATGCCACCACTAGTTTTCGCTCGGTTTGAGAACCTTTCCGATGCCAAAAGCTATTCCCAGGCTCTGAAGCAGTTGATGCCCGATGCGAAATTTTTGATTTTTCTTGATATAGGTCTGCCGATGGAGCAAGACGAATAATCTTAGGGGCTCAAGGGGTGATAATGATCATTATCACCCCTTGATGATTTGATGTTTAGGTGATGATTAATGGAAAAAAAATCTCGATCAATATCATTAGTAAATACCGATAAAATGTTAAATCAATAATCATCTTATTAGAAAGATCTTCAGTTATAGGACTTACGCGGTTAACTTGATTTCGCCCCCCTAGGGTGTGTTTTCTTGCCTCGGAGATCCCCCGTTGGTCCCCCTTAAAAAAGGGGGACTTTGACTATGGCTCCCCCCTTTTTTAAGGGGGGCTGGGGGGGATCTAAATCTTGCGGAAAACTTTGAAAACACGCCCTAGCCCCCCAATTTTGGGGGGAAATTGAGTTAAAGTCCCCCAGAATTGGGGGATTTAGGGGGCAAATGCGTAAGTCCTAAGCTATAGCACAGCGCTATAAAAAATAATTAGTGGTCAGTAGCTAGTTGGTAATGAAAATAACACCAACAACTAACTACTAACCACTAATACTGATCTAGGAATGATAAATAGGTTGTGAGTAAGAATTCAGTCGTCAGCCGTCAGCCGTCAGCCGTTATTAGTCAGCCTTTAGCTGATAGCTGAGAGCTGATCACTGATAGCTGATAGCTGAGAGCTGATAGCTGATAGCTGATAGCTGATAGCTGAATGCTTACGATTGATTTTCACAAATCGTTTATAAACCCAATTGAATCAAGCTATTACCAACCATTGTCAGCTTGATACAGCACATAATCAGCAAGCGCTGCAATCTGCTCCTCTTTTAGCTTACCTTTGAAGGCTGGCATGGGGGGTTTACCATTGGTGATCTGGTAAACGATCTTGTCCTTAGAATACATGCCATACTTCTCAAGGGCATCCTTTTTCAGAGTTTTTTGGGTATTGATTAAATTCTTTCCACCTGCATGACAAGCGGCACAGTTGGCTGAGAAGACTTGTGCTGATTTCTTTAGGGCTGCGTCATCTACGGCTACAGCTACTTCGACAGGTTCAGCAGGAGTAGTTTCTTCCTCTGCTACTGCTTCTGGCTCAGCAGCAGGCTCAGGTGCTACAGCTACTTCTTCTGGTTCAGCGGGAGTAGTTTCTTCCTCTGCTACTACTTCTGGCTCAGCAGGAGTAGTTTCTTCCTCTGCTACTGCTTCTGGTTCAGCAGGAGTAGTTTCTTCCTCTGCTACTTCGGTGGGTTCCGCTGGGGATTCCACTGTTTCAACTGCAGCAGTTGGGGCAGGTGTGGTTTCTGGAGGAACAGTAGCTGTAGTTGCGCTACCGCAACCATAGGTAAAGGTCAACACACAGACCGTTACCACTAAGAGTGATAGTAGCTTTTTCAATGCAATTTGTCTCATGAGATTAAAAAAAACAAGTTCGCTAGTCCATACAGGATTGTCAGATCATGTATTTCTTTCCGTCAAAAGACAAGCTGTCAAACTTCTTGATTTCTTCCTGACTTGAAACGCAGTAAGGGCGCACACCGTGCGCCCTTAAGTCATACCCTAGGGTTATAGTTGCTAGGTAAGTCTTGATTTAAGTTCACTAAACTACCACGATTTGCGATCGCTTAAGTCTTAGAATAGTTAATCTTGTGAAACCTCTGTGGTTTTCACATTCCAAATAAAGTCTTGATCAACAGCCCTAGTCCTAGTGCTACTATGATGCAGCTTCAACATTGATTTTGCCTACCATGCCAGCACCACGGTGAGGGGCACAGTAGTAGGAGTATTTACCAGGCTCATCAAATGTAGATGTATAGGAAGAACCCGCAGACATCAACATGTTTTTATGACTCAGTGATTCGTTGCCCTCAACAATAACATTATGAGGACCAATTTTGTTCATCACCCACTTGACGGTGTCCCCCGGTTTGATGGTAAGAACACTTGGGTCAAATTTTAGTTGGCCATTGTCTGTACCCATTTTTACAGTGTAAGTTTCTGGAGCAGCTGCGGCAGCAGGCTCAGGTGCTACAGCCACCTCAGTGGCTTCGGCTGGGGCGGGTTCTTCTTCAGCCACCTCGGTGGGTTCGGCTGGAGTGGGTTCTTCTTCAGCGACCTCGGTGGGTTCGGCTGGGGCGGGTTCTTCTTCAGCGACCTCGGTGGGTTCCGCTGGGGCGGGTTCTTCTTCAGCCACCTCAGTGGGTTCCGCTGGGGATTCCGGCTCTGGGGCAACTTCAGCAGCTGGGGCAGGTGTGGTTTCTGGAGGAACAGTTGCTGTAGTTGGGCCGCCGCAACCATAGGTAAAGGTCAAGATACAGACGGTTACCACAAGCAGTGATAGTAGCTTTTTCAATGCTATGTTTTTCATAAAAAAAATTGAACCATGACTGTCAATGGTTCAATTATATGACAAGGTGTCATATACATTACAAGCTGTCAAACTTATTATGATCAGATCCTATAGAAGCCCTACAGGTAAAGGGAAGGGCGGCTGGCACAGACATAGCGCGAGGCAGCAATTAAGTAATCTGCTAGTATGCCCAGGTAGTATGCCCAGGTAGTATCCCCAGGGAAATGCTAAGCTGCCATCACACCAGCAGTAATAGGGGCAAATCCACCGATGATCAGGGTATCTTAGGTACGGGTGATCATCGGTGTAGATGATTAACGAAGCTTATTTAGCGGCACAAGGATTGGATTTACTTGCACAAGGATTCTTTTTACTTGCACAAGGATTTTTTTTACCAGCACAAGGATTGCCTTGCTCTGTAGTACTCTCACCAGGAGCAGTATTGGTTGTGGGAGTTTCTCCGATTCACAACCATGGTACATGGGGAGTAGTAGCGGTGATCAGTGGCCAGGAAAAAAACACCTTTTGGCGGCGTACTGATGACCCAGATTTTTGCGATCGCATCGAACAAGTTGGGGAAAAAATCCTATTCCCTGGAGATATTATTAGTTTTACCTCTGATGGGATCCATAGTGTGGAAGCAATGGGAGATGAACCAACAATTACCTTTAATATTTATGGGTAAACAAACTACGACCAGCGATTTGAGTTTGATCCACTAACCCATTCTGCAAAGACCTTTTGAATGTAGAATTAAGAATTAAGAATTTATAATTTAGGTAAGCATTCAGTTATCAGCTATCAGTTATCAGCTATCAGCTATCAGCTTATGGGATAGGGCACGCTACAATAACAGCTTTTGAATAAAACAGGTAAGCATTCGTTTAATAGTCACGAAAGTCACAGGTTAGAAGCCTGTGCCACAAAGCTGACGGCTGACCGCTGACCGCTGAATGCTTACGAATTTATAAATTATAATTTATAATTTATAATTTACAATTTAGAATTGGTAATTATCAATTTAAAGTTGAAGGTTTTCTGTCAGCATACATAATTTAAACTTTAGAACCTATAATTCTACCTTCTTAATTCTTAATTCTACATTCTTCATTCTTCATTCTTCATTCTACCTTCTACATTCTTAATTCTACATTCTTAATTCTACATTCTTAATTTTACAACGCACCACCCACGGGCTGATATCTTGGTGTAGATGAACAATAGCTTAAGTCTCTAGCTCCTCTAAGGATTTCGGTACACCAGCAGTCAATACTTCATTCCCTGACTCAGTCACTAACACATCATCCTCAATCCGAATCCCAATCCCGCGCCAGCGCTGATCAATAGCTGGCTGACCTTCCACAGGCTCAATATCAGGACCAATATAAAGTCCTGGTTCCACTGTTACTACATTACCGGGCTGAAAAATCTGCCAGTTTTCCCCCTGTTTGTAGCCTCCACTGTCATGGACATCCAACCCGAGCCAGTGACCAGTGCGGTGCATATATATATGTTTATATTTCTCTTCTTTAATAATTTCCTCACTATCACCAGCCAGGAGTCCCAAATCGATTAACCCTTCCACCAGGATTTTCACAGCCGTGTCATGAAATTGATTAAAGGGATTCCCTGGTTTAACTTGTGCGATCGCATTCAACTGTGCCTTCAAGACCAACTCATACAGAATTTTCTGCTCTGGGGTAAACTTACCACCCACTGGAAATGTCCGAGTAATATCAGCGTTATAATACCCATAAGAACAACCAGCATCAATCAGTAGTAAATCCCCCTCTTGCATCTGTCGATTGTTCTCGGTATAGTGTAGAACGCAGCTATTAGCCCCAGATGCTACTATGCTCGGATATGCCGGTCCGATGGCACCTCGTCGCCGAAAATCATGTTCTAGCTCTGCCTGCACTTCATATTCATAAAGTCCAGGTTGAGTAAATGCTCTAGCATGGTTATGGGCATCCACAGAGATTTCCACAGCTTGACGCATCAACTTCAATTCCCTAGTACTCTTAACCCGGCGCATCCCATAGAGAATTAAGTTAGTGGATTCGAGAGCCATCGGTCCGGTTCCGTTCTTGGGATAAAGAGCCATCAACCTTTGCCAGTGTTTCAGGATGGTATCATTGAAAGCTTTATCCCGTCCCAAGTGGTAATAAATTCGATCGGCCTTTTTTAAATACTGAGGTAACTTCTCATCCAACTCAGTAATCGGATAGGTCTCATCAGCACCAAATAGTTCTTTTGCTGCTTCGACACCTGTCCGATAGCCTGTCCATACTTCTTTCTTTGGTTCTTTCGGTTGCACAAACAGGACAAATCGGTGTTCTTCGTGATGGGGCGCTAGTACAACTACGGCCTCTGGTTCATTGAAACCTGTCAAGTAAAAAAAATCGCTATCCTGTCGGAAATTGTATTCCACAGTATTATGCATAATGGCAACCGGGGCGCTCCGAAAGATAGCGGTCCCGTTGCCAATCTTACTCATCAACTGTTCACGACGCTCTTTATATTCGGTTTGTGGAATCATGTAGTTATTGGTTAGTTGTTCGCTATATTTCTTTTTAGCCTAAGCCCACCTAGATATAACCGGTTAATGGCAATTTTACCGTATAGGTTGTACCAACTCCGACTTGACTAGTTAAGAGGATGTCTGAAAAGTAATTGGCTAACACATCCTGCTGTTTGACTAACTGATACTTCTAACTGGTGCCTATAGAGAGCTATTTGAACGCACCCCAGCTAAATTAAAAATTATAGCTGGGGATTCTTATGCTAGGTTGGACTGAGATAGCTTCCATAAACTACTGAGCGTCACTGGAGTTCTCAGCGTGTGGGACTCCACCAGTCCAGAAAAGCGGTTGCAGTCTGGGTAAGGGGCTAGGCAAGCCCATTCTAAAAGTTGTAGTTGTAACTCATTAGTTGAATCACTGACCCATCCTGGGATAAATCCCTTGAGCTAATCCTAATGGTATCGTTTTTGGCACGGCGTATGGGTGTGTCCTTCATCAATGTTAAAAACTCCTCCAGTGGCAAAATATCACACTGTTCGGCATCAGCGGCCTTGGTTCGGAAATGAGTAGGAATCATGATCTTGGCCTTAAGGAAATCAAATGCCTGTTTAGCTTCTTGAGGGTTGTAAGCTTTCGGTCCCCCTCCTACTGGAATCAACGCTAAATCAGGACGCCCGATCAGAATTTTCTGCTCAATATCTAGAGGTGCTGCTGCTCCTCCCAGGTGTAGGATATTGATACCATTTTGAGTCCATTTCCAAGCCACATTATTACCAAACCGACGTCCACCGACTCGGTCGTGAGGAATACTAATTCCTTCGAATTTTAGCCCATTTACTTGAAAAATACCCGGTTCAAAGAGGAGCCGGGGACTCCCCGGTATTCCTTCCGCTGCTCCTTCATCTAGTAGTAGGCTACTGATTAGGACTAAATCTGCCTCTACTTTTGGTGATTTATATCTAGCCGTACACCCAATGGTTTGGAATGGGTTGACTAAAACTCGCACACCACCCCCAGTAAATAAAAAGCAGGTATGACCAAGCCACTGTACTGTCAGTACATTGCGTGATGGCTGTGCTTGGTAAGAAGTGAGTCCAGAAGCTAAGCCGGTTGAAAGAGTTGTGAGTACACCCGCACTCACATAGCGCATCAACTGTCGCCGTTTCATGGTTTCTTGGAAACAAGTTTATTTTCAGGGAGATATAGAGAGAGTAGCAGATGCTGGCAGGGATTCTAAGAAGTTTTTTAGAAGTTGCTTACCAGAACAGGTCAAAATACTCTCTGGATGAAATTGGACGCCTTCGAGGTGGGGATAGTTCCGATGTCTAACTCCCATAATTGTGCCATCATCTACCCAAGCCGTGATTTCCAAGACATCAGGACAGCTGCTGCGGTCAATAACTAAGCTATGGTATCGAGTCGCTGTGAAAGGATTGGGTAATTCCCGAAAAACCCCAACCCCAGTGTGATGAATCTCTGAGGTTTTGCCATGCATCAATACTGGTGCCGAAACAATTTTCCCACCAAATACCTGACCCAATGCTTGATGACCCAAGCAAACCCCTAGAATTGGTATATTTGACACCAAATTGCTGTAGATAGCACTTGATATGCCAGCATCTTCAGGACGTCCTGGTCCTGGAGAAATCACTACCCCATCTGGGTTGAGTTGGCGAATTTTCTGTAAATCAATTTTATCATTGCGATAGACCTGAATCTCTGATGCAACAGGTAATTGGGTACCCAATTCTCCTAGGTACTGTACTAAGTTGTAAGTAAAGCTGTCGTAGTTGTCAATGACAATAATCATGATCGGTTACTCCCGATTGACCATAGGTTGCAGGTTATAGATTATAGGTTACAACTTAATTGAACTCTGCCCTGGTTTTAAGCTTAGTATTCCAATCAGAATTGAGAATATCTCTTCTGTATCCCTAGGAATAGTCTGACTTTGAATAGTTTTGGCAATGTGCTTCCGTTTCCTATCAAGGGTTCCAAATTTCCAAATATCCCCCAGAGTAACAGCGCCATAGAGGACTTCAATAGATTCGCTCTCTTCATACTTATCTAAAGCAATTAATTCTGCTGCTAACTGGTTGAAACCACCATCAATATCTTTCTTTTTGGCTTCTATAATAATCAGATTTTGACTACTTTTTAATAAGTAGTCTAGCGCTCCCCCTAGCTGATCGTTAATGTCTAGGGGATACTCAACATTGACTTTAACTGGGAGCAGCTTGGCAATTTCCAGGATTAGTGGGGCAATCAGAAATTCCCGTTTGGCAATTTCCGAGGTAATGCTTATTTTGGGAATAATGGTGTAGTAGGTATGGTTGAGCTGTTGAATGATATCTAGGTCATAGTTAGTAGACTTAGGGAGGTCAATTACTTCAATGGCAAAGGAGTAACCAAACTCACCAACAATTTCCTCAGTGGGATTGGTCATCGCAAAATAGTCACTAAATGTATACTTTCGGTTTTCTTTGAATATCGATTTTTTCATAAGTTAATTTGTTAGCAATCAGCTATCAGCGTGTCGCGTATCAGTTATCAGCTTATGGGTTAGGTCTCAGCGTCGAAGCCTGTGCCACGGTAGAAGCCTGTGCCACGCTACTTGACTTTTGAATAAAACAGGTAAGCATTAGTTTAATCTTTGTTACGTCAGCTTCTCCCTGGCCGTAAGGATTAAGCGGAGTGCTGAGTGCTGAGTGCTGAGTGCTGAGTGCTGAATGCTTACCCGATCAGCTAAGAGCTCCAAATAGATCATAATCCCGAGAATAAGGAATTCTGGCTCTTAATGTTGTTTAGCGATCGCATTGCTTAAATTGTAGTCAAATCTTGATTTTTGTAAGTAATCAAGTATTTATACTTATTTATTCTGGTTAAGAGCGATTGGCCTTAGGCCTCAGCTTCCGCTAAAAGCGATCGCACTCGACTACCCAACAACCAGCAAACCCGAGCTTGGCTTCACCCTCTTAATGTTGTTTAGCGATCGCATTGGTTAAATTGTAGTCAAATCTTGATTTTTGTAAGTAATCAAGTATTTATACTTATTTATTCTGGTTAAGAGCGATCGCTATTTATAGTTGGTAAGTGCTATGACAGTCAGCGACTAATCGCTTTTTTAAGATGTACTTTATAATTTACTTTATCAACAGTCTCTTAGGCTACGGCGCACATCTGTTCCAATATCATAACGAGATAGTTTGATGTCTAAGATATGATTAGACCCAATCAGGAGACTGATAAACTATGGCATTTAGCGACTTTAAAACTATTGCTGATGTACAGAAACACTATCAAATTAAATACGAAGAGGGAACGTTTATAGTTTCTCAAGACACTGACCCACCAGAAATTTTTTTGAAAGACCTAGAGTTTTATAAAGAAACGATAGATGTATTCAGCTCGGAAGCTTCCCGGAGTGAAATTATCATTTCCCCATTGTTGCGATAACTCTATAAAAAATACTATAAAACCTATGCTTTCTGGATTCAAAAAAGCATTTTCTATGACCAAGTGCTTTCAGGGACTCCTGACTATATATTTTCGACAAAATCGGAATTAGGAAAAACGGTTTTAGAAAAACCACTGGTTATTATTGTTGAAGCGAAGAAAAATGATTTTCAACAAGGTTGGGGGCAATGCCTTGCCGAGTTGGTAGCTTCCAAAAAAATATTAGGTGCGCTTTCCGTTGGCGAATTAAATTCGCCACGGGTCGCACCTCAAGATGTTCAACGTCCTGTTTATGGCATAGTTACTGATGGTAATTTATGGCAATTTGGACGATTACAAAGGGACATTTTTACTCAAAATATCGAGAATTTTACGATTGATAAATTGTCAGGATTATATGGAGCATTAGACTATCTTATCCTGTTAACGGAAAACTATACTAGTAATCAGTAATATTCGTTATTACCTTCAACTATTATAATTCCTGTCCCCCATTAATCTCACGCTCCCTGATCGGGTGAGACATGAGGCAACTGCTGGTCGAATGATCAACGTGGCTCAAAGCCTTGCTAGTCAATCAATTTACTCCAAGTTTGTGGTCCGACGATACCATCAGCCGTTAAACCTTGTTGTTTCTGAAATCTGATCACAGCACTTGCGGTGCCTGAACCAAAGATACCATCTGCCTGAGTTCCCACCCGACGTTGGAGATATTTTACCGTGGTCCCTCCAGCATGATTAGGTCTAAGTATGGGTTGCTCAAGAATCTGATTAATAGTCTTCCATGTGGTCGAGTCACCAATTCCAGTTTGGTTAATTCCTACAATAGCTTGAAATGTTTTTATTGCTGCTATAGTCGCCTGATCAAGGGAGCCATTTTCTACTAATGGCTGACCAGCAGGACTTTTAACTTTTAAGCGATTGAGAGCTTTTTGTAATTCTATAACATTATCGTCAGAGGAAGATTTAGTAGTTGGTGGCTCTTCTCCTGTTAATCCTTTAACAATTGCATTAGCCAATGCTTCTGGATCGTAGAGTTCCATATCTTTCTGGGAATCACAAAAGCAGCTTTCTATGAGAATTGCTGGCATATTGGTATATCGGAGGACATATAAATGAGAGCCATTTTTAACCTTTCTATTGAAGTAACCTAACTCCACTATCTTTTCTAAAACTGGCTGGGCAATTTTTTTGGCAGTATCACTAATCGCAAATACTTCTGTTCCATTAGCTTGGCCATTAAATGCATTAAAATGAATTGAAACAAACTGATCAACTCGATTAGCATTGGCTATATTGCACCGTTGCCGCAGCGAGCTGCCCAAAGTACTCGCACTCTTAGGCTTGCATTCAACTACCTGATGTCCCAAGTCTCTCAATTTTGAAATTACTCTCGTTCCCACGTCCCTATTCATTTCATCTTCTACTCTGATACCTTGAGCTCCTGTATCAGCACGCAAGTTGTGACCAATATCAATTCCGTACTTCATGAAACCTTCTCAATCTCTATAATTAGCCCTTTTCTCTAATTCTGTTCTATGTTAGTGGATTTAAGCCAAGGGTGCTTAACAAAATTTAATAAACGGCTGCTAAATGGACAACTCACACTGAACACTTGTTTTTTTCTAAATTGATCCGGATCAAGAAACCTTAAGGAATAACATCATAGGACTTTAAATGATTGTCCGAGTATAATATCAAGTCCGGTTAACTAGCCATAATCAAGAAAATTGATGGGGAGATAGGGAGATAGGGAGATAGGGAGATGGGGAGATAGGGAGATAGGGAGATGGGGAGATGGGGAGATGGGGAGATGGGGAGATTTTTATTAAAGGGTAATTATCCGCAGATGCTATCATAAGCAATTGTTCTGAACTTTAATCTGAACTTTAACTTGAACCTTGAGCACAGCATAAAGTAATGGGCAATAGGAAATTGGCTGACAATTCCCCATTACCCATTACCTTGTCCCAAATTACCAACTAACTAGCTGTAGCCTTCTTTTGCTTTAGCCTTTCGGGTTGTTGATATTAAAACCCAGGCTTTGTGATTGCTACAATGCTACAATTGAACGGTCACTGTCTTGACCTCGGTGTATTGCTGCAAGCCATACTCCCCAAGTTCACGACCAATCCCAGACTGCTTGAAACCACCGAAGGGAGCAGCGGCATCAAACACATCATAGCAATTCACCCAGACAGTACCAGCACGGACATTGTTTGCGATCGCATGAGCTTTAGTAATATCCTTTGTCCACACGGCTGCGGCTAAGCCATAAATAGTATTATTTGCCCGCTGAATCACTTCATCGATATCTTTGAACTTAATAATGCTCATCACTGGGCCAAAGATTTCTTCTTGAGCAATCTTCATCTGATCTTGGACATCAACAAACACTGTCGGTTCGATGAAGTAACCGCGATCGCCAACTCGGCCACCACCACACAACATCTGAGCTCCTTCCTGCTGACCAGACTCAATATAGCCCATCACCTTATTGAACTGTTCGAGATCCACTTGGGGACCCTGTTCTGTGTTGGCATCAAACGGGTCACCAACTGTACGATTTTGTGCCCGTTTCACACACTTGTCTACAAACTCGTCATAGCACTTCTCTTCCACAAACAGCCGCGAACCAGCACAACAGCACTGTCCTTGGTTAAAGAACAGGGCAAAGTGAGCGCCCTCAATGGTTTTATCCATGTCAGCGTCAGCAAAGACAATGTTAGGACTCTTACCACCAAGTTCTAGAGTGACCCGCTTGAGGTTACTCTTAGCTGCAGCTTCCATAATTAGATGCCCTACCTCAGTGGAGCCGGTAAAGGCAACTTTATCGATATCCATATGATGTGAAATCGCAGCCCCAGCGGTTGGTCCATAGCCTGAAAGAAGATTCACCACACCAGGAGGGAAACCTGCTTCGATAATCAGTTCACCGATCCGCAACGCTGATAAAGGAGTCTGTTCCGCCGTTTTCATCACCACGGTGTTACCAGCTGCCAATGCTGGGCCTAACTTCCAAGCTTGCATCAACAGTGGAAAGTTCCAAGGAATAATCTGACCAACCACTCCCACAGGTTCATGGCGCGTGTAGCAGAAGTAGGGTCCGCTGATGGGAATTGTTTTGCCTTGAATCTTATCTGCCCAGCCAGCATAGTACCGATAGCAAGCAATGACTAGAGACAAATCTGCATTAAACGAATCACGATAGGGCTTCCCATTGTCTAGGGTTTCCAGCCGTGCTATTTCTTCCTTGTTTGCTTCGATTAAGTCAGCTAGCTTGTAGAGTAACTCCCCCCGCTGGGTGGCCGACATTTTGGGCCAGTCTCCACTGGTAAAGGCTGTCCTAGCCGCCACTACTGCTTTATCAACGTCTGGGGCATCAGCCTCAGCCACATCACAGATCACCTCTCCTGTAGCAGGGTTAATCGTCTCGAATCGTTTCCCAGAGACGCTCTCTACCCATTCGTTGTTAATCAGCAGCTGAGTTGGGCCGATTTTGACCGTTGGCTGTGGTCTTGTCTTTGGTGTAGGGGCGGTGACCATAATCGTCTTCTGTCGTTAAGTTTATTTTTTATGACATTCTCAATTCTAATGGTGGATTGTCAACTTAAAATTTAACTAAAAATATATATTTTATTAATATTTTATTTACGATTGTTAACTAACTTTCAAGTTTTGCTTAATTTTGTTAACACTATAGCCAGAGTATCCCTAAGTATCCCTATGGTAATATCTATAGGGGCTATGATATTAATGAGGTTGTACACACCTATTTTTTACCTGTTCCCTGTTCCCTATTCCCTATTCCCTAAAATCCAAAACTTGTGTACCTAAGCTATTTGATTATTTGATAAATGCTATAAAATATTACTATCCAATCACCCATTACCAATATTGGGTTGAACTCCATAGGTTTTAAACTTTTCTATAACTATCTGCATTTCTTCCTCACTCAATAATTGAGGTTCTCCATAAATTTTGTTAACGCTGATGATTTTGATATAGATTTGAGCCAAGGTTTCTAGCTCTTGTGCGACTTTCAGAGCGTGCCTTAGATCTTTTCCACAGGCAATCATACCATGATTTTTTAACAAACAGGCAAATGAATTGCCCAGTGCTTTTAGGGCGTTGTTGCTAAGTTCTTGAGTGCCAAAGGTAGCATAATCAGCTACCTTTATACTGCTCCCACCTATCCTAGCAACCATATAATGAAAGCTGGGTATGGGTATACCCATACAAGCCAGTGCTGTAGCATGGATACTATGAGTATGAACAATAGCATTGACATCGGAACGATTCAACAGTATGTCATAGTGAAATCGCCATTCACTGCTGGGTAAATAACGATTATTATCAGCAAAAACAGGTTGTTTGTCTTTGCCGAAGTAAATTTTGCAGATTTTATCAGGAGTTAGGTCTTCGTAGTCTAGTCCACTGGGGGTTATTGCTATTGCCTCACCGATACTGTCTCTAACCCTGACACTCACATTACCACTGGTACCTTGATTGATACCAAGACTGTTCATGCGAAGACAGGTATCAATGATCTGCTGGGCGGTTATGGTTTCAACAGGGATTGACTTGATGATCATACTAAGTTGCACCTGATCCGGGAATTTGGGGACTTTGTCAACAATCCTATCCCCCTTGAGCACCACAAGGATATAGCAATCCTAATTTCTAGGTGAACAATACTTCCCTAGTTCGTTAATTTGAGTTGCGAACTGTCACTGTTGAGGAATCATACAAGATTGCTATAGACACCGATGCACCGATAATCCAACCCTATCTTAATCTGTTTATCAGTATTCTTACCCTTGCTGCAATCAGAATCAATTGCTATGTATAGCCATGGTAATTAATTTATTGACAATAATGGATACTATTCTTCAGGTGCGACCCGTGGCGAATTTAATTCGCCAAGTAAGAGCGCACCTAACCATCTTCCCCCTCCTGCCCCTCTTTCTCCTTTTAACCATCTTCCCCATTTTCCGGCTCTTCCGGTGAACCGCAACTCAAATCGGATTGCTACACCATGAATTAAAGCCGAGAGACACTCAACAACAAAAGTCGCCTACCACTATGGCAAAAGCAATAGGCGACTAACTCCTCTCTATGGATTAGATAATTACATCAATTAGGTAACATTGGCAACAAAGGATTGGTACTTGACCAGATAAGCGATCAGCTGTTTGGCTCTTTGACAGTAGCTTGAACATCCACGCTCTGAACACCTTCAACCTGGATTGCCAAAGGTGCAATCTGACTCAATTGATCATCAGACGATACTTTTCCTGAGATAGTTACCATTCCCTCTGCCGCTTCAACTTCCAACTGGGTATTGGGGAGCTTGGTTTCTAAATTATTAAGTACTAAACTGGCTAGTTGGTCATCTTCATCAAGGTTTTCTAAATTACCCAAGGCTTGATTTGGCTCTTGAGTAGTTCCAAAATTTACCTCGATTTCCTTTCGGGTTTCTTGAACCATGGCATCCCCTTGGTTTCCTTCAGACCGTAAGGTGACTAGTTCTTCATCGTTTTGATCTATAGAGTAGGAGGGTTCATCACTTGTTTTAGCTTCATCGCAAGCAGCAGCACCAAACAGAATCACTCCACCTAGTAAAATTGGCATCAACTTATTCATCTTTAATTTCTCCTTGTTCTCTCCTTGTATTTACTCCAATCGAGTCCGGTTAATCACTTCGTATTCAGGTAAATCGCGACGTGTTAAGTGTTAAGTATTCAGTGAACATTGACACTATTAAATTTCCGAAAAAACCTGAATAATAAGTAGTCAAACGGACGGGATATAATTCCCAAAAACACCAAACTTATTGAGCTGAATTTTCTAAATCTTAATTTGGCATGACTCCTGTTGGTTTTGGTTCCGATTGAGCATGAGATCTTGAGGGCAAAATTACATGGTTAACAACATGCATAATGCCGTTAGTGGCTTCAATATCTGCTTGAGTTACCTGGGCATTGTTGACATTAACATTACCGTCTTCACCCACGTGTACTGTCACCGCTTTTCCAGCCATAGTGATAATTTCTCCCGACTGGATTTCACTGCTAGGAACTGCACCACTTACAACATGATACTTTAGCAGCTTTACCAGTACCTCTTTGTTTTCTGGTTGTAGTAGACTGTCTAAGGTATTTGCTGGCAGTGCAGCAAAAGCGTCATCGGTGGGAGCAAAAACAGTGTAGGGTCCTTCACCTGCCAAGGTTTCCGTTAAGCCCGCTGCCTCAATTGCTTTGACAAGGGTTTGGAATTGATCATTGCTCGCAGCTTGCTCTACAAGGTTACTGGTTGTAGATTCAGTGTCAGCGGTAGCTGGCATTTCTACCTTTTCACCCTCTTGAACGGGTTTGCTCAAGGAATCGGGGGCACTTTCTACCATAGACTCAGTTGCACCATTGACAGGATCTTTAACTGAGTTTTCTGTTTTTTCTTGCGCTATTGCCGGGAAACTGATCAGAGCACTTAATCCCAGAATACCTGTTAGCAATTTAATGGGAGTTTTCATTTAGATCATCTCTCCTGAATGCTAGGTATGGTTGACGCTTTCCAACTAAACGGCTTCATATTTTGATATTATTACCCAAAAGTAAAAAAGTCGGTAAGAAATTTAGAAATTAGGGAGTATAAATTAGGGAGTAGGGAGTAGGGAGTAGGGAGTAGGGAGTAGGGAGTAGGGAGTAGGGAATATGGCCTCAAAAATTATCACAATTAATTCCTACACGGATCTCTATATAATTCTTTATAATTCTTTCAAAAGAAAATCCCAACCTAGAGCCTATATTCCTAAACCAGCGGTAAACGTATCTGAAAGCAGCTACCAACCCCAACCTGAGACGTAAGGGTGATTTTTCCCCCATGACTGTGAGTGATTGCTTGAGCGATCGCAAGTCCCAACCCCGTACCCCTCTCTCGGTGAGAACGAGCTTTATCCGCACGCCAGAAGCGATCAAACACAAACGGCTGATGTTCAGGGGCAATACCAATGCCAGTGTCCTCAATCATGACCAGGGCATAGCGATTCTGTTTGGCAACAGTAAGAACCACTTTTCCTTGAGGGGGTGTGTATTGCAGGGCATTCTCTAACAAGTTGGAAAATAAACGGGTGAGTTGCCCTTCATCCCCAATTACAGAGACTGTTGTCAGGCCGTGATATTCTAAGGTAATCTGCTTATCTTGAGCAAATGATTCTAACAATTCCACCAAATTATGCAAAACTGTATTGAGGGAAATGGGGACTGACTTTCGGGTCGGAATTGACAAGGCTGCATCAGTGCGAGCTAAAAATAGTAAGTCTTCTGCTAAGTGGCTCATCTGGTCTGTAGCGCTAGCAATAGCCACTAACTTCTTAGCATCCTTGGGATGAATGCGCTCAGGATGATTTCGCATCACATCCACAGAGGCTTTAATTGCTGTCAAAGGACTGCGCAATTCATGGGACGCATCAGCAGTAAACTGTTTAAGCTTTTTAAAACTTTTCTCAATCGGCTCAAGAGCTTTCTGGGTCAGCCAAAGTCCACCAATACCAACAAACCCTAGAGCGATCATTCCTCCCATTCCTAATCCCCAAAATAGTTGGCTTTGGACAATTTCTACATCCTCTGTGGATTGACTGGCTCGAATATAGCCCTCTAGGGATGGTTGGCTTGGTTTCGAGGTGTCCTTAAAAACAGAAATTGTAAACGTCCTAATCGGCTCTGATGTCTCAGGGAGTTCTAGAGTCAACGAACCCAGTTTTGGCGGGAAAGTCAATACAATCGCACCTCGCCTTGCCAATAGTTTCCCCTGATCATCAAACCATTCTAAGCTTTGTTTGTCTCGGTTAAAGATATCTCGCCAGGGGACTTCATCAACTTGTTCAATGTATTGACTCCCTTTAACTTCTACTTCAGTAAATGAGGGGGCAGCAGATTGGGCTAAAGTCTGTAGTTTTTTGTCAAGTTGCTGGTATAGACTCTGTGTTAAAAAAACATACACACCCGCACCAAATACACTCAAAATTGCGGCCATTACCATCAGGTAATACAACAAAAGACGCCAGCGCAAACCTTTAAACATCTGGTAATTAGTAATTAGTAATTAGTAATTTTAGTAATTGGTAATCGTTAACTGACCCAACTATACTTGATATCATTCGTTGCTTCACGAATGCCGTCAACTTACCCTACGGGAAGGCCAAAGGCGAACAACCTGCCAACTTTCAACCTACCAACCTTAAACCTGCAACCTACCCTACGGGAACGCCAAAAGCGAACAACCTTGGCCAAAAGGCCACGCGCTTCGCAGCAAAGCGGGACTTCGTCCATCCCGTTCAACCTGCCAACTTTCAACCTGCCAACTTTCAACAGTAACAACTGAATATTGAATTAGGGATTTTCTTTGAGACGATAACCCAAACCATAGACTGTCTCAATCAAATCAGAGGGAGCTCCTGCTGCGTCGAGTTTCTGTCGTAAACCTCGGATATGAGCTTTAACGGTTGCTTCTTCTGGTAGTCGTTCAAAGGACCATAGGTTTTCCAGGATTTGAGCACGGCTAAACACACGGCGAGGATGGCGCAGGAAAAATTCTAGCAGAGCATACTCTTTCGGACTTAGGGACAAGAGACGGTCTTTATAGAAGACTTCACAGGTACTGGGATCAAGGCGGAGGGAATCCCATTCCAGTACAGGTGGTAAGGTAGTATTTCCCCGGCGCAGTAAGGCCCTAATCCTAGCGGACAACTCTCCTAAATCAAAGGGTTTGACTAGATAATCATCTGCACCAGCATCCAGTCCTACAATTTTATCACTGATGGTATCCCGAGCCGTCAGCATTAGAATGGGAGTAAGGTCGCCTTGGGAGCGCAACTTGCGGCAAAGGCTAATACCATCAATCTTTGGCAGCATCACATCTAACAAAATTAAATCATAGCTGAAGCTCTCTACTAGTTCCCTACCCTCTTGACCATCATTGGCAACATCCACGACATAATGCTGGTCGGTGAGGTCTTCAGCAAGGGCGTCGGTAATCCGCTCATCATCTTCTACTAGTAAAATCCTCATCTTCAGTACCTCTAACTCTAAATGATTACCTGACTTTTATCTTTGATTATGACCAATTTTTTGACAACTGTAGAAAAATTTGGGAGTTTTCCATGATACTGGTAAAATGATTGATAGTAAGTCAGGTTAATCAGTTACCAAATAGTGCCGGTATTTTTGGGAATGGCTTATGGGGAATCGTCAACTACAGCATTATTAGTTGATATCTAGAAATCAAACTAATAAAAATAGGGAACTTCGGCTCAGCAAAGTAGCGCTTTTTGATACTGTTTTCGTCAATTATTTTTCCCTTGTCCAAAGTTCTTTTGTCCGCAGTTGCCGACAACTGCGCCCAAGTCTAATTAGTAATTATTCTCAATCATGGCACGACTTACCCAAGGGCACTGGGAGGGTTAGCCGATCAGTACGATTATGATCAAATATGATCAAAGTGTAAAGAATTATTTCGAGCGGGTTCCATGAAACGCATTGTACTGATAGCAGGATTTGAATCCTTCAACGCTGACTTGTACCGCAAAGCTGCTGAGTTAGCTAGCTCCCGCTGTCCGGAACTGGATATTAGAGTATTTAGCGATCGCGAAATCACTGCCAACCCTGATACTGTAGAAGCTGCCCTCCAAGATGCCCAAGTCTTCTTTGGTAGTCTACTATTCGATTATGACCAAGTGTTATGGTTACGCGATCGCATTCAACACATCCCCATCCGCTTGGTATTCGAGTCAGCTCTAGAACTGATGAGCCTGACTCAAATTGGTCAGTTCAAAATTGGGGATAAACCCAAGGGGATGCCCAAGCCAGTAAAATTCATCCTGGACAAATTCAGCAACGGACGAGAAGAAGACCGCTTAGCAGGTTATATCAGCTTTTTGAAAATTGGTCCGAAGCTGCTGAAATATATTCCTGCTAGAAAAGTCCAAGACTTGCGCAATTGGCTAATTATCTACGGTTACTGGAATGCTGGTGGCTCAGACAATGTGGCATCTATGTTCTGGACCCTGGCAGAGAAATACTTACAGCTGAAAGTCGGAGAAATTCCGCCACCAGTGGAAACTCCAAACATGGGGCTACTCCATCCGGACTACGACGGGTATTTTGAATCCCCACGACAATACCTAGAATGGTACAAAAACTTTAAAGTTAAACAATTAAACGTTATTGGGCAAAGCCCTACCAGCCCGCTAGCTTCTCAACACAACCTTGGCCAAAAGGCCACGCTACGCTCTCAACCAACTAACCTTCAACCCACCAACCTTCAACCCACCAACCTTCAACCAACTAACCTTCAACCAACTAACCTTCAACCAACTAACCTTCAACCAACTAACCTTCAACCTGCCAACCCTAGAGAAAACCCTGTTGTTGGTATTCTGCTTTATCGCAAACATGTAGTTACAAAACAACCTTATATTCCCCAGTTAATTCGCTACTTTGAGGAAGCTGGATTAACTCCTTTACCGATCTTTATCAATGGTGTAGAAGGTCATGTAGCTGTGCGGGATTGGATGACATCTGCTTATGAAACCCAACAGCGGCAACTGGATAACGTGGAAACTCCTTCCCTCTCTCAAGACGCTGTAGAAGTTGATGCCATTGTTTCTACCATCGGTTTCCCGTTGGTAGGGGGTCCAGCTGGTTCTATGGAAGCAGGAAGACAGGTGGCTGTAGCGAAACGTATTCTCACTGCTAAGAATGTCCCTTATACTATTGCTGCACCCCTACTGATTCAAGATATTTACTCTTGGACAAGACAAGGCATTGGGGGGTTGCAAAGTGTCGTTTTATATGCATTGCCGGAATTGGATGGAGCAATTGATACTGTACCCCTAGGTGGTTTAGTCGGAGAAAATATTTATCTGATTCCCGAACGAGTTAAGCGACTGACTGGACGGGTAAAGCGTTGGATTCAACTCAGACAAACCCCACCAGACCAAAGACGAATTGCCATTATTCTCTATGGTTTCCCTCCTGGGTATGGAGCAACAGGAACAGCAGCCTTATTGAATGTACCGCGATCGCTTCTTAAATTCCTCCACGCTCTAAAAGAACAAGGTTACACTGTTGGAGAATTACCAGAAGATGGGGAAGAACTAATCCGCTGGGTGAAAGCAGCAGACGAAGGGTTGAATGGTGACAGCTTGAATGGTGAATGTTCTAACCAGCAACATTCAACCAGCAACATTCAACCAGCAACCACCAACATTCAACCTTGGCCAAAAGGCCACGCTACGCGAACAACATTCAACATTCAACCTTCGACCACAGTTAACGTTAAAACCCTACAAGAATGGCTAGGCTACTTGCTAACTACCCGTATTGAAAAACAATGGCAATCCTTGACTGGTACAGGAATCAAAACCAATGGGGATGAGTTCGAGATTGGTGGAATTGAGTTAGGAAATGTCTGGATTGGGGTACAACCACCCCTGGGTATTTCTGGAGACCCAATGCGGCTGATGTTTGAGCGAGACTTGACCCCACATCCCCAGTACACGGCCTTTTATAAGTGGTTACAGAATGATTTTGATGCCCATGCGGTGGTGCATTTTGGCATGCATGGCACCGTGGAATGGTTACCTGGTTCGCCCCTGGGGAATACGGGGTATTCTTGGTCGGATATTTTGCTAGGAAATATCCCGAATCTGTATATCTATGCCGCCAATAATCCTTCAGAGTCAATGTTGGCCAAGCGTCGGGGTTATGGGGTGTTGATTTCCCATAATGTACCCCCTTATGGTCGGGCTGGTTTGTATAAGGAGTTGGTAGTGCTACGGGATTTAATCTCGGAGTATCGGGAGGATCCTGAAAAGAATTATGCCTTGAAAGAAGCAATTTGTAAAAAGATTGTCGATAGTGGGTTAGATACCGATTGTCCCTTTGAGGATGCTAAGCGCTTGGGAATTGCTTTCAGTCCAGAGAATGCCCAGATGTTTAGTGCTGATTCATTTAATCGCTATCTTGTCAAGTTGTACGATTACCTGCTAGTGGTGGAACAACGGTTGTTTTCCTCTGGGCTGCACACTCTAGGTCAAGTGCCTGATTCGGAACAGTTAGAATCTTACCTCAGGGCTTATTTTGGGGAAGATGTCCCGGAAGCAATGGTTAAAGCCATTGTCGATGGAGAATTTGAATCCCAAACACCAGAAGCACGTGAACAGGTCGAGGACGAGAAGCTTGAGGAGGCGTTACGGATTGGTGAGTTGTTGATGCAGACTGGGGAGGAGTTGACGAATTTGTTGCGGGGGTTGAATGGGGAGTATATTCCTCCAGCTCCTGGGGGGGATTTGTTGCGGGATGGTCCTGGGGTTTTGCCAACAGGACGGAATATTCACGCTTTGGATCCTTATCGGATGCCATCTCCGGCAGCTTATGAACGAGGCAGGGAGGTGGCCAGGAAAATTATTGCCCAGCATCTTGAGGAACATCAGGAGTATCCGGAAACTGTTGCGGTAATGCTATGGGGATTGGATGCAATCAAGACTCGTGGGGAGTCCTTGGGTATTTTACTGGAGTTAGTAGGTGCAGTACCTGTTAAAGAGGGAACGGGACGGATTGTACGGTATGGTTTGATACCCTTAGCTGAGGTGGGTCATCCTAGAATTGATGTGTTGGCAAATCTCTCAGGGATTTTTCGGGATAGTTTTGTCAATATTGTTGAGCTGCTCGATGATTTGTTTTGTAGGGCGACTGAGGCAGATGAACCGGAGGAAGAGAATTTTATCCGCAAGCATGGCTTAGCGTTGCGATCGCAAGGGGTAGACAATGTTTCTGCTCGGTTGTTTTCTAATCCAGCCGGGGATTATGGTTCTCTGGTCAATGACCAAGTAGTCGATGGTAATTGGGAATCCGGGGATGAATTAGCGAATACATGGCAAAGCCGCAATGTATTTAGTTATGGACGGCAAGATAAAGGTCAAGCCCGTCCGGAAGTCATGGAGCAGCTGCTAAAAAGTACCAGTCGTATAGTCCAGGAAATTGATTCTGTCGAATATGGGCTGACGGATATTCAAGAATACTATGCTAATACTGGAGGCTTGAAGCGAGCAGCCGAAAAGCAAGGGGGTAAGACCGTTAATGCCAGTTTTGTGGAAAGTTTCTCAAAGGATACTACACCCCGGAAGCTAGAGGATTTGTTGCGGTTGGAGTATCGGACAAAGTTACTTAATCCCAAGTGGGCTGAGGCGATGGCCAATCAGGGGTCTGGGGGAGCTTATGAGATTTCCCAACGGATGACAGCATTGATTGGTTGGGGGGGTACAGCTGATTTTCAAGATAACTGGGTGTATGACCAAGCAGCAGATACTTATGCCTTGGATGAAGAAATGGCCAAGAGGTTGCGACAGGCAAATCCTGAGGCATTTCGCAATATTGTAGGCCGGATGTTAGAGGCAAATGGACGAGGATTCTGGGAACCGGATCACGAAACCTTACAGAAGTTACGGGAGTTATATGATCTCGCCGATCAGGAGATTGAAGGCGTGACGGCTGTAGGATAAGAGGGTGTGGGGTGACCGAGTGTGGTAATCGGGTGAAAATCTTGCTCGTAGTCATCCCAATTCCTAAACCTGAAAATCTTTAACTTACCCGTTCACCCTACACTCGTTTACCCTACATTAGTTTAGCCAATCAATAAGAGTGTGAGTATATTTCTTTTATCCTAACTATACTCGTTCACCAGATGTTATGGCCTTTGCCTGAATAGCCTTGTTCCCTAGACTCTTTGGTTTTTTTTTCTAACTCTTCAGCTAATTTTGCAAATTTTTTCATTTCATCAATTAATGCTGCTGCTCCACTATTTTCGGTTTTTGATTGTTGGTACATCGACGTTTATCCTAATAATTTTATGTACATTAGTTATTTACCTGAGCCGCACGGATGAGTTGATATATGAGTAACTCTATAAAATTGGATCTATTATTTTTATATTTCGTCGGACAATAAATGAATCCGGATTAACTCTGGTCTTTTAATATGAAGCAATCGCTAACTAAATAAGCAAGATTGTAAACTTTTTGATTACTATAGCAATAAGCATAATGGTTCGGATTTGCTCTGATTTTAAAATTGACAATCAACAATAATCAATTAACAATGGTCAATTTTAAATTAACCAATGACTAATAATACCCATTCACACTATACTTTTTACCCATGGCAACGGAAATTGAACGCAAATTTCTAGTAAAAGGCGAAGAGTGGCGGAAACTAGGCACTGGTAGTGTTTATCGCCAAGGTTACATTCGTACAACTAACCGCACTACTGTCCGGGTGCGCCTGGTGGGAGATCAAGGATATCTTACTATCAAAAGTCCCAAGGTGGGTTTTTCTAGAAAAGAGTATGAGTACCCTATCCCAGGCTCGGATGCTCAAGAAATGCTCGATACTTTGTGCCAGGGTCCCTTAATTGAGAAAACTCGTTATAAAATTGAACACGCTGGCTTGATTTGGGAAGTGGATGAGTTTGCTGGGGATAATCAAGGATTAATTTTGGCAGAAGTTGAACTAACTGATGAAAATCAGGACATTGAACTACCAGAATGGATTGGAGTTGAAGTCTCTGATGATCCGAGATACTTCAACTCCAATTTAGTTCAGCATCCCTATACTCAATGGTTACACAGAATCTAGGCTATAGGGTGTGGGGTGTGGGGTATGGGGGAAGAGAATTTGTACTTCTCTATCAGGAGTTGTTTTAATCAGTGGCTTCGGGTGCTGGCAAATGGTCTACTAATTGCTCAAGAGAGTCTACATCGATGGCCAGATCCATTAACTGTTCTAATTTTTCGACACTCAACCCCTTCACACGAGCTTGAATTTCAGGGGATAGGTCTCCAAAGCGCCTTTGAAGCAATCGTAGTAGCAGTCGCTCAGCTCCTTCCTGAAGACCTTCTTGACGACCTTCTAAAATACCTTCCTGACGACCTTGCTTAATGCCCAACCTTTCGATACTCGTGACATACTTCATGTTGACCTCCTGTTCGTACTGGTTAACTTCTTCACGAAAGGCTTGTTCTAGTGCTGAGGGTAAATGCATTACCCAGTCAATGAAATGATATAAGTTTAGGATGTCTTGTCGCTGATACCCTTGCTCGTACAATCGTCTGGTCAGAGCCATTTTCCAAATTTTTCGTTGCTGGCCATCACTGCGAGTATCAACTGCTTTCAGGTGAGCCATGATCACCGTGGCAAAGGGATTGGCACTTTGTTCTAATTCTGGCCACTGCTGTTTGTAGTCTAACAGTTTCACCATCAAAAAATTGAACTGGATTTTACAGCCGAAGATTTCGCTACTGTATTGGGTTGGTCGCCACTGGGGGTTAGCATCACTCAAGACTGCTAAACTAGCAACCGGTCGATTGTAGCGTCCGCTAATCCGATGATGGTAGGTGTACATCCGTTTAGCAAACTCCGTCTGTTTTTCCCCTTGGACTTCCACATGAATTAGAATCCAAGTTTCTTGACCATTGTTGAGCCAGACCTTAACCAGTTTGTCTGCCCATCGACGTCCTACTTCCGCGTCGCGCACCACCTTTTGCAGTTCTTTGTCTAAGAACTCACTTGGACGAGACCAATTGATTTGACTATGAATGTGGGCAAAGCACAGGGCAATGAAGGGCTCAAAGTACCATTCCAGGGTGTCTTTCCAGGGGGAATCATAGTCCGCTGCTGGGTTAATCATTAATTTCCTCTAGTTCGGCTGATTCATCTAATTAATCACCAAACCCTGTTTCCCTGGTCATCAAATAGTGAAGGATTAATTGTGATTAACCCTTCAGAATAGATACAGGACATATCAGTCCTGGTTTTAATCAGCGTTTTAATTAGCTGCTTCGGGCGCTGGCAGATGGTCTGCTAATTGCTCAACAGATTCTACATCAATGGCCACATCCATTAACTGTTCTAACTTTTCGACACTCAACCCCTTCACACGAGCTTGAATCTCAGGGGATAACTCTCCAAAGCGCCTTTGAAGCAATCGTAGCAGCAGTCGCTCAGCTCCTTCCTGACGACCTTCTTGACGACCTTGCTTAATGCCCAACCTTTCGATACTCGTGACATACTTCATGTTGACCTCCTGTTCGTACTGGTTAACTTCTTCACGAAAGGCTTGTTCTAGTGCTGAGGGTAAGTGCATTACCCAGTCGATGAAGTGATATAAGTTTAAAATGTCTTGTCGCTGATACCCTTGCTGGTACAATCGTCTGGTCAGAGCCATTTTCCAGATTTTCCGTTGCTGGCCATCACTACGAGTATCAACTGCTTTCAGGTGAGCCATGATCACCGTGGCAAAGGGATTGGCACTTTGTTCTAATTCTGGCCACTGCTGTTTGTAGTCTAACAGTTTCACCATCAAAAAATTGAACTGGATTTTACAGCCGAAGATTTCGCTACTGTATTGGGTTGGTCGCCACTGGGGGTTAGCATCACTCAAGACTGCTAAACTAGCAACCGGTCGATTGTAGCGTCCGCTAATCCGATGATGGTAGGTGTACATCCGTTTAGCAAACTCCGTCTGTTTTTCCCCTTGGACTTCCACATGAATTAGAATCCAAGTTTCTTGACCATTGTTGAGCCAGACCTTAACCAGTTTGTCTGCCCATCGACGTCCTACTTCCGCGTCGCGCACCACCTTTTGCAGTTCTTTGTCTAAGAACTCACTTGGACGAGACCAATTGATTTGACTATGAATGTGGGCAAAGCACAGGGCAATGAAGGGCTCAAAGTACCATTCCAGGGTGTCTTTCCAGGGGGAATCATAGTCCGCTGCTGGGTTAATCATTAATTTCCTCT
>NZ_JAAHHX010000011.1:0-216764 GCF_010672065.1 Moorena sp. SIO4A1 | reverse complement strand
CGAGACCAATTGATTTGACTATGAATGTGGGCAAAGCACAGGGCAATGAAGGGCTCAAAGTACCATTCCAGGGTGTCTTTCCAGGGGGAATCATAGTCCGCTGCTGGGTTAATCATTAATTTCCTCTTGTTCGGCTGATTAATCTAATTAATCACCAAACCCTGTTTCCCTGCTCTGAAAATATCTCTGTCGTACGTAAATATGGGGGCGGTGGGACTTGAACCCACACGACCGTTTAAGGTCAACGGATTTTCATTCTCCCGTAGCTTTCGCTACTGCCATAGCTGGCTCTTGAGAATTGGACTCTCTCTTTACCCTCGGCTTTACGTTAGGGTAGCTCCCGTCGAGTCTCTGCACCTTCCGAGAGGTTTTCCCGGCTTGGCTCAGGATTGCCTTATCTTTGACCAGACTTAGGTTTCCCTGAGTTTGAGAGCATTCACATGACAGATTTCTCCATCAGTGCTCAATTTCCTTAAGTCCGTAGCGTCTACCATTCCGCCACGCCCCCTGGTTGATATCACATAGCGGTGGGTTTGCGTTTACCCATCAACCACTGTGATTTCACTGTTTTCTATTTAACCATGAACTGGGGCTACTATGCAAGTATAGTATTGAAATTTTTGAAATTTTTAGGATGGGGCAAAGTCTGCCTCTGGGGGAACACAGGGCAGCATGTTCGACCTAAGGTAGTATAGTAGGGTTGAGCGATTGACCTTGGCCTTTGGGCCACGCTAAGCGAAGCAAATGGTCACGCTACGCGAACGCATTTTTGTCTTCTGTGTCCTAAACCAAAATTCTATGATTACTGCGATACTATACCTGTCTCTGGCAGGAGCCTACTTATTGGTATTCCCTCTCGCCATCTATCTCTACCTACAGAAACGGTGGTACGTTGCTAGCTCCTTTGAGCGAGGCTTCATGTACTTCATGGTCTTCTTATTCTTTCCAGGTTTATTACTCTTCAGTCCAATCTTAAACCTCCGCCCCAAGCGGCGTCAGCCACAAGGGTAAGTCAGTCACTTAAGCGATCATTAGTAATTCATGCGACGAATTGACGCGATTGGAATTGCCCTTGGTATCTTTGCTACTGGCGGCATAGCCTACTTGATCTTTCAGCTTGCTGGGTACGATCACATCCAAGCCGGGATTTGGAGTCAAGTCCTCTTGGTTGGGGGGTTAGTTGGGTGGGTGCTAACCTACCTGTTTCGAGCCCTGACCCAAACCATGACCTATAACCAGCAGGTGAAAGACTATAAAGATGCTGTCCTGCAAAAGCGACTCGAAGAAATGACACCAGAAGAACTTGCCCAACTCCAAGCAGAGGTGGAACAGGAAAAGCGTTTGACCAAGGCACAGGACGATTCCTCCATATCCCCCCTTAAGCAGGAGGGGCAGGGGCAAAACTAGATGACGAATGACCAATGACAAACATTTCCGATTGCTTCGGATCCCTGAGATCTAACTCCCAGTGTGCTCTGATTCCTTTTATTACCGCTGGGGATCCCGATTTAGAAACCACAGCCAAAGCCTTGCGGGTACTCGACCAATCCGGTGCTGACATCATTGAATTGGGAGTACCCTATTCCGACCCCTTGGCCGATGGTCCAACTATCCATGCTGCTGCGACTAGAGCATTACAAAAAGGTGTGCAGTTGGATGATGTTCTGGCAATGGTAAAGGAAGTTAGCCCAGAGTTACAAGCGCCAATTGTCCTATTTACCTACTACAATCCCATTCTCAACCGAGGGATTAATTCCTTTTTAGAGCAGATTGCTGAAGTGGGGGCGAAAGGCTTAGTGGTGCCTGACTTACCCCTGGAAGAAGCTCAAATATTGCTCAAACCTGCAGCAGAGCTTGGGATTGAAGTGATATTGTTAGTGGCACCAACTTCACCAACAGAACGGATTGAAGCGATCGCTAAACAGTCTCAGGGCTTTATTTACCTAGTCAGTGTTACCGGTGTCACCGGGATGAGAACTCAGCTGCAATCACGGGTACAAGACTTACTCAATCAGATGCGTGGTCTAACCGATAAGCCAATCGGGGTTGGCTTTGGTATCTCCCAGCCAGAACAAGCTAAGCAGGTCAAAGATTGGGGTGCAGATGCAGTGATTGTGGGTAGTGCTATAGTAAAACGTTTGGCAGATGGGACGCCATCAGAAGGCTTGTCAGCCATTGGGGACTTTTGCCAAAGCCTGAAATTAGCAATTACGGAGTGAAGCCATGGATCCTAGGGCTTGGCATTTACTGTCACGGTCTAGGATACGGATCAGAAACTACTGAGCAGATTAATCGTTCGTATTTAGCTTCTGTTTCATATCCAGATAGGTTCTCGGATTGAAATTCTTTCTGGGATTTATAGCAATCCGTGTAGGAATTGAGAGAATTTTGATGCCATATTCCCTACTCCCTACTTCCTACTCCCTGTTCCCTGTTCCCTGTTCCCTGTTCCCTTTGCTATATCAATTTCGTTTCCAAACACTGTTACGAAATCCTCTTTCATACTGATAACTGTCCAACCACGAGCGTCGGCCTCCCGAAGAGCATTCTCCGCACCTGTATCGTAGACATATTCCCGGGGATCATCGTGGTGAACCAGCATCATCAAAGCTGGACCGTCTTGCTCGTCAGTGTACTGAAGCATTTCTAAATCACCATCGGAATTACCAACTGTGATAATTGGTTTTTTACCAATGTAGCGCTCAATCCCCACTACTTTACCTCCTTTAGTATTAATGGGTTGCACCAGTTCTGGCTTCCGAACCAAGACATGGGATCCATCGTCTTTGGTGATAAACTCGGTTTGGATGCTACTACCAATGATGTTTTCAGGGGGAATACCGTAGGCATCTTCGGCATAGGAGCGAATGAAATCAATCCCCCCCCCAGAGCAAATATAGACCTTGAAATCATTACTCCTGAGATAGTTGACCAGTTCAACCATGGGCTGGTAAGTCACCTTTATGTATGGAACTCCAAAGTCTGGATGCTTTGAGTTATCCAAAAATTCCCTAGCCTTCTGTTGATAGTCTTCTGTTGTCATTCCCTGGAGTTGAAGATCGTCTAGGATTACATCCTTTTGACTTAAAGAAGCAAGTTCTTTGAAATCTGGCAATGGATTACCTAGCTGTTCTAGGATAAATAACCGCTGAATAGTTGTGGGTTTTTCAGTCCACAGGGTTCCATCATTATCAAACGTGGCGATGCGATCGCTAGGACGAACGTAGTTATCACTGTTGGGATTGGTAACCTCTTGTACAAAGTTAACAATCGTTTGCTTAGCCGCACCCTGATTCCAAGACAGTAAGGGGTCATAGTCCGCAGCAGCAGGGGCACATCGGACAAAGCCTCCTAGGTAAAACACTGATAAGAGAATCGACAGGAAAACTAAAAACGTTCTTTTTTTCATGACCTAAGATTTATCGGGTGTAATTGCTGATCCGCTTCAAGGCAAACAAGGCTATTTTTACCGACTAAACCAATCTTGTCAATATAATCTTTTCCCATTAGTTAACCCTGTTCCAAGACACAAAAATGTTTCCTAGAACAGGGTTATAGCAGTCGAATTATAGATTAGGAGGTTAGCGGAACAGCCATGTCTACTCCCTCTCGTAAATCTTCAATCGTACCACGTGACTTTCTCCGTTGGTTTTTAATCGGAAACCAATAATGTTCTATCTCATTTCAATCAGGAGAGTAACCAAGCAAATAATCAATTCTATAGCAATTGTCTTTCCCATGAGGTACAAAGGGATACCCCTAAATCCCCCTTAAAAAGGGGGACTTTGAATAAATGCTATATAATTTTTTCAGATTTAGGAAAAATTATCAGGCTTAACTAACCTAAATCCAATGTGAGTCGTTCCTGTATCCGGTGATTGAGACTCCCGAGCAGCAGGACGATAGCGACTACAATAATTAGGAGCACACAGGTAAGACCCGCCTTTAATTACATGTTTAGCAACACCCGGTTCTCTCGGGTCGAAGCTTTCTTTTTGATTAGGTCCTGTAGGATTAAGGCTGTGGGCTTTGCCATTGTGACCGATGCTATACCAATCTGAAGTCCACTCCCAGACATTACCAGTTATGTCATACAAACCATAACCATTTGGTTCAAAAGAACCTACAGGTGCAGTGCCGGTGTGACCATCAGCTTTGGTGTTGAAAAAGGGGAAGAATCCTTGCCAGGTATTCGCCTTCTGGGCCGAGTATTGCTCACCCCAGCTGTAGGTGGCATCATCCATTCCACCGTGAGCAGCATATTCCCATTGGGCTTCTGTGGGTACTGACTTCCCTGCCCACTTAGCATAGGCTTGAACGTCTTCATAGGCAACATGGACGACGGGATAGTTCTTTTTACCCTTAATGTCGCTCTTTGGACCAAAGGGATGTCGCCAGTCAGCCCCAGGAGTCCACTTCCACCAGCTCAGGTAACCCACTGGTCTAACCCCATTGTCCGGCATCTGAAAGACTAGGAAGGTGCCCGTTGCTCCTCTGTTAAGTCCGGAAACTGTTCGGAGGAGAGGGGACGCTCTGCTACTGTAATATAACCAGTTTCCTTGACAAATTTGGCAAATTCGGCATTAGTGACTTCGTATTTATCGATGCAGAAGCTCTCAACGGTAACATCTTCGGCAGAGCGCTCGGAAGGATAGTAAACGTCGGAACCCATCTTGAAAGTACCGCCAGGGATTAAGGTCATACCTTCAGGGCAGCTATTTACCGTGGGAGATGCCTTGACTTGTGTGGCAGTGCCAAGGACTAGGCATACTGTCAGGAAACTGAGGAAAAGTTTGAATAGAAGTGATTTTAACCAAGGAGTGTTCATTGTTGAGTCAGAAAAGCTATTAGTACGTAGGCATTTAGCGGTCAGCGATCCGTTCAGCTATCAGGCGTTGCCCAAAGACCAATGGCACCTCAAGTAGCGTGCCCATAGCCCATAAGCTGAATATCACTAAGCCACTCCATAGCCTGTGTAAGGACGTTTATAACTGGGATGTAAACCGAGAATAATATCGTCTTTTGGTATACCCATTTCCACCAAATCTTGTGCCAAATCAGCTTCTGTCATATTTCGCTGAATCCAAATTCTACCATCTTTGATATCTAAATGGATGAAACAGTTATAAACTCGTTTGAGTCCATCCCAGCCGATATCTAGAAGTTGATAATGGTCATGTTCTGTGTCAAAAATAAGTTGACCTTCAATCTCTGAATCTGAATTAGTCGCTTCTAACCTGGCATGATTAGTTAATAATTGGCGAATTATTAATCGGTACTTTTCTAATTTTTCCATTGAATTATTACCTCCTCAACAGGATTGTATATGAGTAATTTTACTTGATCAACCTTAACGGCTTCTTGGGGCAATTTTTCTTGGAATAATGATTCAAATGTATCAACAGGAACTCCCAGATAAAGTATTCTATCTGATTCGCTCATTTGTAATGCTAGGCGATAGTTTAAAAATTGAAAAGCGTGCAGCATGAAAATCGGTAATTGCCGAAGTATTGAGGAAACTTTTTATTTCAACTGCTATTTTTCGTTCTGCTTTTTGAGCTGCTATAACTTTATCTGCTGCTAAATCTATTTCAAGCTTAACTCCCTCAATCTTAATTTTTAGGGGATCTGCTGTGATAATCCAATCGTCTTTTTGGAGTGCTTCTTTTACAGCATCATGGAATAGGTCTTTGGCAGCCATTACTTTTTCTACAACTTCTAGCACTATTATCCTTCAATAGTGAGCGGGATGCTTACCGCAACAAAGGGGAACCATTATAATGAGTAGTGGACTAACACAGCTAAAGTAGTAGAATATATTTTTGGTAAAAACCTTAATTGACAAGGGATTTAGGGATTTTACTAAAGCACCATTTTAGCTGTGTCAGTCCAGTGGGTTTCATTTTCGGGCGGGCAGGATGCCCACCCCAATCATTTCATCCCTTGATTTAGCAATGCTTGGTTATTCGGGAATTACTGTATCTTCCCGGAAAGCCAGATTTTGAATTCGCTCGTCCAATGCCGGGTCAGTATCAGGCTGATTAAAGGCATTAGCTGCGGTGGGGAAGAATTCATGGAGGTATTCGGCTAGGGCATCCTGCTCGGAACCAAAGGAGGCAAAATTGGCAAAACCCTGGAAAGGTTCAGGGATCGCACCATCTCGGATGCCGTTTTTGTTGAGGTCTTCGTCAGGATCTAAAACCCCATCGCCATTGCTATCCGGCTCACCCCAGAAATCGACCCGATTGAACAAAGCTGGATTGGCACTCAAGAAGGTGGATAAGGGAGCGCCATCAGCCACGTAGCTAATGGTAACACCACGAAACGTGCGGCTGGGATCCCCCACTAATTCACCATTCTGAGCCACTACATCGATAACTTGGTCTTGATCGTCCAGGACAACCAAAGACAGAACCCGATCATTGGCAGGACGAGTGCTATCAAAGCTAAATTTAAGCCGACCGACTTGGGGAAACTGGCCGGGAGTCACACCTGGAGCTGTTGCTGCTACCGCATCCTCGATGGTTTGCAACAATTGATCTGCCGTGACGGTAAACAGGGTAAGTCCATTGTTAAAACGGAGGGAGTTTGTAATGTCGAGTTGGGAAACTTCCCCTTCTTCCTTGCCCACCGCAGGATTGGCTGCTGGGGGCAACAGTTCAAAGTCATTGGGGTCGATGCCACCGTTAGCAGCGCTAATTACCCCGATGTTGGAACGGATGCCACCTCCATTTTTGAAGGAAAACACGGTTGTATCATCGACAGTCTTGGCATAGGTCAGGTTAGCATCAGCGGTTAGGTTACCCAGGTTGGTTTCTTCGGTACGGACAAAAGCGCGATCGCCCCGCAGGAAAACTTTGGTATTGCCAAAAATATTGCTATCCTGAGTACTGATCACTTCATCCAGGGTATTGGTAATTTCTACAACCTCTGGATCTGGGGTCCCTCCTACCGCTGCAACTCCTTGATCATCTGTGGCGTAGGCTCCACTAATGTTGGGGTCAATACTGCTGGCAATCAGGATACCGTTTGCATCAAAGTCCACCACCAGACGACCCACATACTTATAGGTGGCATCTGTGTTCACAACAGCGATCGCGTTTCCATCTCCATTGGTTTTGATAATAGGATAGGAACCGCCACTGGTATCTCCGAGCCGAAGATGATCGGTGGCATCAGACAGCAAGGTGTGAGACCCTCCCGCCACAATTATATCTACATCCCGCAAACGAGGGGCTAACTCATCCCGCTCAATGGTCAACTGTTGCATGTGAGCCAGGAGAATAATCTTGTTGATGCCTGTAGCGGTCAGTTCATCCACCGCAGTTTGGATTTTAGCAGCCAGGGCGTCATAGTCTGTGGGATTTTCCGGGAACACCGTCACTCCATCAGAGGAAGAGATGGTAGGCAGAAGGGGTGTGCTTGCTCCGACAATACCAATTGGCTCACCATTGACGGTAATCACTGCAGTCCCCGCAACCTGTCCTGCCGGAATGGTGCTGACTTCTTGACCGTTTGCACTGATCAGGCTTGATAGGTTAGGGTCTGTGCTGAAATCCAGGTTGGAACTGAGATAGGGAAACAGCGCCCCACGGTAATCTCCATCTGGTTGAATGATATCCCGCACTTCCTTGCTGCCGAGATCGAAATCATGATTCCCAAAGGTGGAAGCTTGGATACCGAGTTGATTGTGGATTTCGATATTGGCGTGACCAATACTAGCCTCTCCCACAGGGGTCTCGTTCAACCTAGGATCGCTGCCCGCAAACAGGAACGGACTGGGAATGTAGTTATCTCCAGAAGAGAGGACAAGGGTATTGGGGTAGTCGTCCTTCAGGGCATTCAGGACGGCGGAAAACCGAGGAGCATCTTCCAATGCGGCCAGTCCAGCCTCAAAATCTGAAGCATGGAGCAGTTGTAGAGTAAAAGGCTCTGTATCTGAGTCAACAACCTCTGGCTCCGGGTTACTGGTGCCTGTAGAGCCTATATCGGGGATGGGTCGATTCTGTTGTGCTATCACCAGGTAGGCAACGATGGCCAAAACTAGGGCGATCGCAACTGCTACCCCTATTTTCCAAATACGGTTCCAATTCATTAAATATACCTGATCTGTGCCTTGTTTACCATATCAAGTTATTACCCTTTTTTGTACGATAGGATGCCGAAGTAATAGCAAACTTCGACATCCTATCTCTAATGGCTAGCTGTTTAATTCAACTGGCGGCCCAAACCAACGAAAAAGTTAAATATCCCTGCTGTTTCGGACCTATTGCTTGAACCGATTGATTGGCGCTAATACGTGTGAAATACAAATCACCAATCTGGGTAGCCAAAAACTCACTCTGGAACGAACCACAAGAAAGCTGCATTATTTCCATTTGGCTATAAGTCAAAAACTCAGTCACCTGTTCCACATCCGTAAAACGACAGGAAATAATCTTGGAACGTCCTGCGGTAGATTCGTTCAAATCTTGACCAGAATTTGCTGCTTTAAAACTCATGAGTTGCTCAGATAAAATACATTATATTTCGTGGTAGTTGTCAGTAATGATGTAGTTCGCCCTTAGGATTTTAGGGAGTAGGGAGTAGGGAGTAGGGAGTAGGGAGTAATAAAATTAAATCTACCTCATAAGTATGATCAATTATATCAAGCTTTTGCTAATATATATAGCAATTCTCATAGTTATGAGGAAAAAATTTCTGGATTTTAGGGAACAGGGAACAGCTGATCTGGGAACAGGGAAGAGAGAATAGGGAATAGGGAATAGGGATGTCCTGCATCAACACAGGGAATCAACGTCAAAGAAGACTGTACCTCATAACTGCGAGAAACGCTATAATTTAAAATTATCTCATGAAAGCAAATGCTGATTTATCATACAGCCGTTTTCCTATTAATGAAGTACACACCGATTTTTTGTCTTTTCCCTGTTCCCTGTTCCCTATTCCCTATTCCCTATTCCCTATTCCCTATTCCCTTTGACCATTAATTATAGTTTCACCTCTCAACTAAAAATGCTATAGCTGACGGCTGACAGCTGACGGCTGAATGCTTACTAACACCCTACATTAAAATTCCTTAATTATGAAACCCCAAACTGAGCAAATTGTTACTACCCTTGAAGAACTAACCAAAGATGAATACTACAGCCTAGTTGGTGACGCTCCTTATATAATTATCCCTTGGGAAGTAGAAGATAAAGGTCCCTTTTCAGTGGAACGCTTTCTAGTGGATAACACCGGTCTTATGCCCTTTGCTCCTGAAGAGTTTCTCAGTCAGATTCGCGCAACCCAATCTCAAGCTGTGAGCGACCATTACCAAAATCTGATCGCACTGCTGCAAGCTAACTTGTCAGAGTTAACTATCTATGGCTATCGCCTTCCTACACTACCAGAAGAATTGGAAGAGGGATTTCCCCTTCAACAAAGTGTCTTTGGCTCCTTAGGAATTCCCATGCTAATTGGTTCATCAACAGCAGGAGAGTGGATTGGATTAGGTATCAAACAAAGTTGGCGGTGCAACTCATCACCACAATTTATGATTCCGGATCTAGAATCTCTCCAAGACAATACCGCTGCACTGGTTGAGCAAATCCAATCTATCACCAATCAAATTACTCATCAAGCCCAAGCAGAGGAAGAATTAACTTTGGGAGGTTTCGAGGTAGTGATCACCACTAGTCGCAACGAAGTCATGCAAAAATTATTGGATACTACGGGATTTTTAGAGATTAGCGAAATCAATGAATTTATTAGAGTTCGAGATGATTACGGCACGGAGATAGAAGAGTATCAGGAAACAATAGCACAGCTAGAACAAGAACTAGTAAAGTTAGAGGAAGAAGGAGACTTATCAACGGAACAATACCAAGAGGTTCAAGAAGAATTGTCAGAAGAAAGAGCAGGATTAGAGGAAATCCAAACAGAATGCAAGTTCGAGTTAGACTTGAGAAACTTGTTTGCCACTCAACTGCTTAATTCCAAAACTTACCATCTTAACTTCAATCTGTCTGGAGAATGGTGTACAGTTCACTATGCCTTAGGGGAAACTCACGATCACGATTGGGTAGTAGTAGCAACAATTAGTTATACTCTTTGAGGGAATCACAGGAGTGGGCGCGGGGAGATGGGGAGATGGGGAGATGGGGAGATGGGGAGATGGGGAGATGGGGAGATGGGGAGATGGGGAGATGGGGAGATGGGGAGTCAGATAAGCAACTGGAACTCCAAGAGCGCGCTCCATCGCTACTCCCTGCTCCCTGCTCCCTCTCTCACTATTGGTGATTTTTCATAACTATATTTTTCACAACTAGTTGAAAATTGTGATAAGATAGTTTTTGGATAAAATTCAGGATTAATCAAAAGTTTACTCTCGGATAGTAGGGATTTATGGTAATAACTAAAACTTAGTTATTGTTAAAATATTTGCTTTTAACCGATTCCCGATTCCCGATTCCCGATTCCCGATTCCCGATTCCCGATTCCCGATTCCCGATTCCCGATTCCCTATTCCCTATTCCCTAACGATATGCAAATTATATTTCGTGAGTTTAACCCATTTGATTTGTGGATTTGGATAGAATTTAGCACTGTTCCCTCCTATCGGGAAAAGGAATACGTGGAAGAACTGTTCAATTCCTGGTTTTTATTAGGTAAATTGGGAGGATTTGATGCAGAAAACCTGCCGGTGCAAGAAGTTGGCCTAGAAATCAGCTACATGGAATATGATGATAGAGTAGCGGAAAAGAGTTTAATGGCCTTGATGCATAATCAGGGCGAGTTTGAGTATGAAGGCACATGGGGGCGCTGCTGGTTTGATTTAGGAACTAGTGATGCGATCGCTCTTGATATTTTAATTAATTCTCTCCGGCAACTTGCCAAAGAATATGTGGAGATTGAAAAATTAATTATTGGTGGTGAAAACGACGATTGGCCAGTGTACGATCGGAGCAAATCAATGTTTTACGAATCTAATTCCAACTAATTCCTACTAATCACTTAGCAAATCGTCCCTGGATTTTTGGGTCAGGGTAATGGGTAATCGTCAAGTACCCATTACCCATTACCCATTACCCATTACCCATTAGCACTTAGACCAATTCAAGTAGGGTGGGCAAAGTAATCTAATCATTAATACTCATTTGAACCAAACTGTTTTTGCCCACCCTACAAGCTACAAGCTCAAGCAGATTAGAGATTAAACAGCCTCTAAATTCCTTTCTCCAGTCCTAATCCGGACAACTTGCTCAATGGGACTGATAAAAATTTTACCGTCGCCGATTTTACCGGTGTGAGCAGCAGTGAGAATTTTTTCTACTGCCATGTCAACTAAGCCATTTTCAACAACGACTTCTAGCTTTACCTTAGGAAGAAAGTCTACCCTGTACTTTGTACCGCGATACTGTTCAGTTTGACCTTTCTGTCGTCCAAATCCCCGAACTTCAGACACGGTCATGCCAACGATACCAGCATTGACTAAAGCGATTTTGACGTCTTCGAGCTTATAGGCTCGGATAATTGCCTCGATTTTTTGCATTTTCCCAGCCCCTTACTGGGGCTACCACTCCAATTGACTAAGACCAGCATGACACATATACCACTAAAAATAAATTTTTCTGTAAAAAATAATACTTTTGTCATAGGTCATTTGTTAACGCCCATGTTCGTGCCTGCCTTGCTCACGGAGGATAAGGGAGAATCCCCATTTTTTCGTTTCACTTTTCCCATTTAACTTTTCCCGTTTAATTTTTATATAAATTCCCATCACTAGTGAGGTACACAGGTTTTTTTACCACTCCCTACTCCATTCCCCCCTTATTAAGGGGGGTTAGGGGGGATCCCTACTCCCTAAAACCCATAAATTTGTACCTCACCCAATTGAGAAGTGCTATATCTTCAATGAAATCCGAGTGCTAAAGCTCCCTGGTAAAATATCAAGCTAGCTACCCAAGCCAAGCCTAAGGAAAACACTAAGGAAAACAGGGTAAATTTCCATGATTTTGCCTCATTAAATAGGGTAACAATAGTAGTTAAACAGGGAGTGTAGATTAAGCAAAAGATACAAAAACTATATCCTTGGATAAATGTTACTGTATCAGTTATCTGCTGACTAACAGCCAGGGAGTTAAGTCCATAAATTACGGCTAAAGAGCCAATCACAATTTCTTTAGCAATAAAACCAAAAATTAGGGCTAGGGTTAAATGGGGATTAATACCAATGGGATTCATGATCGGACTTAAAAATTGTCCAATTTGCCCGCCAATGGTATCCAATCCTGTCGCTCCTGGAGGTAAATTCGTGATGAACCAAACGGCAACACAGCCAAAGGTAATAAACCCAGATGCTCGTTGCAAAAATTCTTTGACTTCTCCCCACCCTCTCAGTAAGACTTGTTTGATAGTCGGAATTCGGTAAGGGGGTAATTCTATAATAAAGGGTTCCTCGTTTTTAAAGACTCCTTGGAAAAGAGCAGCAGTGACAATGGCGGCTACAAAACTAAGTAGGTACAGGGAAAATAATACTAAAGCCCCGTTGCCATGGGGAAAGACAGCGGCAATGATAAAGACAAATACCTGGAGTCTGGCAGCACACAAAGCAAAAGGAATGACTAGCATAGTTAGCAGTCGCAAGGCTTGCGATCGCATAACTCTAGTTCCCATTAATGCTGGAACATTACAGCCAAATCCCATCATTTGCATCACAAAACTGCGACCATCTAACCCCAACCGTTCCATAAAGATATCCATTAAATAGGCAGAACGGGATAGGTAGCCACTATCTTCTAGAATTGCCATTAAGATAAAGAACAGCACAATTAATGGTACAAAGGAAGCAACGGTAGCTAAACCGTTCCAAATCCCATTAATCAAAAAGTCTTGAACCACTGTGGGTAAGGGTTGGATGACAGGCTCAATCATCGCACCTTGAATCCAGCCAGTCATATCATCCATCAGGTCTTGAGAGGGGAGTCCCACAGTCCAAACTACCCAAAATACCAGGAACATTCCTAAGAAAAACAAAGGTAATCCCAATATCGGATGCAGGAGTAACTTATCAATCCTGGCGGTTAAATTGACTGCCATCTCAGAGGGCATTTCTACCGCACCATTGAGGACTGAATCTATCTCTTTAGTGGAGATAGAGCTATGCTCAGATAAACGAGTTTTTAGATTATCTATATTAATCGATTGTTCTTGTGCCTTTAAAGTTTTAGAAATTTCTAGGTATGCCCTCATATAGCCGTCTCCGTATTTGGCACTAATGAGTAACACGGGCATATCCAAATTATCGGATAATAGTTCTGTGTTTATTTTAACTCCATATTGCTTAGCTTCATCAGCCATATTCAGCATCAAAACTGCCGGTAAACCTAGGGATTTTACCTGCAATGCTAAGCGAATTTGACTATCAATTTGGGAAGCATTGAGAACAAGAATAAATAGATCAACAGCAAAATTTTCTAAAAAGGTTTTAACAATTTTCTCATCATCAGAAAATCCCTTGAGGTCATAAATTCCTGGTAAATCTACGAATTCCGTAGGTTCGCCATTGAGTTGGACATTAGCTTGTAGTAGATCTACAGTAATGCCGGGCCAATTGCCAACGTGAGCAGTGGTACCTGTGATACGGTTAAAGAAGGTTGATTTGCCCGTGTTGGGCATTCCTAGCAAGGCAACTCGCTTAACCCCTTTGGATTCTTCAATGACGGCGGTGCTGGTATTGTGGCAAGAGGTCATAATGTTACTGCCAGATATTTGTTTAAGTTCTGCAGGCTATCGGGGGGCCTTGAACAGTAACGATTATATAGCAATATTTCCGATTACTATAGCAATACGCGCTTGGGTATTTACAAATAATGGTGAGGGATAAATTGCTACAAGCTTTGTCAAACTTGGCTTTTCTATTGCTAGCATGCCTCTTGCTAGCATGCCTCTTGCCTATTCCCAGCCCGTAGCGCTATGGCTATGAAAGCGAACGCTAAAGTATCGCTGATACAAATTGCAGCTAACCATGACTTGATTGTCTGACCAATTCACCAGTCCCATACTGTAAAGCTTAAATGCCTGTACCTGTTCCAAGGCCACTGGAACTTTTGCCCTAACCACTGCTTCAAAGGCTACGGCTAAATCAGGCTGAAGGTTCAAACGCACAGTTTGGTAACCCTGAGTTTCTGCATGAGCCAGAATCCTCACCATCAGGGATGTTTTCCCCATCTGTCTGGGTGCTTTAATATGAATAAAGGCTCCTGGTTTAACAATCTCTTCGTAACACCTGAATTCATAGGGGACTCGCTCGACATAAAATCGGGAAGCTAAAGGAACTCTTCCCTCTGGTAACTCCAACTGCTGCGATTGAGGATTGAGGATTTGGGATTGGGGATGGTTCGGAAAAGAAACATTTGATATCTGTTCAGTAGCTGTAGATTCCACCTTCCCTTTTTCGTAAGGCTCTAGTCCCTGTTTCAATACCCCAAGCAGCTCCTGAGTATGACTCGATTCTTGATTGACCTGTCGTCTTTCGAGTACACTACGAAAGTTGGTTTTACTAACTTTTTACCCTAGTGCCTCTGAGAACAGTTTCCATAATTTAGGGGCAACGGTCTGCTTGATATAACTTGCTGAATAGCCTAACTCTTGAGCGATATGGTCATAGGTTTTGCGTTGCCCTTGCCAGGATTTTTGCAAAACTGCTCTTTGGATATCACTGAGAGATTGCCCTGTGTTGGAAAACACTAATTGTTCCGCAAATCCTAATCCTTCCTGAATATCGATCAGGTATTGTAAGTTAAGCACTGCCATTTACTTTGCACCCTACATGATTCTTGGCGGCTAACCTGAGTGTGATATAACCATAGAAAACTGCTAGACTACCGGGTCAGTAATCAAAATTATGGGTAGACGCAAACCAAAAGATGATAGCCCTTTTGCTGAAATCCTAATTGCTTCGTTCTTTGGCTTCGCCTACTTCGTTATTCAAAATGATTAATGTCTCGATGGGGTAGGAGCTAGTCAAGAGTTCGGTGTGTTATATCAAATTCCGTTAGCCTACATCTTTAGTAAGGCTGACGAAAGTTTGCGATCGCGTAGCGTGGCCTACGGCCAATCGCGTTAGCTAAACGTATGATTTATGTGTAGGTTATGTATAATATTTCTTGAAGCCAAGCTAAACTCAATGGCACGCTCCAATTGCCCTGAGATTAAGCATGATAGCATGATCGCTTTAATACCAAAATCAAGCGAACGCGCCCCGCGTGGCCTACGGCCAATCGCTCTACTCCGACTCCACAAGGGATTGGCTTCATCGTTGCCAGGCTTTGCTGCTGTAGCACCATGAGATGGGACCTAGGAGCCGCTACTTGAGGTGCATCTTGAGGTGAATCAAACCAACCCCAAGGTGGGAAAATTTAGATAAGTATCCGAAAATCCCATTCTCAATCGTGTAGTCTCTAGGAGAATAATCTGGGATCACGTTCTGCTAATTGGCAGTGTTGGATGGTCAGCACCCCCCTGTTGCCTAGACGGGGCGACCTGACTCAACTGCTATGTTTTCCATAACCCTGATGCTAGGTTAGGTAATTATGGCGGAAAAAGTTGAGGTTAGTGGACAGTAGGCAAAAGTATCACAAAGCTTGGCCATTGCCTCAAGTAATTTGCTATACTTTAACTATGATATTAGTGCCACGACCTTGTCTCAATTAAATAAATTTCCCGAAAACCAAGGGTTTTGTAGTGACATTGGATCTGGTCTACGCACTTTTATGATGGCGCACAGTGAGGCGAGCAATCCCTCGCCTCACTGTGCTTTGGGAGATACCCCCTGGCTGAGGAATCAGCTTGCATTGGCGGGCTAAAGTTGATATTGGTAGACTTTGGTAGCTAAAAAGTATCGGTAATAATTATGCTTATACCCTTATCGATGACTTTGATGATCGCCTCAGTAGCCATTTACCTTTGCGTTAAGACTACTGAAGAAATCGTCAAAGTGGCTGCAGCTATAACAGCCTTAATCTGTCTGTTTGTCAGCCTATTTTTTGTTCCTTGGCCAATCAAACTACTAATTTTGATCCTTCCCTTTTTTATTGAAAAACTCCAGCGGGTAGCCTCTCGCTAGGGATTAGCCATGATCGGTTTAGGCTTTAAGTACTAGAAATTAACCATTAACCATTAACCATTAACCCAATACCTAAAACCGTAAGCATATGCGCGTAGCGCATATGCTTACCTAAAACCTAACCCCTAAAACCATTCACCTAGCTGCGACCATTACCATTACCATTACCATTGCCAGCGGTGGCCAGCACCCGATCAGCTAGCTTACCTGGCACTTCCTGGAGATGGTCATAGGTCCAATTAAAGAAACCGATCCCTAAAGTAAGCGATCGCAATTCCATGATCAAGTTTTGCATTTCTGCCTGGGGGATATAGCCAGAAACACAATCCCATCCTGTCCAATCAGAACAGGTCTGATAGCCCAGGATTTGACCCCGATGACCGGTGATCAATTGCAGCACCTTAGAGGTGAATTCCTGAGGTGCATAGACCCCAACAGACATAATTGGCTCAAGTAACATTGGCTCACAATCGGGCATACCACCGGTCATAGCTAGCCGTGCTGCTTGTTTAAATGCCTGTTCCGAACTATCTACGGAGTGGTAAGACCCATTGGTTAGAGTCACAGCCACATCTACCACTGGGAAGCCTAAGGGTCCGTGGGACAAGTACTCCTTTACTCCGATCTCCACACCAGGGATATATTGCTTTGGCACCACCCCACCGACAATGGTTTCCGAGAAATTAAACCCTTCACCCCGAGACAAGGGTTGGATATCAAGGTAGACATCACCATATTGCCCATGACCACCACTTTGATGCTTGTAGCGCCCGTGAGAGGTAGTGGATTTGCGGATACTTTCTTTGTAAGGCACTCGGGGTAAGTGAGTGGTCATCGGTAAGTTGTATTTGCGGCTCATCCGGTCTAGAGCAACCTGAAGATGAATATCTCCCTGTCCCCATAGGATGATTTCGTGAGTGTCTCCATGTTGTTCCCACACCAGAGATGGGTCTTCTTCCAGCAGCTTGGTTAAGGCACCACTGAGCTTAACCTCATCTTTGCGCTTCTGAGGAGTAATGGCTAACGCATAGACTGGTTTGGTTGCCTCAGCTATTGGTAATTTCATCTCTGGATTACCCGTATCAGTGGTCAGGGTGTCACCAGTTTTAATACCCTCTAAGCGTCCCAGGGCAACGATGTCACCAGCAGATACTTGGGAAACTGACTGAGTGTGGTGACCAAACATACGGTATAAGCCTCCGGCACGGACACCATTAAAGACTATGCCATCTGTTAGTTTACCTTGCCACACTCGTACTAGGGAGAGTTTTCCACCTTGGGGAGTGTAATAGGTTTTGAGTACCTGTGCCACCGTGCTTGATTCATCACCAGCAATGTCCCGACGCTCGGCAGTGGTTTCTGGGCTTGGTGATTCTCGCAGTAGGGCATCGATCAAGGGGCGAACCCCGTAATCTTGCTGAGCAACACCCATAAATACCGGTACAATCAAGTCGGCCCCCAATTCCATCTTCAGGTCTTGGACAATTTCTTCTTGGGGTGGCTCAATTTCTTCTAGTAGTTCTTCGAGGAGGTGGTCGTCAAAATCTGCTAAGGTTTCTAGTAATTCTGTGCGTGCTTGCTGTTCTGCCTCTTTCAATGACTCTGGCAGTGGGATCGGATCAGCTGGGGCATCAGGATGGTAAAGATAGGCTTGCTCGGTGACTAAATCAATAAACCCGGTGAGGTGTTCTCCCTTACCAATGGGGTATTGGTGCAGTACTAAGGGGCGAGTGGAAACTGAATTGAGGGCATCAAAGACGGACCGTAAGGAGTTACCATTAGCATCATCGGTCAACTCAAACCGATCCATTTTGTTAATAAAGACTAAGTGGGGGATTTCCCAGTCGTCGAGAAATTTGAATAAGGGTGCTAAGGTGAGGACGCGATCGCTTACTGGTTCACAAACCACGACAGCCGCATCCACACCAACTAAGGCGTTGTAGGTTTCTTGAGCAAATTCAATGGAACCGGGACAGTCTATAAAATTGAAGCAGATATCTTGATACTCGGTGCTGGCGGCAGTTACCTCCACACTCATTTGGCGTTGCCTGGCCTCGGTGGCATTATCACCGACGGTGTTGCCTTCCTTTACTGTGCCTTTGCGAGAAATCCTACCAGTAACGGACAACAAACTTTCGAGTAGAGTGGTTTTCCCACTGAGATACGGACCAACAATTGCCACATTACGGGTGGCTTTACACGCTTTGCCGTTCATAATTTACCCCCAAATTATTTCAATTGGACTTATGCATTGAAGCGGAGCGGTAGAATGTTGGGAACATTGTCAATACGTAGGTCTTGTTGCAAATTTAGAGACCTACTTTTTTTTACCACAAAATGCTACTAGCTTTACATAGCAAGCATTTCAGCCTGTTTCGTCACCCCGTCAGTTAGGAAAGATATTTATCTGGTTTAGCTCTAAGTTGAATTTAATCCCATCAAGGTTTCAAGACTATTATAAATTTACTGCTTTAAAATTTGATAGATATACTAATTATAGTGAAAATTTTTTGAAATTAATCAAGGGAAATGATTTCGGGATATCAAATGGTACCCAACGATTATTTGAAATTGGACCATATTGGATAAATGCTTTGGATAATGGAGAAATTTTAATTATTGATAAACTAGACCGCAGCTTACATTCAGAAATATCCACCTATTTAATCAAGGAGTTTAATAACCAATCAGCTAATCAAAATAATGCTCAATTGATCGTTAACACCCATGATACAACTTTCCTAGAGCGAGAGATATTTAATCAAGACCAGGTATGGTTGATGGAGAAAGATAGTAACAATAGCACTAAGCTCTATTCGTTACTAGATTTTAAAATTCGTGATGATGAATCCCTACAGAAAGGCTACCTAAAAGGTCGATATGGAGCGGTTCCCTTTGTTAGTGGGCTGGATAGTTAGATACCTACAAGACCAGTAAAAATTGGGCGTTGCTGAATTAAGGAATGAATGCGCGATTATCTGGTGTTATTAAAGCCCCCTAAATCCCCCAACTTTGGGGGACTTTAAGAGTTTTGTTCCCCCCAGAATTGGGGGGCTAGGGGGGCGAAACCATACCCATAATCAGCAACGCCAAAAATTGATCTGACTACAGCATCAAGGAGTGCATTTCCTAAAAGCTGTTTGACCCGGTGGTGCGTTACGGGACGGGCTGTCCCAACCGGGCGCGAACAGGTGAAAAATGAGGGCTCGCCCGTCCCTAACGCACCCTACACAACTACTGCCCCCCCCGTACCAACAATGGCAACAAAATCACTAGCAGATTCGTCAACGATCCTGAATTATCATTGGTCACTCTACTTGGTGACTGGAACAGTATGAGGTTACACTCCAGACTCTATCGCTATTGTTGGTTAGGATTACTGGTGATGATTCTGCCACTTTCCGCTTGTTCTAGTGATCCTTCTCCTGAACAGCAATTGGAACAAAACCAGGAACGTTGGGAAACTCAAAAGCTAGATAACTACCGGTATAGATTACAAGTAGCTTGCTATTGTATTGGTGACGTCACTAAGCCAGTTGTTGTAGAAATCCGTAATGGTGAAACGACTTCTATTGTTGCTGCTGATAGCGGCAAACCAGTTAATCGGAAATTTTTTGACAACTATGATTCCGTCTCGAAGCTATTCGATGTTGTCCAAAAGGCTATTGACCAGGATTATTATAAGCTTGATGTTACCTACGACCCTACCTTAGGTTATCCAACTAAAATCGATATGGACTACAGAGCAGAGATAGCGGATGATGAAAGAACTTTGACTATTGATAATTTGGAAGTATCAAAAAATTAGAAATAGTATAGCAAAGGGAGCAGGGAGCAGGGAGCAGGGAGCAGGGAGCAGGGAACAGTAGTCAATTCAAGATATCATAATATTTTTTGGTGTTATGATAAATGGTAATTAAAGTAAGGTATAAAAAGTAATATTATTTATAATAATCCCAATAATTAAACTGTTTTGGCCCACCATAAAAAATCAAAAAATCCTAATCCCTACTCCCTAATCCCTACTCCCTAATCCCTACTCCCTACTCCCTAAAACCCAAAACAAAAATACCTGATCCAATTCAAAAGTGCTATAATGAAAATTACACCATTACTGACACCTGTTGTGGTATGTTGTATTGTGACAGCTGCTCCGGTAGCGTTGGCGGATAGCCCCTTAACTAGTACTCCTTTTGCTAAGGCATATAAAGATGTTGATCTGATTACATATGCCTCGGTTTATGGACTTGATGATAAGGTTTTCCGAAACCTAAGCAATCCTGATATTACCCATGATGTGCGAGCAGCGATTATCAACCAACTTGGGTTTTCTGTTGAGCCAAGCCAGAGGGCTAATCAGTATCTTGAGTATATTGCTCGCAGCCGTAGTCAGCAGCCATCAGCCATTACCCTTGAGATGTTAACAGCAGCCGAAGCACTAGCGCTAGGGTATTTACTAGCGATGGATGACCCTACTTTGGGCGATACTGTTGCAGCAGCCAATCGCTCTAGATGGGGCAGGAGTCTGGGGCAGGTTCAGCAGGCTAATGCTCTATTATTATTAGATGCAGCAGTTGTGAAAGATCCTGAGGATTTCTCTATTGCTTTCATCCGTAGCCTGGTTCGGGCACAAAAGTCATTACGGGCAGGGATTGGGAATTGGTGTGCGGTTTACCAAAATGTTTTTTCGGTATTAAAGGACTTTCCCCGTCAACGCAACATGCGCCCTGAAGCGATTGATGTGGTTAACGATTATATTAGAGGCTACCGGAACTATTGTAATACTCGCTCTATTTCTAGATGAGTAAGCATTCAGCCGTCAGCTATCAGCTATCAGCTATTAGCTAATGCGCTACGCCAGGCTACTTGAGGTGCTAACAGGCGCTTTAACTGCACGGGGTCGGTACAGTAAAACGAACAGGGATTTTCAACCAGCCGTACCAGAACCCGCCAGCTGGTTTACTACCGACCGTTGATTAGCTGACGGCTGATGGCTGATAGCTGAATGCTTACCTAGATGAGATGGCATAAAGTCCGCCTTGTTAAGGGGGATTTAGGGGGATCCAAACCCTTGGAATGCGATCGCAAAACCCAATCCTGTGTCTAGTCTACTAGGTCAGTGCTGAGTTCCAAAGTGCTGAGTGCAAGGTCAATCAATTCCAGAGTATGGACCTAAGAATTTATCACCATCAAAATGAAGTGAAGTACCCCAACCTGCTTGACCTTTGGTCACGCTACGCGATCGCTGAGGTTGCGAGCAATCCCTCGCAACCTCAGGTCAATTCAGGGACGGTCTTATTCGTCTTTCGGGTTTCCCGCTTCATCCGCCGATGCCTCAACCAGAGGCGCGACCCCAGGCCGGGTTCCCCGGCCTAGGAGGCCCGCGCCTGCTAGAATTGGTCTTACTCAGCGTCCACAGGCAGACATCCGCCTCCCGCAGATGTATAGCTTGGCGACAGACTTACCTTGGAATTACGGCATCTATGGCCAACCAGCCGGGGCAAGTCTCTTCCCGGAGACGAAACCTTAGTAGAGTGGAGCCTTTATGGTTGGTCGGCTATGCATAAAAGGGTTAAAACTGTTTGATTAAGGCTCCACTCTACTTACGGTAACTTCAAACCCTGAGCTCTGCTAGTACTTTGTATACCTATTTCTTCTCTTAGGTAGCCTTTTAGACAGTCAGGCGGGTTATCAACCAACTTTATTATAACATGAATCGTCGTAAGTTTTCGTCTCGCTATCCATCCCCACCCGTCCCAGGGATGGGGAATTCCGCGAGTTTCGTTAAATGATCAGGTGCATCAGCAATCCAGACTTCTGTTTCCCAAGCAATGTCTGGAGCAAACTGGCGGAAGGTATTACGGTCAAGAAAAGCAGTGACAAAAATACTATCTACTGTACAGTGCTCTGTTAGCTTTTTTAGCTCTAAGAGACGCACAGGGGAAATGGTAAGGATAGCTGGATGGGAATATTGTGCTGTGCTATTTCATCAGAGGATAATCGTTGATTTGAGAGTAAATAATTACGAACCATGCCAGCAATATGGAAGGCGAATAAAGGGGAAACGGCATTACCAACTTGATTAAAGCAACTAGTTTCTGTACCAACAAATTCAAACCAATCAGGAAAACTTTGCAGACGCGCTGCTTCTCTTAACAGTAAGCGCCTCCGCCTACCATCAGGTAGTTTAATCCGGTGCATATCACCCGTTGCACCTGCCAAGTTTCTACAGGTTAACGTTCGTGCTGGTTTATCTAGATGTAGGTCACGGGGACGTTTACAAGATGATGCTTTTTCATATTTGGCCACATACTTATCCATACTAGGTGTGAGAAACTTAGACTCAGGAGGAGCTTGAAATGCCATTTCTCCTAAAGCTTCTCCCGCACTTATTTTTCTGTCTAGCAACTGCGGAAACTCAAATTTTCCTTGATGACCAATTACAATCAGACGCTCACGGTTTTGAGGAACACCAAAGTTAACGGCATTTAATAACTTAACTTCAATCACATAACCTAAGGACTGAAGTGCTTGAAGAATTTCATCTAAATACCACTTGTTTCGATAAAGAAGACCACGGACATTTTCAAATAGCCAAATATCAGGACGAAGCCTCTTGACAGCACTGATAAACGTAGGAAAACCGTCTCGTGAGTCTTTTAAACCTTTTTGTTTTCCTCCTACACTAAACGGTTGACAGGGTGGCCCACCAATCAACACAGGTGCAGCAGGTAATTCGGTTTCTGGAGTTAGGACAACTTTACTACATTTACCTCTTAAGTTTTTTTGATAAGTTGCACAGCAATTAGTGTCCATTTCCAAACCGTGAGTCTCGAAACCCTGTGCCTCGAAACCAAGGGATAAACCACCACATCCAGCAAATAGATCGACTACTAAAGGACTGCCAGATGTAGCCGGTTTGAGTATATGGTTGATTTTTTCGACGTAGCTCATGGACGGCTGATTTACAACTAGTTTCCTCAGTCTACAGTAACAAAATACCTTGAGGATGGAGTTGGTCTTGATGAACTCTTGATGGCATGCGATCGCGTAGCGTAGCCCTTCGGGCTAATCGCCTTTGGCGCGGCTTCGCCGATCGCAAAACCCAATCCTGTGTCTAGTCTACAATCGAAGCGATCGCAAAAACCAATCGAGCTTCTAGTCTACCATTGAAGCGATCGCAAAACCCTCTCTTTACCTGCTCCCTGGTCCCTGCTCCCTGCTCCCTATTCCCTTCCTACAACCAAATCCCACAGCACATCAATACCTCTGCCCACATAGTCGGAATCCTGGTGTTGTTCAATCCATTTAATCACAGTGGGGATAACATGATTGGATGTTTTGCCCAATTTACCCAAGGCATTGGCTGCTCTCATAGGCACATTAAAGTCATTATCCTCAAGCCGTGCTAGTAGAAAGTTGACTACGGTTTCTGAGCTGTTGCCCAATTTCCCCAAGGCATAGGCTGCACTACTACGCACATCAGAGTCATTATCCTTTAGTAGTTCTAGTAGAGCCTTGACTACCGTATCTGAGCTGTTGCCCAATTTCCCCAAGGCATAGGCTGCACTACTACGCACATCAGAGTCATTATCCTTTAGTAGTTCTAGTAGAGCCTTGACTACCGTATCTGAGCTGTTGCCCAATTCACCCAAGGCATAAGCTGCAATACTAGGCACAAAAGAAAAAGAGTCATTATCCTTTAGTAGTTCTAGTAGAGCCTTGACTAGGGTGTCTGAGCTGTTGCCCAATTTAACCAAGGTATTGGCTGCCGTTCTACGCACATCAGAGTGATTATCCTCAAGCCTTGCTAGTAGGGCCTTGACTACAGTGTCTGAGCTGTTGCCCAATTCACCCAAGACTTCGGCTGCCGTTCTACGCACACCAGAGTGATTATCCTCAAGCATTGCTAACAGGGCGTTGACTAAAGTGTCTGAGCTGTTGCCCAATTCAACCAAGGCATAGGCTACACTACTACGCACATCAGAGCGATTATCCTCAAGCCTTGCTAGTAGGGCCTTGACTACAGTGTCTGAGCTGTTGCCCAATTCACCCAAGGCTTCGGCTGCCCTACTACGCACACCAGAGTGATTATCCTCAAGCATTGCTAACAGGGCGTTGACTAAAGTGTCTGAGCTGTTGCCCAATTTAACCAAGACATAGACTGCGCTCCAACGCACAACAGAGTGATTATCCTCAAGCCGTGCTAGTAGAGCCTTGACTACGGTTTCTGAGCTGTTAGACATCTCCAGAAACTCGGTTTTGACCCAGGGATTCCAAGGGTTTGAGATTAATTTTTGGAGATGTCTGTTGCCCAATAGAACCAAGGTATTAACTACCATCCAACACACATGAGAGTCATTATCCTTTAGTAGTTCTAGTAGGGCGTTGACTGGGATGTCTGAGCTGTTGCCCAATTGAAGCAAGACACAGGCTGCGATTATACGCACATTAGAGTCATTATCCTTTAGTAGTTCTAGTAGGGCGTTGACTGGGGTGTCTGAGCTGTTGCCAAATTTAAGCAAGGTACAGGCTGCGGTCATACGCACATGAGAGTCATTATCCTTTAGTAGTTCTAGTAGGGCGTTGACTGGGGTGTCTGAGCTGTTGCCCAATTGAAGCAAGGCATAGGCTGCCGTTCTACGCACAACAGAGTGATTATCCTCAAGCAGTGCTAGTAGGCCGTTGACTAACGTGTCTGAGCTGTTGCCCAATTCACCCAAGGCATAGGCTGCCGTTGTACGCACATCAGAGTTATGATGCTCAAGCAGTGCTAGTAGGGCGTTGACTAACGTGTCTGAGCCCTTGCCCAATTTCCCCAAGGCTCTAGCTGCATTACTACGCACATCAGAGTCATTATCCTTTAGTCGTTCTATCCATATGTCAATTACCTGATCTTTTTCCTCTAACTCAGCTCGATACTCCAGCAATCGTTTCTCATCAATTAAATCAGATCGCTCTTTCAACAATTCCAATACCGGTGCTTGAAAATCCGTTTCAGACAAACTGCAAATTATCTGAAAAACCTGCTTGCGAACCCTCTGGCAAACCCGTTCGTCACCACTCACCTCCAACTCAACTAACCGCTCTAAAATTTCTTGCACTAACTCACGATCAGCAACCCGCAAATTCTTTGGATTTTCCGCCAAACAATTACCAGCAAACAATAAATCCCGATGTAACCACTGCTCATACTCACTATTTTTATTCAAAACAGCCTTAATCGCCCTCGCCGCCTTCTTCGGTCTTTGTTGTGCTATCAGCAATAGTAACACTTCGCGCCAGTGGGAGTCATGCAAATGCTCCCGAATCGGATCCAAAACAATATCGAAATCCCCCTCATTATCCGCCTGATAGTCAATATCTTCCGCACACAAATATTCCTGAAAAGTCTTATGGACAAAAGCATAACAATCTTGCCCTTGCTCATTCAATAAACCAGTGCGATCGCGAATCAATTCCACAAATCGCTTCGCCTCTTGCTCCGCCTCATGAAGTTTCACCTCCTTCATGGTTTTAATCTGCTGCTTCAACTGATCAATCAAATCATCCCGGTCTATCAACGTGCCACTGTCGTTATCTTCAATATTTCCCTGGGTATGAATCCAATAAGCCAGCAATTCCATCAACCGGCGTAAATCATCCAAACCCAAATAGGTCAACCACTTATCACTACTTAACTCTTTATTAGCATCCCAAGAGGTTAACAAGGTCTCCACTGCCTTGTCATAAAGCTTATGGCGCTCCTTGGGCAATACGGCTTGATACCGATGAATCAAGGCAATAATTGTCAACAATAACGGATTTCGTGACAATAGCTTAATCCGGTCATTATCATCTAGAGCCTTTCGTAACGTCTGCTTTCGCCTTTCCGCTTCTGCTTGGTCTTGAAACCGACTGTTATACCAGTTATCAATAAAGGTCGAAATTTTCTGGTCATCAAAGGGTTCAATTTGATAGTGGGGAAAGTCCTCAGTACGGAAAAAGTCCCGTCGATAACCAGCCGGTCTAGATGTAATAATAGCGCGATTTCTGTCAAACTGTCCTAAAAAATTATTGATGCGCCTGACCACATCATACCGTTTAGCGTCTTCTGCTACTTCATCCAAACCATCCAGCAATATTAAGGCTCTACCATCAGACAACCAATGGTCAAAAAATCCCTCTGGTAATGTGTTGACGGCCATGGTTTTTTCAGCAAACATCTGGCCATAGTCGATCAGGCTTTTATCTGGATGTCTGGCCAAGTCTCGTATCCTAATTAAAATCGGTAGCCAGTCGGTATCATCATCTAATCCCAAAACCTCAGCCTTGCTCTGAGCCAACATTACCGCAAAATAACTCATCAAGGTTGTTTTACCGGAGCCTGGCGCACCCAATATCACTACTCGTCTTGACTGATTTTGACTTAACAACTGATCAGCCAAAAATTTCCTAGGAGTTGTCTTTTCCAACAGCGCCCTGTCTCGTTTTTCACCACTTGCCTCTGCTAACCGCTCCAATTCCAAATCCCTAGCAGTTGCCACCTCTTCCACAACATCGGGCATTACAAAAATCTGGGCTAACTTCTCCGATTTTTCTACTTCTTGCCCAGGCACAGCAATGCCAGCAAATTTTACATCATCAAACCATTTGGCTAACTGTTGACAATAATCCTGTTTGGCTACCTGAAACTTGAGATAAGTAGCAGTATGCTGAAAATAAGCATTAACAAAGGTCTCGATCCAATACTGTAAACTTCCTTCTGGATTTAGCTTAATGTTGTTGGCTTCAGCTTGCTGTTGAAATAGCCTGACTAAAAAATTACAGTCTGGCTTCCCTTGATTAAATAAGGGTTTCTGTAATTCCGTCAAAACCGCTGGATTAGTAAAATATTTGCGCAAAAAATTATTAACTCCATTCCAGCCATCCGGGGAAGCGTGAAAAAATAAGCGCTGTTGACTATCGAGTTGTTCGTCCCATTGATCAACCGCTTCTACTCCAGCTTTGATAGCTTTTTCGACATCAGTTTTAGTCAGGGATTGAGCTATATGCTTACCCACTGCTGCCCCAGCACTACCTAACAAAGGTGACACTATTTTGGGTATTTCAAAACCAGCCAAAAGTGATAAGGGATCCATAATTAAGATGTGCTCAGGTTTAATGAGTTTAATTGTAATAGCAATTCATAGTCCCAACTGATTTAGAGCATCGCCGCACTGAACTAAAGCTTGAGCTGAGTTTGGTTCAATTTCAATGGCTTGCTCGTAACTCTTGATTGATGCCTCTAACCGCCCTATGCTCTTTAAAGCATTACCTCGATTAATCAGCATCTGACTCAATAAAGCAGCTTTATCAAGTTCCAATTCTTGGGAAATTTTGATTGCTTTATCATAAGAAGCTATGGAGCGCTCATACTGCTTGAGGCAATATAAGGCTCCACCCAAACTACTTAAAGAAGCTAATTCTCCGTAGCGGTCACCAATTTCATGTTGAATTTGTAAACCCTGTCGAAGATAGTCAATCGCTTCTCGATATTGGCCTAAGGATCGATAAGCATTACCCAAGCTACTTAAAGAATCTGCCTCACCCTTGCGATCGCCGATTTCTCGTTGCCTTTGTAAAGCCTGTTTAAAATAGTCAATCCCTCTCTCAGCAGTTCTACCACTACCAACCTTAATTTTGTCTTGCCCTGGTTGGATTACATTTTCAGAGAAACCGTTAGCTCCTATATCAACAGAAAACTTAAAAACACCTGCGCTCCAATCAAAGAAATCAGGAGCACGGCGAATAAAGTATTTAATAGCAAACGCTGGCAACACAAAAACGAAGCAAAGAGTTTTGAAATGATCTCTAAATAGCTCTCGCCGTTGGTTTAAGTGGCTCAAGATGCTAGGGACAGTATCAAGATTGTAGTAATCCCCGTCTCCGCCATATCCTGGCTTGATATAAGCTTCTAAAGATTTTTCGAGACCTTGAATGAAAAGAATACTCAATTGATCGCGGTCTAGAATCTTTTCAACACGATCATAAAGATTATCAATGGGCTCGGTTAATGTTAAGGTTGATATTTGCTTCTGGGGTAAATCCTGATGCACTCGCCCAATGATCCCCTTAGCCTCTGCTGGAGGACATTGCATGAACACAATCCCAAATCCCCTCCGTCGCCTCAGCGATCGCAAAAAGGCTTGGTAAATCTCTTCCCGAGAGGGAGGAGTATCGTTAGATGACTTAGCAAGACTCATAAAGCTCTTACCTTAGCAAGTTCATTTTGAAATCTTGGAATCCCTGCGATTAGTGGATGAACGTTACGCCAAATATGTAGGTTCTTGTTTTGATCATGATAGTGGTATTCCAAGAGACAGCGCTTAAACAACAAATCTAAGTGAGCATCATCATTATATGCCTGCTTGAGATGACATGCTCGCGCTAAAGTTTCCCATTCACTCTCCTGTACAGTCTTCTGATAGGTCTCTCGTGTTTCTTCAATCGCTCGCTTTGCTGCTTTTCCAGTAATCGGTAGTTCATCTGTCCAGTCAATCGCTTTCTGGATTAATTGCATCAAGTTTCGGACATGTCCACCACTCATTAGACAAAGATTCTTCAAAGTCTGACCGTTATCAAATACCGGCGGAAAATCTAGCCCGTCTACTTTCCCCTCTAGGGTTTGAAGCAAGTTGGGTTCGATCAGGGCAATTCGACGACAGATCAATTCTCTCATTTTGTCTAGCCCTAGTTTATTTTCTGTTCCGTCTGGATTGCGGATCATGATCATGGGCAATACATCAGGTTTATCGTAATTATTTTCGAGCTGAGTTGCCCGTCCTGAGTACACCATCTTTATTGGCACAGTATAAATTACATGACAAGCCAAATTTCCTAACATTTCACTGTGATTCAGATAAATTTCATCATAGTTACTTGGTTTCCCTATTTCTTGGGTTTCTCCCATGCGATCAAGGTTGTCAACAATCAGGACAATTCCTTGACTGTCAGCAGACAAGGAGTTTTGAGCTTCCTTGATAAAGTCGTTGAGAGCTTTTACTAGAGACGGAGTATTGGCGTTGACTTTTTGGCGGAGTTCACGCCGTTTATCTGGTGTGGCCCTAAGGTTAGTAGTAATCTTGGCAAACTGTGAGATTTGTCCTTCTAAACTTAACCCATCAAACGCCACCTCGGTCAGGGCAATATCCTGTAAGGATGCCCAACGATCTTTCATCCAATTTAGTAATGGATTATGCTCTTTCACCTTAATTTCTTCTACCAAGTGGCGAGTGCAAGCCAAGAGAATATCTGCATAATCAGCATCTTGGGGTTCAATATCTTCGTCATCTGCGGCAAAGTAAACCACAAAATACTTCTGTTCTTCTAAATAGTCTTTTAGCCGTAAAAGTTCAGTAGATTTACCGACTCCTCGGTGCCCAGTGTAGAGCTGGCATGTTGGCTGCTTAGAGCGCCTAATTTTAAGTCCTAACTCTCGAATAACTTCCCAATCACCACGAACGTCTTGACAGTCAACATAAACCTCTTTAAGGGCAGGCCGAAAAGGTTCAAAGGAACTATAGATTTCGCTCAGTAAGTCCAACGCCACGACTACCTCACACAATGGTTGAGTTTAGATACTATTTATTATAGTATAGCATGTTTAAATTGGGTAAGTAATTTTATTATTGGGAGTAGGGAGTAGGGAGTAGGGAGCAGGGAGCAAGCAATAGGTAAAAAACTGTGTATTTTTTTACCATTATCAACGCTACACTTAACTAATTTATCATCACGAAAAAAAAACGCGATGCTCTTCGCCGCTACGCGATTGACCTGCATGTCACGCTAGGCGATCGCACTCCCCAACTCTAATACCTAACCCCTAATTCATCAATCTAACCCTTAACCCCTAGGTTTCGATCCCCCTAAATCCCCCTTAACAAGGGGGACTTTCCGGAATTAAACTTTTGATAAACAGGACTTGACTGACTCCCCCCAATGTACACGGGGGGCTGGGGGGGATCGAGCTACAAAATGCTATATAAAGTCATGATAATTTTAATAAAAAATGCGATTTACCTACATGTCACGCTACACGATGCTCTGAAAGAGCCGCTACGCGATCGCATTCTTAAAAAGGGGGACTTTCCGGAATTAAACTTTTGATAAACAGGACTTGACTGACTCCCCCCAATGTACACGGGGGGCTGGGGGGGATCGAGCTATAAAATGCTATATAAAGCCATGGAACTATTTATAAACTATAGGATCGCACTCCCCAACTCTAATACCTAACCCCTAATTCATCAATCTAACCCTTAACTCCTGGGTTTCGATCCCCCTAAATCCCCCTTAACAAGGGGGACTTTCCGGAATTAAACTTTTGATAAACAGGACTTGACTGACTCCCCCCAATGTACACGGGGGGCTGGGGGGGATCGAGCTATAAAATGCTATAGAAAGCCATTAAATCTAGGATAAAATATGATATGCTCAGCAAAGAGCCGCTACGCGATCGCTTTCAAATATACCCTCCCAAAACCCTCTCAAAAAAAAACGCGATCGCTACTACTAACTTCAACTAAAAAAGCAATAAAAATAATCTAATAATTTTTATTAATACCCCCCCACAGCAAAAAAATATTCAAAAAAAAATCTGAAAAATACTTGACAAAATGAATATTTTTTTATTAACATAAAAATGTTGCCAAAACAAACAACAAAAAACATTATGGACATCGAAAACTTTCTTCCAAACTTTGAGTATAATCCCAACAATCCTAATTTCCCTGAATTATCTGGCCAAGCCCAGCCAGGACGGGAGCAAATCAAACATATATTGATCGGTTCTCCCAAAACCGTCCGGGTCACAATCTATAATCTTTATAGCCGTGGCTACGCCCAAGTTCATGAGTGGAGCACTCCTCAACCTACTGGAAATTCTGGAGAGGTTATCAGTATATTGAGTCGATATCTGTTGGTAGATTAAGATAGGAACTTGCCAGGGATTCCAATCCCTGGCGACAGGTCAAAACTCAGCAGAAAGTACGAAGTCTAAAGTATCAAACCTAAGTTGGTATGTTGTTGATTTGGTGAACACATAGTCAAGAACCCTAGGGCTATTGACTATTACAAGAAATGATTCGGTCAAGCATTGGAATTAACCAGGACTTGACCGAATTTTTTTTATTGAGGGAACAGGGAACAGGGAATAGGGAATAGGGAGTAGGGAATCGGGAATCGGGAATCGGGAATCGGGGGGGGAGATATTGCGTAGGGTGTGTTAGGGGCGGGCTTGGTTTGATGTTCAACTTCTTCGCCCCTGAAGCCGCCCCGTAACGCACCACCCAAAAACTTGTGATCCTTGCGTAGGGTGTGTTAGGAGCGGGCTTGGTTTGATGTTGAACTTCTTCGCCCCTGAAGCCGCCCCGTAACGCACCACCCAAGGACTTGTGATAATGCAATAGTTTTTCTAACACCTATATAACCCAAATCACACCTAGCGTTAATGCAATAGTTTTTCTAACTCCCCACGTTAACCACTCATACCACCTACTACTTGCATCTTTTAAAAAATCGTGTTACGATAACAATATCGTAAACACAACGGTTTTACCGCCATGATGATTTCTACCGCACAAGCCGCTGAATTACTAGGTATCTCTGCCACTCGCGTCCGTTTCCTGTTGAGCAAGGGCAGAGTCAAAGGAGCTTATAAGGTCGGTAGAACTTGGGTGATTCCCTTATTTGATGGCATGCCAGTGGTTACCCCTGGCACTCGCGGACCGAAGCGGAATTGGTCAAAGCGTACAAATTACACTAAAGCTGTGATCCACGTTAACCAGAAAGTGATTCGCCAAAATCACAACACCGGCGAACGCAATCCGGTGATTACTGTCAAACGAGGCTCTAAAAACACTTACGGTCATACCGTCGAAGTCAATGGCCCTTGTCGGGTCATGTATCGCCCGGATAATCCCCTACACTGTGGAGCACGGGTATGGATTGAGACTATTTCTGACTTTAAAGTGAGCTGAGCGGCCAAGAGTGTGGAGAGAGGCGAAAGGGATAAAATAGTTGGCGAAAATCTTGGTATCTTTGAGAACTATTGTATTGTCTTGATGCAATCGCTCATGGTGGAAACCACACCACTTGTTCCCTGTTCCCTGTTCCCTGTTCCCTGTTCCCTGTTCCCTACTCCCTACTCCCTACTCCCTACTCCCTACTCCCTACTCCCTAACCTCTAACCAAACGTTGACCCATTCCACCCCCACATATGTCTCTGGGCATCAGCAAATTCAATATAAATTCGGTTGAGTGCTACACCCAAGGTCTCATTAATCGTCTTGCAAAAATCCTGACTCATCGCCTTAGTTTGAGTGGGCTTCATGGTGCCAATATTTTTAATTTCCACATAGCAAACTGGGTCAAAGCTACCAGCAAAAGTCATGGCCACACCAGGCTCAAACGCTGTCATCACATAAGCTTCTGGTTTACCCACATGCTCGGCTAGTTTTCCTGACAGGTTTTTCAGCAACCCATCAACCGCTGCTGATTCAGGAGCATCAATGGAAGTTTGAACTTTAATTAGAGGCATAGTTTTGATATCACACTCTAGTTGAGGTTTTGAAGATAAATTTTAAGCTGTCAGCCGTCAGCTATCAGCCGTCAGCCGTCAGTCGTCAGCCGAAAGCTGATTGCTGATTGCTGATTGCTGATTGCTCTAACCGCCATACTGCCAACCAGTGCTTTCTAGTAACAACTGATCTCCTTCCCGATGAATGCCAGCACCAACGACTTCAGCAACAAAGACCGTGTGATCGCCTTCTTCCACACTCCCTCTGACCTGGCATTCTACATAACCGAGGGAGTCAGAAATAATCGGACAACCAGTTACTTCTCCAAAGTAAAATTCTACATCAGCAAACTTATTACCAACGCGACTTTGGGGTTTAAAAAATTTGGCTGCCATATCTTTTTGCCCACTATCGAGGAAGCTTAGGGCAAATACCTCTGTTTTCTTAATGATGCCGTGGGAGCCAGTATCTTGTTTAACACAGTTAACTATTAGTGGCGGTTTGAAGGAAGACTGCATCACCCAGCTGACCGTGAAACCATTGATTGTTTCTTCACCATCTCTGACACCACAGATATATAGACCATGGGGAATTTTGCGCAGCATCGTCTTTTTCGCTTGTTCGTCTAGCACGAGTGTTTCTCCCTAAGTTCTTAGCGTTGGCGTAGCGTGACTTTTCGGGCAAAGCCCGACGCTGCGCGAACGGTCAATGGCAATTAGTTTACAAAATTTTGGCGTTTAAAAGACAGGATTTGGGATGTCCTTTTGGGGTCTAAACATGCGCTTAACTCGATGTAGAACACCTCTGGGCTGAAAATTATGCTTATACTGCCTGAATTCTCCAGCATCTAGCCAAACCCCGTGGCATTCGAAACATTTTTCGTACCAGATGCTGTACTCATCAATATCAAGCATGCGGACCATTTTAGCTCCGCAGCGGGGACAGTAAATATCATCATTGATCTTATTCAGCTCAGAGCCAATTTCCGGGTCTCCAATATCTAGACTCTCAGAACCTTTAATCTTTTTGAGTATTTCGGCCTCCAGGGAATCAAACCAAATGCCTTTGCAGTTGACACAGCGGTCTACTTCAATGTCATGGCAGGTAACTGGCTCTAATGTTCCTGTACACTTTGGGCAATTAAGTTGCTTCACACTTCCATACAAAAATTAATGTTATATTATATATTTTATACAATAGAGGGGTGAGGACGAAAGAGGTGAGAGTGTTCAGGATGATAGAGACGGGAACGGGTTTTAAGGCCATCACGGTTTAAAGCCGTCTTTAGTGCCGGACTGATTAAGTAAAGGGTTGTCCGAATTAAATTGTGCTCATGAGTAGTTGCTGCCATTTTGTCAAGGTCAACTAGCCAGATTTTTTCATCTGGCCAGCCAATGCGGAAGCAAACCGCTACTGGTGTATCGGCGGAATAGTGTTTTAGGAGTTTGGCTTGAGCCGCTTCTACGTGACGAGCACTGAGATAGAGACACAGACTAGCTTGATGGGCAGCTAGGGATGCTAATTCTTCTGATTCCGGCACAGCAGAAGCACGACCACTGATCCGAGTAAGGATAATCGTTTGTACTAATCCTGGTATAGTTAGCTCAACACCAAGTTGTGCCGCTGCTGCTTGAAAGGCGCTGATGCCTGGGATAACTTCAAAGGGAATAGATGCTTCCTTTAGAGCTTGCATTTGCTCGTGGATAGCACTATACAGAGTCAAATCTCCTGAGTGTAGCCTGACCACAGATTTATGCGATCGCACCCGTTCAATCATCAGTGGCACAATCTCTTCTAGGGTTTTGTTGCCAGAGCGAATAATTTCGGCATCAGCACGAACACTCTCTAACATCTGTTTGGGCACTAGAGAATCTGCCACTATAATAACATCTGCCTTTTGGAGGATTTTCAAGGCTTTGACAGTTAATAAGTCTGGAGCGCCTGGTCCAGCACCGATGATGTAGACTGCTGGTGCGATTGAATTCATATAGTAGTTCTCAATTGGGTAAGGTATAAAGTGGTAGGGAGTAGGGAGTAGGGAGTAGGGAGTAGGGAGTGCAGGGCTCGGGCGTGGATATTTCAAGACAAACGAAAACTACACGGATTTAACCTAGATGCACAGATCAGATGGTCATTTGTTATCGGTGTATCTTCGGTGTTTGTATATCCGTGTAGTGCCGACAAGCCAAGGAGCTAGAGTTTGTTCTCCTTTGCCCCTGTTGTGTTTAGCTGTTGTGTTTACCTGTCTGTTTAAGCATTCAGCTATCAGCTATCAGCTATCAGCTACCGGAGGCGATCGCTGCACGGGGTGGGATGAGTAAAACGAGCAGGGATTTCCAAGCAGTTGTACCAGTAACCCACATGCTTGTTTACTATCTCCCGTTGATTAGCTGACGGCTGATAGCTGACGGCTGACGGCTGACGGCACCTCAAGTAGCGTGCGCGTAGCGCATAAGCTGTCTGTCTACCTGTCTTTTAGCTGTTAGGTACCAACAATCAAGTCAAGGTTCCGAGCACCTTATAGATCAAGGAATTAACGAAACCAAGGGCAATTGCGCCGATCAAAGCGCTCCAAAATCCCCAGCGCAGTCGGAATCCCGTTACCAAAGCAGCGGCTAAGCCAAAAATAATGGCGTTGACCACAACTGCAAAAACCCCAAGAGTCAAGATAGTAAGAGGAAGAGCTAAAACATCCAGGATTGGTTTCAATAGGGCATTGAGAATGCCGAACACCACTGCTGAAACCAATGCTTTCTCAAAACTATCAATCTCGACACCAGTTGGCAGTTTGGAAATGATCAACAAACTGATTGCAGTAACCAAACATGCAATTAAAAGACTAACAATATCCATGGGTATAACCCCTTAGAGCACCACTACTTAAACATTAAAGCGGAAAAGCATCACATCTCCCTCTTGCACAACATAATCTTTACCTTCTGAGCGAACTAACCCTTTTTCCTTAGCAGCCGTCATCGCCCCAGAAGCTACCAAATCCCCATAAGCAACGGTTTCTGCTCGAATAAAGCCTCGCTCAAAATCCGTGTGAATTACCCCAGCCGCTTGGGGCGCTTTCATACCAGCAGTAATAGTCCAGGCTCGGGTTTCCTGGGGACCAGTGGTGAGAAAAGTACGTAAGCCCAACAATTCATAGGTAGCGCCAATCAAAGATTTTAATCCCCCTTCTTCCACACCAAGGGACTGAAGAAAATCCTCTCGCTCTTCCTCAGGTAACTCAATTAGTTCTGACTCTACTTGAGCAGAAACCACTACCACTTGAGCATCTTCGGTAGCAGCAATTTGCCGCACTTGCTCGACCCAGTCATTACCAGTGGCTAAGTCATCTTCAGACACATTAGCCGCATAGATGACTGGCTTACTAGTCAGTAACCCCAATTGCTTGACTGATTCAGCTTCTTCTTCTGTTAAACTAATCTGGCGCACTAATTTGCCTTCATTCAACCCAGCGCTCAAGGTTTCCAAGACATCAAGTTCCATCTTGGCATCTTTGTTACTACGAGCTTGCTTCCGGGTACGCTCAATCCGGCGTTCAACTTGCCCTAAATCCGCTAAGGCTAATTCTAGATTAATTACTTCAATATCCCGCCCTGGGTCAACGGAGCCGGAAACATGGATGATGTCATCATCATCAAAGCAGCGCACCACATGGACAATAGCATCGACTTCTCGGATATTGGCTAAAAACTGGTTACCCAAGCCTTCCCCTTTACTGGCTCCCTTGACTAAACCAGCAATATCCACAAACTCAATCCGAGTTGGCACGATTTTCTGAGATTCAGAAATCTTTGCCAGAACCTGCAACCGCTGATCTGGCACAGCAACTACACCCACATTCGGCTCAATGGTACAAAAGGGGAAATTAGCAGCATCTGCCTTGGCATTGGCAACTAGGGCATTAAATAAGGTTGATTTGCCTACATTGGGCAGTCCAACAATTCCGGCTCTTAGCATAGTAGTCTAATATAGTGCTTTAAAATGGACAATGGACAATAGAAAATTGAACTGATCGGCCAGTTGTTCTACTGTTGTAACAATTATCCCTTATCTCCTTGGTTTTTACTTTATAATTTTACTTTATAAATGGTCTATATTGGTCTATAATGGTCTCAAATCAACCGGTTACAAATACACTACTGAGGGCTATTACTAAACCATATCAATTTACGTATTTTGAAGAGGAACGTGATAGTCGTAAGCAACATATAGTAGCAGCTTGTAGAGTCTTTTATCAGTTATAATTTGCCTTTGGTGTGGCAGGTTATAATAGTGTTCGTGACCCGGAACATTTAGACTGTTTCTGGATTACTGCTATTGGGAAACACTTTATTAAGCTTGTAGCATCGGCAAAAACTTTTTGGTTATGGGTGAGTATTCTAGATAATATTACTTTGCCTACACTCATTGAATTGGTTGGTATTTTTTGACTAGAGATTCAAAAGCTTATTGAAAGTGTTATGTGCAAAAATAGGATGCTCCCGAATCTAGAGGCTAATCTAGTTGGAACAGCTTGTATGGTGGGCAAAAACAGTTTGGTTATGGGTGAGTATTCTAGATAATATTACTTTGCCCACCCTACTTTAAGATGCAGGGCGGCCAAAAATCCTGAAATCCTTATATAGTTGATTAACTCTTGCCTATTGCCTCTTGCCTATTGCCTCTTGCCTTTCCTTAAGGGAGTATGTTCACAAGTCAAATTACCAACTCTATAAACTACTATGCCAACAACAGCTGATTTTCTGATCTACACTCAATGGGCAGGTATTCTGACTTTAGCCTGTGGCTTGATTGCTATACTCGGTTTTATCTTCAAATGGGGACTCCGGTTTCGTCTGGTAGGAGTCACTGGGTTTATGCTAGTGCTAACAGCTAGCTTTTTCTCGTTATCCTTAGTACCGTTTACCCGTACTACCATTCCAGGGGCAATCCGATATACTGTAGTCTACGATAATGGTGGCAACCAAACCGTGATTGCTTTGGCCCCTACTGCTACAGAGTCGGAAGTAGAAGCGACACTGCGCCAAGCTGCTAGTAATTTTTATTCCTATGGACGCCTCGGTGGCGCAAATAACCAGTTAACGATTCGAGCCCGGACGATAATCCATCCGGAAACTGGTGTATCCAAGCCGGTATTGTTGGGTCAGGTTATGCGATCGCTTGCTGAGCGTGATGATCCAGATATGGTGATTGAAGTCTATTCCCAAGAATTTGCTCAATTGCCTCAAGAGTGATCGGTATGAGGTACACTCAATTCTCTTGCCCCTACTCCCTACTCCCTACTCCCTACTCCCTAAAACATGGGACTGTGTACCTCACCCAATGGATAACTGCTATATGGTTAACTGCTCAGACTGATTAAAAAATTGCCGTGTCAACCCATAGGTTATCAATAAGGTTGCGATCAAGTTAGTAAATGCGAGCATAAACATAATTAATATCTGATAGGAAGCAGCATTCAAGGGATCAATACCACTTAACAATTGACCTGTGATGATTCCAGGTAAAGTCACCAGTCCCACTACCATCATGGAGTTAAGAGTAGGAATCAACCCAGCCCGAATCGCATCCTTACGGTAACCGGCTACGGCTTGTTGTCCCGTTGCACCTAAACTTAAATGGGTTTCGATTTCCAGAGTGCTGTTGCTAATGGTGCTAACTAGGCGTTCCCCTGCGATCGCAGCCCCATTCATGGCATTGCCCAGCACAATACCTCCTAAGGGAATCAGGTACTGGGGTGCATACCAAGGTTCTGGTTGAATCATCAATAGATTTGTATAGATTAAGGTCAATGCTGTACTGAAGAACAGGGAACTGAAAACTATTGGTAAAAGTCTCGGTATCTTGTGGTTACTAATCCGATTGCGGGCAGTAATGGTACCAATAGTCAGCATTACCATTAAGATACCTAAAACAGGAATCGGGTGATCTAAGGCAAAAATTACAGCCAGCACATATCCCACAACAATGAGTTGTACGATAGTTCGGCCAGTTGCGATCGCTAGTTGAACTTCCAAACCCAGCCTTTGCCAGCTCGATAAACCAATTGCGATCGCCATCATGCCCAATCCCCACGCTAAATCGCTAATATCGAGTTCAATCAAAGAATCCACCAGCCACCACAGCTAACTTGTTTTAATCTATTGTGTCAGATCCTCTGTTAATTGTGATGGCAGTTGGAGGTTAACCGGTTGAAGGTTAACCGGTTGAATGTTAACAGGTTGAAGGTTAACCGGTTGAAGGTTAATAGGTTGAAGGTTAACAGGTTGAATGTTAACCGGTTGAATGTTAACCGGTTGAAGACTAGTTTTGAACCATCAACCATCCCAGCATCCCAGCTTCAAACCATTCAACCATTCAACCATTCAACCATTCAACCATTCAACCCTTCAACCCTTCAACCCTTCAACCTTCAACCCTTCAACCTTCAACCTTGGCCAAAGGCCACGCTACGCGAACAAACCTTCAAGGCCAGGAGTGAAAAGTAAGCTGCAGGTAAAATTTGAACCCTTTTTGCAAAAAATTCTGTTTTAATTGAAAACAACTTAAGGTGTGAGGAACAAGTGAATACTATACCCCCTCTTGACTTAAAACGGCAGTACCAAGTTATTGGAGAACAAGTCAGTGCTGCTGTCGGTGACGTTCTTTCCTCTGGACGTTATATTGGTGGTCCAGTTGTAGAACACTTTGAGCAACAGTTTGCGGCTTACACCGGTACCCTGGAATGCATTGCATGTAACTCTGGTACAGACGCTCTCTATCTCGCCCTGCGAGCTTTAGATATCGGACCAGGTGATGAGGTAATTACCACACCCTTCACCTTCATCGCTACTGCTGAAGTAATTGCTGAAGTTGGTGCTACCCCAGTCTTTGTAGATATCAATCCCGAAACCTTTAATATCGATCTCAATCAAATTGAGAAAGCAATTACCCATAATACTAGAGCAATTATACCAGTTCACCTGTTCGGGCAGCCAGTAGATATGACTGCTGTGATGGATATCGCCAAGACTCATTGTCTTGCAGTCATTGAAGACTGTGCCCAAGGGACTGGTGCTGAATGGGTAGGAAAAAAGGTTGGCAGTATTGGACATATTGGTTGTTTTAGCTTCTATCCCACCAAGAATCTGGGAACCTGTGGCGATGGTGGTGCGGTAACTACTAATGACAAAACTGTTGCGGCCTCAATACGGATGCTAAGAGACCACGGCAGATGCTCGGGCTATTACCATCAAGTCAATGGTATCAACAGTCGTTTAGATGCCCTACAAGCCGCTATTCTTAACGTAAAGCTACCCTATCTCGATGGCTGGAACAATGCCCGTCGTCAGGTAGCAACCCGGTATCACCAGTTATTGGAGCCATTACCTGAGATCATCCGGCCTCGGGAAACCCCTGGGGGACATTCCGTCTGGAACCAGTACACCATTCGCCTCACTCAAGATAGCAGCAATAGCAACTATCGGGACGAGGTACGCCAAAAATTAAAGCAGGCAGGTATTAGTTCTATGGTCTATTACCCCCTGCCGTTACACTTGCAGCCAGTCTACAAAGACTTAGGCTATCAAATCGGTCAGTTTCCAGTTGCTGAGCAAGTCTGCCATCAAGTATTGTCCCTGCCAATGTTCCCAGAACTTACCGTTGAGGAACAGCAACAGGTAGTTTATGGATTGAAGGACTGTTTAGTTTGAAGGTTGAAGGTTAACAGGTTGAAGGTTAACAGGTTGAAGGTTAATAGGTTGAAGGTTAACAGGTTGAAGGTTAACAGGTTGGAGGTTAACAGGTTTAAAGTTAACAGGTTTAAGGTTAACAGGTTTAAAGTTAACAGGTTTAAGGTTAGAAGACTAGTTTTCAAGCATGCAACCTTGGCCAAAAGGCCACCCGTGCGCGTTCAACCTTCAACCTTCAACCCTTCAAACCTTGGCCAAAAGGCCACGCTACGCGAACAACCGTTCAACCTTCAACCTTCAACCCTTCAAACCTTGGCCAAAAGGCCACGCTACGCGAACAACCTTCAACCTTCAACCCTTCACCCTTGACACCTTCGAGGGATTCTACCAAGCTGCGAACCGCTGCTACCATTGCGACTTCGCTATCTAACTGATTGATAGCGGAACCAACGCCAACACCAGCAGCACCAGCGGCAATGGCCATGGGAACGGTCACACTGGATAACCCGGAAGCACACAACACTGGTACTGACACAGCACGAGAAATTTCATAGGCAGCTGCCAAGGTTGGTGCCGCTTTTTCAATTAAACCCAAGGTGCCAGCGGAGCGAGGTTTACTGCTGGTACCCCCTTCAGTTTGAATAATATCGGCACCCGCTTTGACTAATTCTGCCGCTAGTTCTACTTGCTGATCTAACTTTAGAATGTGGGGGACAGTTACTGATAGGGTTATATTGGGTAGTAATTTACGGGTTTCAATGGTCAGTGCCAATACGTCGGAAGCATCAAACCACTGTCCCTGAGCATAAAAGCTATCAAAGTTACCAATTTCAATCAGATCAGCACCAGCTTGGATAGCAATAACAAACTGCTTTGGTTCTACAGCAGAAACACAAATTGGTAAATCCGTTAACCCTCGTGCCAACCTGACTAGATCGGGCGAGGCGGCAATATCGACAAAAGTCGCTCCACCCCGTGAAGCTGCTTTGACTACAGCAGCAACTTTCTCGGGATCAAAAGTATTTAAGCCACTAATTACTTTCAGGCAACGACCTTGGTCCAAGGCTTCGTTTAGTTTGTGATGCATAGTCATATTTTCGGTTTACCCCTGTATTATCAACCAACTTTACCTAATTTTTAATTAACTGTAGGAAATTTTTTTTCTCTCTGAATAATTCTGCCAAACCCGTATATTTACGCCTAAACTAAAAGCATATCGGTGCTGATGGCTACTCCTTCTATATAAAAATAAATGAATTTCCCGCAAGTCAAGCTATCTTCTTTTCACAGTGATGTCTTAAAGAATACCGAGTTAGGTCAACTTTGTGGCAAAAAGCAGCTATTTCGCGCACGCTATGAAGTGTTACGGATGATTGGTCGAGGTGGTTTCGGTGTAACCTTTCTAGCCAAAGATACATCCTTACCGGGTCAGCCGTTTTGTGTCATCAAGCAACTTCGCCCCAAATTCAGTGAGCCAAAAGCATTACATAATGCTCGTCAGCGGTTTGAAAGAGAGGCAAAAATTTTGAACAAACTGGGGACTCACCCCCAGATCCCCATGCTGCTCGATTATTTCGTAGACGATGGAGAATTCTACTTGGTTCAAGAGTACATTCGAGGCATTACCCTAGCTCGGTTGGTGAGGCGTTCTGGTTGCTTATCCCCAGGAGCCGTTAAAGATTTTCTGCGAGACATACTACCGTTATTGCAGTACATCCATGACCATGGGGTAATACATCGTGATATCAAACCTCAGAATATTATTCTTTCTCATGATGGTCAGTTGGTACTAATTGATTTTGGGGCAGTTAAGGAGTTAATTGCCCAAGTATCAGATAGCAGTGTCAGAAACCCAACTACCCATTTCATCGGTACTGTAGGATTTGCACCACCGGAACAGTTTAGCCTACGACCCGTGTATAGCAGTGATATTTATTCCCTAGGGGTTACCTGTATTTACCTACTTACTGGAAAAGCCCCCCTACCATTTCAGAGCGAGCGCCAAACTGGTGAACTGAAGTGGGGCAAAGCATTGGAATTGAGTGATTCCTTTGCTAATATTCTCAACAGAATGCTGGCTATTTCCCTCAAAGAGCGTTATTCAAACGCAAGAGCGATCCTAAGGGCCTTGGATCATAAATTACTTCAAGAGAATCTTGCCGAGTTTCTAGTTATTCAACCTCAAGCTAATCAAAACCAACGACAGGCAAAGCAAAACACCGGGAAAAGTCAGAAGTATACACCTCCTACAGAAAAAACTGCGATCGCGATTCGAGAATGGAAACAAAGGATGCAAGCCAGACACCGCCATAAGGATATACAAAGAGTTGAACACCTATTTAATCATTAGGCTAAATTTGCAATTACAAGGATTCCGGACAAAAAAAGACTAACAGTGAATAACTTCGCCATTGGTTCGTTTTTCATCCTTCATCCTTCATCCTTCACTTTCCATTCTTTACAGGTCAGCCAGTATTACGCATGCCAGCAGCAATACCGTTGATCGTCAATAAGGCTCCTCGTAGTAACTCTCCCTTACTATACCGGGATTGAACCACACCCAATGTTACCTGGTTGCTATGTTGACGTAGGCGTTTGAGCAAAGATACCTGTAAAAATCCTAAGGGAACGATGGTACCATTACGCAACTGTACAGACCGTTGTAAATTTGGGTCGCCATCTAGCAGTGTTTGGTGTCCTGTAATCGTCAGGACTAAATTGCAGGTAAGGTTAAATTCCTTAGCAATTTGCTCAAACAAATGCTCGAAGCGTTCCAGGTCTTCAGGGTTTGAAAGTTCCTTGAGATAGTGGTGAGCAATTTGTAAATCCACCTTCGCTAAGGTCATCTCTACTTTGGAAATAACCATTTTGAAGAAAGGCCATTTTGAATAGAAACAGCGCAATAGGTTGATATTTTCCTCTGGCTGCTGATCGACAAAGCTTTGTAGGGCAGTGCCAACACCGTACCAGCTCGGTAGCAGGAAGCGGCTTTGAGTCCAGCTAAAGACCCAAGGAATTGCCCGCAGACTGCTTAAATCCTTCTTCCCTGATTTACGCCGTGCAGGGCGAGAACTAATTTGCAACTGGCTAATTTCTTGAATCGGTGTGACTTGATGGAAGAAATCTACCAGATCCGGTTGGTCGTGAATCAGGGCTCGGTAATGGGTACGGGAGGTCTGAGCTAACTCCTCCATAATTTCATTCCAGGGCTGGATATCATCAAAGCCATTATTGAGTAAGCTAGCTTGCATCACTGCTGTGGCTATTGTTTCGAGATGATAGAGCGCTAGTCCTGGCAGAGAGTACCTAGAAGCCAGGACTTCCCCCTGTTCGGTAATTTTGATTCGGCCATTGATACTACGACCTGGTTGCGCCAGGATAGCTTCATAAGATGGACCGCCACCACGACCCACTGAACCACCACGACCATGGAAGATCCGTAAAACAATACCATACTCTTGGGCCACGTGCTCTAAGGCTTTCTGAGCTTTGTGGATTTCCCAGTTGCTACTGAGGAAGCCAGAATCTTTGTTACTGTCGGAGTAGCCGAGCATTACCTCTTGTAAGTTAGGAGAGGTTAACGCTTGTTCCCGTAGCGTGGCCTTTTGGCCAGGGTTATTTGGTTGTTCGCCTTTAGCGTTCGAGTAGGGTAGGTTTAATGGGCTAACCTGCAACTGTTGATATCCACCAGCCAAACTAGCACGATACAAGGGTAGCTCAAACAGGGATTTCATCACTGCTGGAGCACGCTTAAGGTCTTCCACTGTTTCAAACAGTGGCACCACGCGAATGGTTCCCTGACCAGTGGCCGGGTCATACAAACCAGCTTCCTTCGCCAACAAGAGGACTTCTAACAAATCGCTGGCCGTATGACTCATGCTGATGATGTAGGTTTGGCAGATTTGGGGACCAAACTCTTGTTGCAGTTGCCGCACCATCCGGAAGGTTTCGATAGTCTCGCAGGTTTTTTCCGAAAATGGCAGTTCTGTTGGGATTAATGGACGTCGGGTTCGCAACTCAGCGGTTAACCACAAGCATGCTTCGGATTCCGATAGCAAGTTGTAGGGCTTAGGCAAAACTTGCAGGTACTCAGCAATTTCACTCAGGGCTTCTGAGTGGCGAGAACTTTCCTGGCGAATATCTAGGTGAGCCAGGTAAAAGCCATAAATTTCCACCTGACCGATTAAATTGTCTAACTCACGACAGTTCAACCCGGTTTCCACCAGATTACTCTCAATCAGCTTTAGTTCTGCCAAGAATTCTTCTCCAGAGCGGTAAAAACTCCAGCTTTTACCATTAGCCATCTCATCTGGTACAGGCATACCATTGGCAAGCTGTTGGTTTCGCTCACGGGTGTTTTCGAGTTTTTGCTTAATGTAGGTCAGTTTGAGTCGATAGGGTTCTTGCCGATAGCGAATGGCGAGCTGTTCGTAAACCTCTGGCAATTGAGAACGGTCTTGTTCTAGAGAGTCCAACAGTTCCGGTAGCACATCACACCAGTGCAACGACAGGCTCAATAATTCGGTCAGATTCTTAACCTCACCTATATATTTACCCAGCACCAAATCTCGTTGATAGCAGGCAGTTTGCCAGGTAATTTGGGGAGTGACAAAAGGATTACCATCCCGGTCTGACCCTACCCAAGAGCCAAAATGACAGAAGTTCTTAGCGGGTGGGTTCAGCCAGGGGAATGAACCCTTCAACGCTTGCTTGAAACGACTATACAATTGGGGTATTGTATCAAACAGTACTTCGTGGAAGTAGTGAAGAGTGTAATCTACCTCATCAAGTACTCCCGGCTTAAACTGATGTAGCTCATCGGTGCGCCACCAGAGGCGAATTTCTTCCATGAGCTTTTGGCTACATTCAGTCACCTCCCAGGACGAAGTGATTCCTAAGGTACCATAGGTTTGCTCCGCTTGGTCTAATTGTTCGAGAATCTTAGCCATCCGTCGCTGTTTACCCCGAATGGTACGACGAACGATTTCTGTGGGGTGAGCTGTGAAAACCAAGCGAATATCAAGATTGTCAATCAGCCGCTGAATTTGACCTGGTGGCACATTCTGCTTGTGTAAGTGGGGAAATAACCAATCCAGTAGCCCTAATTTTCTTTCGGATCCTTGGTTTTCCTGGTGGCTCTTTTCGATAACATTGGTAACGGCACCCCCTGGTTGAGTAACCTCATTGCCTATTTCCACCTCTTTGTCAACGGTTACAACAGTTGACAAAGACGAATTACCATTTTTTGTTAAAATACCTTGGCCGAAGGGGGTTAACTCAGGTTCAGTGCTTCTTCGGTAAGAGCGGCGTCTTGAGAGTTGTTGATTTCGTTGTTCATAATGTTGTTCGACAATATTGATCAGCTGAAAGTATAGAGCAAAGGCTCGTGATGCCCGGATAGCCTCATTAAGGTCAAGCTGTTGGATTAAATCAGCTACTGAAGATTTAGGATCTTCAGTGGCTTGTCCTTCTGGAGAACACAATTCCCGCAGTTGCTTGAGTAAATCAACAAGTTCCTGACCACATTCAGATAGGAGAACAGATTCCCACAAATCCTCTACAATTTTAAGTCGATGGCGCAGAAACAGGTCAGAAGTAGCTGGGAAGGTTGATTCTTGATTAGATGGAGATGGGATAAAACTCATAGGCTCTATCTATTCCCTATACAAAGCTGATCTATTTTACGGGTTTGAGGTTCTTTGGAGTAACTAAGGAACAAGAATTTAAATTTCTTTGGAAAGCTCATGGCAGCTTAACATCACATTAACTTTAATAGTAAGGCAAGTTATTGGGTATCTGTAAAAATCATTAAATTTATGAAATCTGACTATTGGTCTGACTATTGGGTGTAACTGTGAAACTACTAATGTTTATAAGTTTTTATTGAACCATGACCCCAGTGTGGCTAATTCCCCCAACAGATTTACAACTATTGAACCATGATGTCCATCTCTGGCGTGCGCAGTTGGAGCTGAGTGGAGTATTGATTGAGAAATTGGCAACCACTCTTTCTGAGGACGAGCACCAAAGAGCTGAGCGATTTTACTTTGAGCGGGATAGAAAGCATTTTATAGCAGGTCGGGGTCTTTTGCGCCAAATCTTGGGTCGCTATTTGGGCATGAACCCACGCCAAGTGGAGTTTTGTTATGGAAAGCGGGGCAAGCCAGCACTCAAGGAAACTTGTGGGGGCAGAAGACTCCGTTTTAATGTTTCTCACTCTCATGGACTAATTCTGTATGCTATTACCTGGGATCAGCGCATTGGCGTTGACCTAGAATACCTGCGACCAATGCCAGATGCTGAGCAACTCGCTCAACGTTTCTTTTCCCCCCAAGAGTATGCCGTGATTTGTTCTGTGTCTGAGGAGCAAAAGCACAAGGCATTTTTCCAGGGATGGACCAGTAAGGAAGCCTATCTCAAAGCGATTGGTGAAGGACTAGCTGGCTTGGAACAGGTCGAAGTTTCTGTAAATCCAGCTGAACCGACTGCCTTGCTGAGCATCAACAAAGACCCTCAGGCAGTTTACCGTTGGTCTATCGCTGGTCTAACCCCTGTGCCTGGTTACTTTGCCTCGTTGGTTGTGGAAAGAAAAGATTGGCAGTTAAGTTGTTTTGATTACACCGAGAAATCAGTGTCTGGTTGGGGTGTGGGCGGATCAGGTGTAGGGGGAAATTAGGCCGTAATAGGAACTGGTTAATCGTAACTGAACCAGACCAAGTACTTTGCATCGGAATGCGATTGGCTCTAGGTCACGCGGGGCGCGATCGCATTCCGACGGGCGAGCCTCAACACAGGTTCACCCTGAACGGGTGTGGGGTCTTACCCTAGAATGGCACTAACTATAGCAATCCTAAATCAATTGAGAGAATGTTTGTTCCCTACTCCCTACTCCCTACTCCCTACTCCCTGTTCCCTGTTCCCTGTTCCCTGTTCCCTTTGCTATAGGGATAGATTGTCACATCTCCCACACCTTTTTATAGGGGTATGGCTATAGATTGATAGGGCTGAGTTATCTTAGTTGGGTAGGTCGTGACTTGTCGATCATCGCTAGGCAAACTGGCACTCCCCTGATCCTAAGTTAGGGTGTCCACATTAGCCTCTGGAGTCGGCGACAGTCGCTTCATTCAACATTTGTTTTTTTAAAATTACCTCAAACTACCTTGGAAAGGAGTCAGTCGTGGCAAGTCATAAAATCCTGGTAATCGATGATAGTACGGTAATCCGCAAGCATGTCAAAGAGATGTTACCTAAGGGGTTTGAAGTCATCGAAGCTAAAGATGGGGTGGAGGGAATTAATTTAATTCGCCAGGCAAAACCTAACTTTATCATGTTAGATTTTATCCTGCCCAAAATGAGTGGATTTGATATTTTTAATGAACTTAAAAGTGATCCTAAATTACAAACAATACCTCTGGTATTAATGTCAGGCCGAAAGGAAGAAGTAACTGCTAAAATTAAAGAACCTTTTAAGTATTTTGCCTTTATTGAAAAGCCTTTTAATAAAAAGCAGCTGACGGACGCTATCAAAGAATCCATGCAAAAGGCTAAGAAGCGACCAGCAACTCCTGCACCAGCACCAGTTAGTGCAGCTACCGCTGAGTCATCGCTCGAATCAGCTCAGGAAATTGCGCAGTTGAAGGCAAAGGTTGCCAAAATGCAACAGGAAATAGATGCCTTGAAGAAACAGTTAGGTCAGCTGGTGACGTTTATTAAGCAAAAGTTGAAGTAGTTTATGGAAGGATGGAGGATGAAGTATCTTCTCACTTGATAATTCATCCTTCACGAATGCTTAATCCAACTCACGAATGCTTAATCCAACTCACGGCGTCCTTCTAAGGCTCTAGCTAGGGTGACTTCATCTGCATATTCTAGGTCTCCTCCCATAGGTAAACCAAAGGCAATTCGGGTCACTTTGGTAAACGGCCTGATCAGTTGACCTATATATAGTGTGGTTGTCTCCCCTTCTACACTGGGATTGATGGCTAAAATGACTTCTTGAATCGTTTTCTGGCTGACTCGTTGTACAAGTTGCTGGATATGGAGTTGTTCTGGACCAATGCCATCCATAGGGGAGATCACTCCTCCCAGAACGTGGTATTGGCCTCGGTACTCGCGGGTTTTTTCGATGGCAATCACATCCCTTGAGTCGGCAACTACACAGATAGTCTTCTGGTCCCGGTTGGAATTGCGGCAAATTTGGCAGACCGGTTCAGCAGACAAGTGAAAGCATACTCTACAAAAACCAACTTGTTGTTTGGCTTCCACCAACGCTTGCGCTAGGGCTTTGACTTCCGGTGTTGGACGCTTGAGGATATGAAGGGCTAGTCGTTGGGCAGTCTTTGGACCAACTCCAGGCAGGCGTTGTAGCTCTTCAATTAAGCGAGCGAGGGGGCGTGTGTAAACCATCAGTCAAGAATCGGGAATCGGGAGTAGGGAGTAGGGAGTAGGGAGTAGGGAGTAGGGAGTAGGGAGTAGGGAGTAGGGAGTAGGGAGTAGGGAGTAGGGAGTAGGGAAAGTGTTTATGGACCATTGAGCGCTGCTAGATCATCGGATATTTAGAATCACACTGGAAAAACTAAACATTAGAATAGCCTCAGCTATAAGATAAATAGATCTAGCTAGATCTGCGATCGCATTTTATCCGCCCCTATGAGTACAACCCCTGATTTCCTGAGCCACCTTAACCCTTCCCAACTTCAAGCCGTTGAACATTTCTGTGGTCCCTTGTTAGTTGTTGCTGGTGCCGGGTCTGGCAAAACCCGAGCCTTGACCTATCGTATTGCTAATCTGATTCTCAAACACAAGGTCTCACCAGAAAATATCTTAGCGGTGACGTTCACTAACAAAGCCGCACGGGAAATGAAAGGGCGGATTGAGCAAATATTTGCTCAGCAGCTGGCGGAACAGAAGTATGGTCAAAGGTTGGAGCTTCTGCCAGAAGACCAACAAACTCAGTTGCGATCGCGTGTTTACAGAACAATCACCAAACCGTTGTGGATTGGCACCTTCCACAGTCTGTTTGCTCGGATTCTCCGCTTCGATATCAATAAATATCAAGATGATCAGGGACGGAAGTGGAATCGGAACTTTTCCATCTTTGACGAATCCGATGCCCAGACCCTGGTTAAAAGCATTGTCACTCAAACCTTAAATCTTGATGACCACAAATTTAACCCCCGTTCTGTGCGCTATGGTATCAGCAATGCCAAAAATCGCGGTTTATCTCCCCAGGAATTTGAGCGAGAACAGTCCAATTTCCGGGGACGAGTGATTGCTGATGTCTATAGTCACTACCAAGAGCAATTAGCTGCTAACAATGCTTTGGACTTTGATGACCTCATCTTAGTGCCCATGAGGCTATTTCAACAGAATGAGTCGGTCTTAAGCTACTGGCATCAGCAATTTTATCACATTTTAGTGGATGAGTATCAAGATACCAATCGGATTCAGTATGAACTGATTCGCTTGTTGACTACCAAGGGAGAAACTCAAAAGAGTCAGTGGGATTGGCAGAATCGCTCAGTTTTTGTAGTAGGGGATGCAGACCAGTGTCAGCCACCAGGTACTCAGGTACTCACGACTGAGGGATATGTCCCAATCGAAGCACTAGACCCAAATCAACATCGGTTAGTCAGCTATAACCCTCATTCTTCCGCAGTAGTTGGCAGAGTGAATGGTTATCGTTTCAACAAAGCCAGTCGTCCTTTTAGTGGCAATCTGATTGAGGTAACGGTTGATAGCCAAACTACTCGCTCCACACCAAACCATCGATGGCCAATCCGGTGGAATCAGCAAGCTAAGGAAAAGACTCATGTTGTCTACCTAATCCGCCGAGGTCAGTGGTACCGAGTCGGATGGTGCAAGCTATTTAAAAGCGATGGTGGATTTCAGTTAGGCTATCGAGCCAGGGTTGAGAAAGCAGATGCCGCTTGGATTCTGGTGGCAACCGACAATCGGACAGAAGCTTCCTTCAAAGTGTCTTATATTGCCGCACGCTATGGTATTCCCACTGCCCCGTTTGAACCAATTAATGGTGCCACTGAGTACACTCGTCAGATGCTGGAGCAGTTATTTAATGTACTGGGTGATGTGTTACCAGAACGGGGGATTTCCTGTCTTCAAGACTTTGGACTCGACCCAAACTACCCCATTTACAGCCCTGACATTGCCTATCAAGGCGGAAGGGGTAAAAGTACTATCGAGCTAGCAGCGATTAATTTATTACCAGAACTGATGGATATAGCTGTCTATCAGGGTGGCAAAACAGTGGCTTGGAAACCGATTAGGATTCAGCGTCAGGAATACAGTGGCTTGGTGTATAGCCTAGAGGTAGAGAAGCACCATGTCTACTTTAGCGATGGATTGCTTACTCATAACTCTATCTACAGTTTCCGAATGGCAGACTTCACCATCCTTCTGGGTTTTCAGCAAGACTTTGGTGATGGTTTACCAGACCAAGATACTCGCACTATGGTCAAGCTAGAAGAAAACTATCGCTCTAGGGAAAATATTCTTCAAGCTGCTAACCACCTGATCGAAAATAATACCCAGCGGATTGATAAAGTTCTGCGAGCAACACGGGGTATCGGGGAAAAAATCTATTGTTTTGCCGCTGATGACGAATTGGAAGAAGCTCAGTTTGTAGTCAGTCAAATTATCCAACTAAAACGACAAAATCCAGAACTGGATGGCGGCAGTTTTGCTATTCTTTATCGTACTAATGCTCAATCCCGTGCCTTTGAAGACGTTTTGATCAGAGCGGATATTCTCTATACTGTAGTTGGTGGGTTAAAGTTCTATGACCGTAAAGAAATTAAAGATGCTCTGGCTTACCTCAGAGCGATCGCAAACCCATCCGACACTGTTAGTCTATTGCGCATTATCAATACTCCTCGACGAGGTATTGGACAAACTACCATTAACAATCTGGTCACAGCTGCCCAAGAATTAGGAGTTCCATTGTGGGAAATTCTCAGTGATGAAACCTCAGTTCATACATTTGCGGGAAGGTCAGCTAAAGCGGTCAATAAATTTTCTCAGCTTATGTCTCAATGGCAGGAGCAAATGGAAAACCGAACAGCATTAGAGATTCTCAAAGGGATTATGGAAGAGTCTGGTTATATTGGCGATTTAAGAAACAAAGGAACTGAAGAAGCTGAGAATCGATTGGAAAATATTGTAGAATTGTTTAATGCAGTCCAGCAATTTCAAGAAGAAAACGAAGAAACGAGCTTAGAAGGGTTTCTTGCTAATGCAACTCTTGCCTCTGACATGGATAACCTCGAAGAGGGGAAAAAAGCAGTTTCTTTAATGACCCTTCACTCTGCTAAAGGGCTAGAATTTCCGATTGTCTTTCTAGTCGGCCTAGAGCAAGGACTGTTTCCTCACAGTCGTAGTCTTAGGGATCCTGTAGCGTTGGAGGAAGAAAGGCGTTTGTGTTATGTAGGGATTACTCGCGCTCAGGAACAACTGTTTTTGTCCCATGCTCATGAGCGCCGCTTTTATGGGAATCGGGAACCAGCTAACCCTTCTCAGTTTCTCAAGGAGTTACCCTCAGACTTAATTGACAGTAAAGTTGGAATGTTTTGATAGTCTCCTCGGTCTGGGGGGGTGACATGCAAGCTGAAATCATTACTGGGTAATAATTTCAGCCCATAAGTTACTTAGCGATGCAGCGCGGTCTTGGGGAGGCAGCGCGGTCTTGGGGGTTCCCCCCATGAGCGACTGCCGTGGTTTCCCCCACTCGCGCTTTGCATCAAGACAATGAATAGAGGGTTAATTTGGGACTTTATCTTCCATGAGCTTATTCGCATCAAAGCCTTATATACTAAGCTTTTTAGGGCTCATGTCACCCCCTCAGGTCCCTTTGTCAAGGAGTTCATTTGTTCTTATCATTTATTGTTATTCCCTATAATCCTGATTCAGTCTAGCTTATAGCTTCTTTAATACACCATAAAGTTAAGAAATTTTACAAAAAAATAGATCTATCTTGACCGCAGAAAAAAAAGACTGTATGCTAACCATGGTAGCTAAAAAATTAGTCTAGATTCGTCAAAATACTAGGATATTTTTTGGCCAACCATGGTACAGGAATCCTAGAGCGTTTATGATAACTTTCTGGGAATAATAGCAATTTCTCTCTAAAGGAGACAGTAACAATGAATAACGAATTTTTTGGTGGTCTAAAGCGCATCTTTTCTGACATTATAATTTTTGGAATGGTCTTCTTAATGGTAGGCTTCTTTGCGCTCACTCCAGCTGCTTTTGCAAACTGGAATGAGGAGTGCAACAATGAAGGATGTAGTAATGGTGAATTACAAGACCTCTACGAAAGCTATGCTTCAGAGTGTTTAACAGAAGGCTGTTCTAACGAAGAAATGTATGAGACCGCAGGTGGTTCTGGTTCAGTATGTCCAATGTTTTCTGACTTTAAGGACAAAGGCTTTTTCGTAAGTCCAGACTCCTTGGCACAGTTCCGTTGCTAAGCATCCCTTAGGGGAGGCCCTTAAAATCAAAAACAACTAAACAGAACTGTTAGGTATTTTATTAGATCCTAGCAACCAACAAGTTTTTTGATTTGTCTTGTCTTGATGCATGCTTTGTATCAAGACAAGGCAGGGTTTATTCATAACTATGCCTGGTTAACCAAAAAGATGCCTTTACCCTGGTTACCGTATGTCGGAAAAAGTGAGTTTGGTAGCGGTAGACACAGAGAAAATTTGGCGTACGTTGCGTTCTCCTGTGAGATAATCTCTAATCCAACTACCCAAAACAGTTAAACGATTTGATAAACCGGGAAGATAATATAAATGGATACCTAACCATAACAGCCAAGCTAACCAGCCTTTTAAGGAAATTCTGCCAAACAGATAAGCAACTCCTGCATTGCGAGCAATAATTGCTGCTGTTCCCTTGTTGAAATAATTAAAAGGTTTGAGAGATAATCCTCCAAACTGTCGTTTGAGATTACTAGCGACTGCCGTTCCTTGCTGTAAAGCTTCAGGTGCAATCCCTAAAAGTGGTTTGTCGTCTTGCTTAACATAGGCAACATCTCCCACAGCATAGACTTCTGGATGTTCTAATAATTGCAAAGTTGAGCGCACACAAACTTGATCTTTCCTAGCTGTAGCTAACTTGTCAGACTCTACAGGAAGATTAGCTTTTACTCCTACAGCCCAAATAATAGTTCCTGTTTCAATTATCGAACCCTCTTCTAATTCAATGGCTCCAGGCATGACCGAACTAACACGAGTGTTAAAATGAATTTGAACTCCCCGACGGCATAGCGCTTGCTCAGTGTAGTCTCCTAAATGATCGGGAAAATCAGCCAGCAATCTATTTCCTGAATGAATTAAGATTACTTTTACTTCTTTTAAATCAAGTTCCCGATAGTCTTTAGCTAAGGTATCTGTAATTAACTCAATTAAAGCTCCTGCCAACTCTACCCCTGTCGCACCGCCACCGACAATTGTAAACGTAAGTAGTTGTTTTCGTCTTTCCTCGTCAGTAGAACTAATAGCTTGTTCACAATTACTCAAAATGCGATCTCGTAGGGCTACTGCATCATCGAGAGTTTGCAAGGGATAGGTGTATTTAGGTGCGCCATCTACACCGAGAAACTTAGTTTGACTCCCCGTAGCTATGATCAAATAGTCATAATTAATATTTTTTTGATCAGTTTTTACAAGTTTAGCGTTAAAGTCTATTTCTAAAACTTCTGCTTGAAAAAAACTGGTATTAGGAGCGTATCGCAAGAATTTTCGCAATGGATAGGCTACCGCTTCTGGGGGAATAAAACCAGTAGCTACTTGATACAGTAAAGGCACAAAGGTATGATAGTTGTTGCGATCTATCAATAAAACTTCTGCATTGACTCTGGCCAAATTTTTGACTGCTCTCAATCCGGCAAAACCAGCCCCGATGATTACTATTTTAGGTTTTTGATATGACATGGTTGTTACTAAAGGTTTTGTTTGAGGAAGTTATATAGCGGTTATTGCATTTATGAGGTACACTTCTAAACCTCAAAGTCCCCCTTTTTAAGGGGGATTTAGGGGGATCCCTTTGTACCTCATGGGAAATAGAATTGCTATAGCATCCCTAAATAGGTTTTAAACAGTTGATTTAGCTATGACTACCTATGATATTATCAGTATTTTACCCCTATCTGTATTCACAGATCATTTAGGATTGCTATATTTAATTTATAGTACCCCTAACTTTTATAATCTTTCTTGCTCCTCCAGGTAAAATTATCCTAGGGTAAGGTTAAGTATGGAGATGAAAAGCTTTGAAAGTAAATGGGGGTAGGAGTTTAGAAGCCAGCAACAACGTAAGGTACTAACTAGAATACTGACTCATAGTAACAGAAACCTTTGGCGCTCTTGAGGGGTCAATAACCGACAACTACTTTGGCCTAGCTGTATCTGTTTACGTACTGAAGAAATCAAATTGTACACACCATCTCGAATAAATGGCGGAATAGCCAAAAATATCCCTAGATTCCTAACCGGTCCTTCCGCTAAGGTAATTGCCATCAGAACCGCTGAACTCTTTTGATAAAGACGGCCATTATGAAAGAGGTATGCAGTGGTTAGATCAGGGGGCTGATACCCATGCTCAGCGAAGAAATTCTCAGCATATTTGGATTGGAGAGGACAAAACAGTAATGATGTCAGCTTTGTTCTTTCTAGAAGAAACAGAACAGTGGCATTACAAAAACCGCAGTCTCCATCATATAAAAATATTGCTGCTTCCATGGTTTTACTGTTCCTGATACCGAATTGAATTGGATGGAAAAATTTTGTTTATCTAGGACATAATAGCAGGGTCAATGCATCTTATTTTGGAATGCCTAGTGGATATGAGATTCATGAGATAAGTACTTTTACTTATGAATTTTGGAATCTTTTCTGACCAAGGCTTCTAGAATGTAGATGCTTTTGTCCTGGGCATAATAGGGCTTTATTGGTGATTTTATGATCAGCCATCAGCTTTCTGATTTTCCAAGGGAATCTACCCAAGGGGCACTAGCGTAAGGCACAACTCATACCTATCTCCTAAAGCTATAACTTTATTAAGCACCTACACAGAAATAATTACCTACTCGCTATCTCTGTAACCCTTACATTGTAAGGCTTTGAGTTTTATTAAATGTGGAATTGATTTTGTCCACCTGCTTAATTATACAGGGTATAGTTATCTTGTCAACAAACGTGAGATATTTCTCATAAACCAGGCGTGATTGTGATTGTTGACAATGTATTATAATGTATTATGTATATATAGTGTCTATTGAATTTAATAAAGACTAGATATACAATATACGGATCATAATATTAGATGGGTTTACCGTTCTCCTCTGGCCTGGTTCCCACACTTTCCGGCTTTTTTGCAAATAATATGAGATCTACCCCTTACAGGTTTCAATTATCACCAGGTATGGGAAGTGAAAGTTTCTTCCCATACACAGAGGATGGCTTTAACCCTGTCAACACTATCAAAATTAGTATTTTTTAATAGTGTAAAAAAGTCAGTACCTAAGCTATAGATATATGTCGGTGGGTATTATAATCCTGTCTTAAATCTTTCAAGAGTAACCCGATCATACCAAAGGTTAATACCGACAGTATCAACTAAGGAAACCAAGTGAATTTTCAACAATGTCTCTCCAGGGAAATAGGTAGATTTGGAGTAGAACAAATGCCAGTACATAGTACAAGCGGATGTTTTTAAAGGTGGGCTCTGCTTGTGAAATGCCCATAATAATCAGCGTCCAGCCAAAACCCATAACAGGTGCGATCGCATAGGTTGTGACTATAAACGTTAACAGAAATAGATCACGTATCTTGGACAGCCACTGACCTTTGGTAAACAGAAAAGCGATCGCCACGAGAGCTTCGATCGCCCCACCCCAATAGGTGAACAATTTAGCCAATATCCCAACAGTTTGAGAGTCTTGCAATACAACTGACTGGAGATTGCTCATAGGAGCAACTAGACTACTAAGGGTTGACCGATTTTCAGCAAGGAGATCCTTGGGCAACCCTCCAAGCAGATCCACAACATTGGCAAAGCGCACATCGGTCAAAAGAATATGGTGAAACGCTATGCTATTGAGAAAATCAGGAGAGATAATTTTCCAGATTGTTGCGAAAAGAAAACACAGGCCAATCAGTAGTCTCGCATTTACTGCAAGTGTTTCTTTAACATTGCTACTTCGGGCAGAGAAGCACATCGCCAAGCACCAGTAGGCCAAAAGGTACTTATGGTTGTCTATGGTGAACCAGTTGTAGAGGTCACCTGCCAAAACGATGCTAGTAATCAAGAGCCAAAATCTGTAATTCCGCTGCCAAGCTGGATAGACAAGTCCTAAAATGCAAAGAATTCGGACTGGCACCACCACGTACCAAAAATCGGTAGGATAAGTCAACAGCAGTAGCAGAGTCATGATTGCCGACAAATCAAATATATCTGCTTCCCTGATATAGCGTATAAAAGCTCCCAAACTTAGGTTTATCTCATCTGTATTTATCTCCGTTGCTGGCTGTTTCTGCATCTCCACCTGGCTACTTTTTGAGATACTCATACTCTTCAAATCTCTTTAGGACAATCTTTTGACGACAGATGATGAAAGTTTGTGTGCCTTGACCTGGCTTGATTCAGGATCAAACATATATTGCCATACTTCAACTTGCACCTCTTTAACAGCGATAAATTCAGCCTTACTAGGTAGTGATTTACCTTTTTTTAGAACTTCCGGAGGCAATAATTGGGTTAATCGTTGTATTTGAAGTTGAACTTCGCTTTGGCGATCTATAAGATCGGGAGCCTCCGAATCCAAGTTGGAGAGGTAGTCGCTTGAGGTGTCTCCCTCCGTAGCATTGACAGTAGCTTCATTGAGAGTAGGTGGCTCGGAGCTAGGCGAAGCGTAACTTATCCATTGGCTTTGAGCCAGCTCACGAGTCAGACGTAATAGACGGTTTTTTGTGGGGATCGTGCGTACCTCCGTTGCGAGCTTACCCAACCATTTAGGTAACTTGACCTGAGTCTTCCCTTCGTCAGTCACAATATAGATTCGAAGGAAGCGGGCGGCTGGTGAATCAAGGGTAGAAAACATGCCAAACCCTCCGCCTTTCCAAGGGGTAAGAGACAATTGATGGGAAGCATACTGCTGTACAAGAGCAACAGTAGCTAAAAGGCCTGGAACTCCATATTTAAAGAGAAGGTCACGACGTTGCATGAATTTGGATGATTTCAAAAAGGACAGATATTTGTATACATGATTAATAATATATAGCAGTTTAGGTATAAGTAAAGTCTATAGAAAGTACAGCGTTTTTCATAACTATACTATGTTTTTCATAACTATGAGGTACACAGGATTTGTCACCTCTTACCCTGGCTGACTGACACAAGTAGCTGAAAGCATTGCCAAGAGGGGGTTGCCAAGAAGAAGAAAGTCTGAGTAGATGGAGAAGGAAGAACGAGCCCCCGAAGGATAATGAAAACTCCTGGGGGGGTGACATGCAAGCTGAAATCATTACTGGGTAATAATTTCAGCCCATAAGTTACTTAGCGATGCAGTGCCGCCAAAGGGGGTTCCCCCCATGAGCAACTGCCGTGGTTTCCCCCATGAGCGACTGCATCAAGACAATGAATCGAGGGTTAATTTGGGACTGTATCTTCCATGAGCTTATTCGCATCAAAGCCTTATATAATAAGCTTTTTAGTGCTCATGTCACCCCCTCAGCTCCTAGGTACTTAATACTTCATCTTATCTTCGACAACAGATGCCTTGGCAATTTCCTCAAAGACTAACCCAATCCCTAGGAGCAATCATAATTCTCCTAGGTTGTATATTAGTAGTTGGAAAGCTACAGCAACCCCAACTCAATGCCCTCAAACAAAGCTCCAAAAACACCTCACCCGCAGACCTCCAGCGAGACGTAGAAGCAACACAAGTGTATCTCAATCTGCTTCAGAGACTACCTACATTTGGCTTCGATAATGTATTAGCTGACTGGGTATTTCTGAATTTCCTTCAGTACTTTGGTGATCAAGACGCTCGCCGAATTACTAGCTATCAGCTTAGCCCAGAGTACTTTGACGTTATTATAAACCGAGACCCCAAATTTTTAACAGCGTATTTTTTTATATCTAGCAGTAGCTCCTTATATGCAGGAATGCCAGAAAAATCTGTCGCCTTAATGGAAAAAGGACTCCAGTCACTATCCCCTAAAGTTCCCGCTCAGTCTTATTATGTGTGGCGTTACAAAGGAATTGATGAATTATTATTTTTGGGTGACGCTAAAGCCGCCCAACAATCCTTTGAAAAATCAGCCGATTGGGCAAGTCAATCCCCTGATGAACAAAGTCAAAACATTGCTGAAATTTCCCGCAACACTGCTGAATTTATAAGGCGCAATCCTACTAGTAAGATAGCTCAAGTAAGTGCTTGGTCAATGGTGTTAAATAACTCCCCTGACCCTCGCACTAGCAAAATCGCCATTAGTAGAATTGAAGCCCTAGGTGGTAAAGTGATCATCACACCAGAAGGAGCAGTTCAAATTAAACTGCCCCAGACAGATTAATAGTGTTTATTGTTTAAGGTTAGAAGGTTTAAGGTTAGAAGGTTAGAAGGTTAGAAGGTTTAAGGTTAGAAGGTTGAAGGTTGAAGGTTAGAAGGTTGAAGGTTAGAAGGTTAGAAGGTTAGAAGGTTTAAGGTTAGAAGGTTTAAGGTTAGAAGGTTTAAGGTTGACGACTCGGATATCGCCATTACCCATTACCCATTACCCATTACCAAAAAAACGACACTCATTTCTATCAACATGGCTATATAATTGCTATTAGTAACTGATTTAGTAATAACCCTACACTAAAACCTGTTAGAGAAACCCCACAGATAATCCAGAAAGCCTGCCATTCACCGTATCCTTCTGTTTGAAGATCTAATCTGGTTAAGGCAGCAGCAGCAATCAGCACCAGGATACGGCTAGAATAATGAATCCAGCGCAGGATGATAACGCCTAGGAAAGAGCTGAAAATTACGGAAACAAAAGCTTTGGTATCAGATTTCATCCAAGTCCCGTACAATTTTCTAATCTGATACACTGGAGCAGTTATAGCCAAAGCCATCAACAAGATATAAACGGCTCCGATCAGCCAGAGCCATACCGATACGTTAAATAAGGAATGATGTGATCCTGATGTAGTCTGTTCTACCGTAATCAATTCCTGATAGTCAACAGATATCATCCAGCCAAAAATACTATGGCTTAACAGAAGAATTGATAATGAAAGCCAGGGTAGTTTTTTGATTAACCACATGTAATTTAAAGAATCCCACGACTACAATGCGTGGGATTTGAGGTCATTAATCATTAGTCTTTTGTTAATTGCTAATTGCTAATTGTTAATGGTTAATTGTTAATTTACCATTGACAATTAACCATTGGCTATTTTTAGATGACCAATGACTAATGACTAATCACCAATGACTTAGGACTAATGACTTAGGACTTAGGAGACATTGCTTGAATAATGTAATCGAAGAAAGGAGCTGTCAGCTCAGCCTCCTCGTCGGTTAGGATTCCCAAAGATGCCTCTTTTAAGCAATTTATCGCTTCTGACATCCCTGCCATTGGCACACCTAGGGCATTATACATTTCTCTTGCCCCGATGATACCAATGTCTTCAATAGGTTTCTGATCACCAGCAAGTACACCATAGGTGACCAACCGCAAGTACCAACCATAGTCCCGTAAACACTGATTCCGTTCACGCTGACCATAGGCATTGCCTCCTGGTGCTATGAAGTCAGGGCGTTTCTGCCACAGCTGACTGCTGGCTTTTTGTACAATCTTTTTTTCATTCTCCGACAGGGTGGCAGCAATGCGCAATCGCTGCTCACCACTTTGCAAAAAATCATTGATACTTCTGAGTTCACCAGAGCTGAGGTATCTCAGCTCGTCGTCGGCTTTGAGAATGACTTGACTAACTACACTCATGTTATTAGTTTATGGAGTTTTTTATTGAGTTACTCAGGCGATTCATCCCAAGCTAAATTACAGATTTTAGCTCGGGACTTCTTGCCAGAACTTTTAATTAGTAGTTTACCGACTTTGGGTGACACAACGGAAGGGCATTGGGCATAAGATCAACAAATAGAGCAAAACCCATGCATGCTTGCATCGATAGTCTCTTTCCCCTCTTACCCCATCCTTTACATTCCCTTGAACTATCCGTTGCCCCCTCTTGCCATCTCAAGCTGGCATTACAACAAAACTATCAGGATTTACGCAAAAACGCTATAACTACTAGGATACCTTAATAATACACCCTACAGGTAGCGAAGGGTGCGCCGACCTGAGGGGGTTTCCACCATGAGCGACTGAATCCGATCTCACTACTCCCTACTCCCTACTCCCTGTTCCCTTTGCTATATAATGCCAATGATGATAACTAATCAGCCCAGCCCTGAGTGTTGGCAACAAGGTCAACTGATTGAGGTAATGATTACAGACCTCAGTGATAGTGGTGATGGCGTTGGACGCCTAGGAAATCGGGTCGTTTTTGTTCCGGATACTGTCACAGGGGATAGAGCTTTGGTGCGCCTGATGCGGGTCAAACCTAACTATGCCACTGGTAAGTTACACCAACTGTTAGTGGAATCCCCTAATCGTGTTCGTCCCAGATGTATCGTCGCGGATAAGTGTGGTGGTTGTCAATGGCAGCATGTTAGCTGGGATTATCAGCAGTTGGCTAAGCAAAATCAGGTGATTCAAGCCCTCAAACGCATTGGTGGATTTAGCGAACCCGCCGTAGCACCAATCTTAACCACAGATTCTCCCTTGGGCTATCGAAACAAAGCTACCTATCCCCTCAAACGCTCAGCAACCGGTTCAGTTCAAGCGGGTTACTACCAAAAAGGTAGCCACCAGCTGATTAATCTTAATCAATGCCCCGTGCAAGACCAGCGATTGAATCCTCTGCTAGGGGAAATTAAGCAGGATATTCAGCAGTTGGGATGGTCGATATACAACGAAAGCCGCCACCAAGGACGATTGCGTCACCTTTCGTTACAGATTGGACAACGGACTGGCGAGATGTTGCTGACCTTGGTCACAACGGATCTGAATTTAAAAGACTTGGATGTCCAAGGGCAAACTTGGCTAAATCGTTATCCCCAACTGGTTGGTGTTTGTGTGAATCATAACCCCCACCGCAGTAATGTCATTTTTGGTTCCCAAACCTATTGTGTTGCCGGTCAGCCATACTTGAGGGAGAACTTTGCTGGTCTTGAGTTGCGGCTGCGACCAGATACGTTTTTCCAAGTTAATACTGAAGCGGCTGAGGTTTTGTTAAACCTAATCATTAAACAGCTAGCCCTGAAAGGCGATGAATGTGTAGTTGATGCTTACTGTGGCATTGGGACGTTTACTCTACCCCTTGCTCAACAGGTAAGCCAAGCTATCGGTATTGAAGTGCAAGCCGCATCAGTAGAGCAAGCTGAGCAAAATGCCTTGAACAATGGGATCACTAATGTGAAATTTCAGGCGGGATCAGTTGACCAGTTACTCCCCCATTTGACTATAGCGCCAGATATTGTCTTACTTGACCCACCCCGTAAGGGATGTTCTCCGGCAGTGATTGACATCCTCAGGCAAGTGGCACCAAAACGGATCGTTTATATCAGCTGTAAGCCAGCTACCCTAGCACGAGACCTCAAACTCCTTTGCCTCAACGGTTACTACCAGTTAACCCACATCCAACCTGCTGACTTCTTTCCTCAAACCTCCCATGTAGAATGTGCTGCTTTTCTCGAGCACTGATATTGGCGTTGCCCAATTGTGGAACACCCAAGCATCATCCCTGATTGGTGATGGGGAATTATTGGTGATGGGGAATTGGCAGCTTACCCAACGGTTGCACGGCCATATAAATAGTTTCTTTATGTATAGTCTTTATGTATAGTCTCAATTATCTACATCAATTATTTACCTATTTGACAGGTATTTCATGAGGAAATTACCCAGAAGGGTCTGGTCTGGGCGAAAATTTTCTGATACTATAGACGTAGGGAATCAGAAATAAACAAGGTTACAGAATATGAGTAACGCTAAATGGCTATTATAGCGCTGTTTAGGCATTTTTGCCATTGAGCTGATAGGTAAAGCAGCGACATTAGTGAAAAACCTATTGAACTAATTAACAGAATAATTAACCATATAGAGGTTGTAGTTTAGCTATGCTAGCAGGAATCTTCATGTTTGAATATAGAAGCCAACCTCAAGAAATCGAGAGTTCCTAGTCCAGTTATCCCTGAGCACGATTCAGCCGTGCTTAGGGGGAACCCGATCAAAATCAGGTATCTAGCCTCCTATTATATCAAGTCCACCAAAAAAAAGCTAGGGGTTTCTTGAGTGATTGCCACATCTTTGAGTCCGGCTGAGTGCGGTTGGGAAACGGTTAGCTTTGCTTCTACCCTTTACCTTTGCCCGATCCTCGATTTGCTTCTTGAACAAATTCCCAATAAATGGCAACCGGAACTCCGGCTGGGATTACAAGAAGCATTAGTGAATGCAGCAAAGCACGGTAATAATTTAGACCCAAGTAAGACCGTAGAGGTTCAATTTTCAGTAGTCAATGGTGAATATTGGTGGGTAATTTCAGATGAAGGGTCTGGTTTTACCCATGGTGACGACCAAGAGACTACCGACGTTAGCCTACCCTGCGATGAATCAGAAAGCGGTAGGGGCATGAGCCTCCTTCACCAAATCTTCGATCAAGTCCTCTGGAATAACCAGGGAACGGAAATTAGGCTTTGTAAACAAGTGAAGCATCCCTCTAAGCGCCCTCTATTTTCCTAATCCCCTATTTCCCTAAGGGTGGCGTTTCCCATGAGTTGGACACGGGGGAGCTGAAATAGAGCGGTCTAGCCATCCAGATGCTTGGCGCAATCGTTCAAGGGCTTCTTCTGGATGTTCATTGAGCAGAAATACCAAAGCAGCAGCAGCCTGCTCACTGGCTCGGGCGGAGCGATTAGACTTGAGGCGATGCCAATCATTGGGTCTGATCGCCAAACGCTCTGCTAAGGCTTGAGCCAATTCCAGAGTGCTAGGTTCGATCTTAGCATCAGTTTTGGGGAATTGGATGGATTCAGGCATTGTTTTTTGAGTGCTGAGTGGGGGAGTGTGTCAGTGCTGACTAACTCCCAACTATTTTAACCTAGGATTTAAGATTGCTATATGCCTCCAGAATCGTTTGATTCATCTTACCGTAATTCAGCAAAAAATAGACAGGATCAACAAGATGTTGCTGAGTTTGAAGAGGAATTGGGTCAGATAGAGCGATCGCTTAATACTCTCAAGAAACGTTATACTCAGGTGCAGCGGGATCAGCGACAGCAAGCTCAACTCCAGGAGCGTCGAGAGCAAGTTAGGAAAGACTTGCGCAAGACTAAAAGTAATCAGACTAATAGTAATAAGACTAAAACTACTAATACTAAAACTAATCGACAAGCCCTAAAGGCTGAGTTAAGGCAAATCCAGGAACAACTGGAAGTCCTGGAGCTGAATTTAGAGAGTCAGTTGTTTTCTTGGCATAGTCTACGGGAACCGTTTTGGCATGGGGTGCGCTTTGGGGGATTGGGTTTGGTGATTGGTTGGATACTTAGGTCTTGTGTGAGTTAGTTACTTGTTGACAGTTGTTCTTGTGTGCCTAAAGCTAAATTCCTAATCCTCGTATCGAATAATCCAGTAACTCCATCGGATGCATTAAGGTAATGTCTTTTCGTTGCAGCTTCAAATGCTTCTTGATCTGCAATGAACAGCCTGGATTCGGGGAAGCAATCAACTCTGCCCCAGTATTCAATAAATTATTCACCTTCTGCTGTCCCAGCTCATCCGCTACTTCCGGTTGCAGCATGTTGTAAACTCCAGCACTACCGCAACACAAGGCGGCATCCATCGGTTCCCGTAAAGTCACTCCTGGAATTTGTCGCAATAACTGTCTCGGTTGTACACTAATCTTCTGTCCATGTAATAGGTGACAAGCATCCTGATAGACAATAGTTAATGGCTCATCCCTAAGCGGTGAAAGGGTTGCAGTTAGTCCCACACTAGCTAGAAATTCCTGGGCATCCTTCACCTTAGCTGCAAATTCCTGAGCTTTTTGGGCATACTCGGGGTCATCTTCGAGGATGTGACCATACTCCTTCAAGGTATGACCGCAGCCAGCAGCATTAATAATGATGGCATCAACTTCTGTGCCCTCAAAGCTATCTATCATTTGTCGTGCCAAGGCTTGAGCTTGGTCAGTTTGTCCTTGGTGTTCTGGCAAAGCGGCACAACAGCCCTGAGTTTTGGGAATCACCACTTCACAGCCATTGGCGGTCAACACCCTGACTGTTGCTTCATTCACTGGGGAGAAAAACAACCGTTGCACACAGCCAAGTATTACCCCTACCCGGTAACGCTTCTTACCCACAGCGGGAATAACATCGGGCAAATTATCCCGAAACGACTCTAGAGTAACCTTTGGCAGCATTGACTCCATGGCTGCTAACCGAGGAGATAGCAGTTTGAGCCAATTCGTAGAGCGCACTAATTTCTGCACGCCCAAGGTCTGGTAGAGATATAAAGGAAACAATAATGAACGCAATCGCCCCGGATAGGGAAACAAGCTAAAAATTAGCTGTCTAAACAGGGAATCTGGAAAACTACGAGGCTGATTTCGCTGAACTTGATGACGAGTGGCGGAGATTAGCTTATCGTACTCAACCCCAGACGGACAAGTTGTCACACAAGCCAAACATCCCAAACAAGAATCAAAATGTTGTGTGCTCCCCTCGGCCAGGGGAGCTTCCCCTTGACTAATTGCATTCATTAAATAGATCCGACCCCGAGGGGAATCCATCTCTTTGCCAAGCACCCGGTAACTTGGACAGGTGGAAAGACAAAAGCCACAATGAACGCAGGAATCAATCAATTCCTGCTTGGGCGGTTTTTCAGCATCAAAACCATTTTGCTTATTCGTGGTTAGTTGTTGGATATTGGTCATTTTTAAAGGTTTAAGGTTGTAATGTTGAAGGTTTAAGGTTTAAGGTTGTAATGTTGAAGGTTTAAGGTTGGAAGGTTTAAGGTTGTAATGTTGAAGGTTGAAGGTTTAAGGTTTAAGGTTTACTGGTGAATGGTGATTGGTAATTTATCATTTATGATTGATATAGCGTTTATGATAGTTATAAGATACTTTCAAGTTTTTTACCCCGACTCCCGACTCCCGACTCCTGACTCCCGACTCCCGACTCCCGTTCCCCTCCTGGGAGGGGTTAGGGGTGGGTTCCGACTCCCTAAAACCCATAAATCAAATTCCTCCAATAAATCGACCAGGACTTAAAACATTTTCTGGGTCAAACTTTTGTTTAATTCCACGCATTACCTCTAATCCATTACCTTGATATCCCCAAACATCTAACTCCTGCTTCAAGGTTATGGGAGCTTCTAATACTGTCATAAATCCTTGTTCAGATTCACAATAACTGCGCATAGTTTTAATCACGTCTAAACTAACTGTTTTGGATTCAAACCACACTTTCCCTAAGCCACTTCTAACATGAATCAATCCCAATCCTCCTAAGCTTTCCAAGGTGTTCAATGTCTTAGCCGCAGCAGTTGGTAATACTCCTATTTTGCAGACAATTGTTGAGGATTGTCCCAATTTCCCAATTGAGTTTGCCAATGATTCCCATAGACTGGTGTCATCCCCGTTACTATAAAAACTATTCCGTAACCCTAACTGTTCTGCAACTGACTGTATTCGAGCACATTGCTCCTTGACACTGTCTGCTACACTTTGGAACCTTACCATCAATCCCATCTCCTGACCAATCCCTAATTCTGTGACTAACTTAGGGGATAATAAGTCTAGTGCTGTGGGAGTCAAGGCTGAGGCTAATACTGTTTTTACAGCTGAGGCAATTCCATCCATTTCACCTGTCAACACAATAGTTTCTGCTGCTTGTGGTATTGGATATAGCCGAAAGGTTGCCTGAGTGATAATTCCGAGGGTGCCATAGGAGCCAGTAAACAGCTTCATCAAATCATATCCAGCGACATTCTTTACCACTCGACCCCCGGCTTTAGCGATTTGTCCATCACTGCGGACAAAGGAAATGCCGAGCAACATATCCCGAACCCCTCCATAGCGTTGACTTAGGGAGCCACTGTCTGCGGTAGCAATAATACCTCCAATGGTTGCTTCTTGGGGATTAGCTGGATCTAATGCTAGAAATTGACCGGTTTTTGATAAAATTGCTTGTAAGTCAGCTAATTTCACTCCGGCTTCTACGGTAACTGTCAAGTCTCCTACGGCGTGGTCAATGATTTGGTTTAGGTGCTTGGTACTAACTACCACATCAATGTCTTTACCGATACCTCCCCAGCCTAATTTACTGCCGTTACCACAGGGGAGGAGATGATAATGTTGGGAATGAGCTAGACCTATGACTTGGGCTAGTTGCTCGGGTGTGCTAGGGTAAATGATACTCTTGGGAAGGGTGTCGGGAGCAATGGCTGGTTTGATTCGCTCTTGCCAGCTTGGGTCTAGGTTTTCCCAGGTGTAGATATTGGAATTTTCGACAATTGGTTCGAGGGTTGAAGCGATCGCATTCATAGAAGTTGAGGGGGTTTGTTGATCAGATTGTGGGATAATCCATATAGTAATCGTAAGGGATTGGTGAACAAAAACAGATCCTGATCGTCTTTCCTATCAGCTTATAACTGTGTGTTAGAGCTACAAACAGTACAGCGAACCTTTATTGAGAGAAAGCGGAAATGTCTGTCAATTATGCTGATTCCTATTGGCAATATCTCGAAAGTGCTGGTCTGAATCTGGATTCAGAGGCTTTATCTACTGTAGAGACCAGTATTGAAAGTACGTCTTGGGATAATCCGACTTCTGCTATAGAATTGAACAACTGTGCTGTAGTAGCATTAATTGAAGCTGAGCAATGTGAAAACTCATCCCTACGTGCCATGTATCTGGAGATGGCTTTTGAGGCTTTGAATCAGGGAATTGAGTTGTCTGGTCATCCCCTGTGTGCTGCTCATTTAGCTTTAGTTTTCGCCATGACTGGAGAAATGGAGCAGGGGATACAAACAGCATTTCCAACGTTAATTAATACCCTACATCCTGCTGATATTAATGAGCAATCCATTCCTCTAGGACTAGTTTATCTACCTCCTGGAAATGACTTTACAGATAATCGGTATGAGCAATTGGCTCACATTATAGACGCTGAGGATGGCTACGCTCAATCAATTTTTTTGTTAAGTGAGGTTTTATGTCGCTCACAATTGGTATTTTATAATGCTACGGGATTAAGATTTCTCCATCTTGCTGTTCAACTATTCTCCGATTCCCCCTCTATTCATTTAAAGTTGGGAATTGCTAGCCTGATCAATAGTCAATGGGAAGGATTATTTAATTTACACCAGGCTAAAAATTTGGCTCCATATTCTGCTAGGATTATACAATCCCTATACCTCGCTTATCGAGATTTAGGACAGATAGACTTAGCTAAGTATTGGCGAAATATGGGGCTAGCTAGGGCTGGCGATATTAAGGACGAAAATTCGGATTTAATCGGGTTTGAATGGACTGAATTGGAGGTTGAAAGTCCATTTACTTATGTGACCTTTGAAGAACAGTTACTATTAGCGGTTGAGCCAAGTCTCCGGAGTTTGGTGACAAGTGTGTTAATTGCTCAAGGAGACTGGTTTGAAAAAGAAATGGAGTTTTGGCGCAACTGGCTCCAACCTGGAATGACTGTTATTGATGTTGGTGCTAATGTGGGAGTCTACACTTTTAGTGCTGCTTTACGAGTAGGACCAGAAGGGTGTGTGCTAGCGGTTGAACCGTTTTCTGGTTGTGTTCGTTGTTTAGAAGAAACCTGTACTATTAATCAGTTAGACTGGGTGAAAGTGTGTGCAGGAGCAGCTAGCGATCGCAATGGTACAGCTCAACTGGCTCTTCATGGTGCGAGCGAACTTAATGAAATTGTTTCTAGTGATGAACAAGCAACTGTAAAATCTGGTAATTTTGAGGAAGTTTCCTGCTTTACTCTGGATAGTTTGATGGAGCAAGAAGCTATTAGCAAGGTTGATTTGTTGAAAATTGATGCAGAAGGTCACGAACTGCAAGTTTTAGCAGGGAGCAACAGGATTTTGACGGAATTTACCCCAACGATACTGTACGAAAATATTGCAGGGAGTCGGGGGAGTAACCTAGCTGTTGCTGATTTTCTCATATCCAAGAACTATCAACTATATCAATATCAGCCTTACCTAGGGCAGCTAATTCCGATAAATTCTAGGGAAGATTTACAAGGAAGACTGAATATTATTGCGTTGCCTGAAAATATAGCAAGGGAAGAATAGTTGAAGATATAGTATTTTGGTTTCAAGGGAACAGGGAACGGGGAACAGGGAACAGTGCTAATATTTGATTGTTTCGGTACTTCAATTCATTGTTATCACTTCCGTTATTAATTTTTTGGTACTGGTGGAATATGTTAAAAAAAAGTAGTTAAATCAAGCAACAGTCAACAGGCAACATACAAAGGTTTATAAGATCCGTTTACCCTGCCTGCATAGCCGGGGGTTTACAGCGATTAATTCCAAGAACAAGGTTAATGAGCAGCAGTTGAGCTTCATCACTACTTTCAGATCACCACCCAGTCATCAAGGAGCTGCTGCACTCTCGCCAACAGATTCAGTCCAAAAAAATCTTCTTATTCGGCGATGAGTTTCCAACGCATAGATCCAGCGAGCAAGAAACATAATGAACTTACCGAGAACATGAACTGGCAAGGCCATAGGTCGGAGAACATCAACAATGAGAACTGCACGCAATTCATCAGCATTATTGATAATTTCGTGTTCCCAACTATCATCAAATAAAACACCCTCACCTTCTTTCCAAGAATATTCACAGTCCTTGATTTTGAGAATGGGAGGATTGTGCTTGGGTACTTTCAAACCTAAGTGATAGCGTAGATAATAGCGGGATGGACTAGTATGTAGGGGAATAGATTTACCTGGATCGAGTATCGAAAAAAAGCCTTGACAAAGATTAGGAATACTATCCAACAACGCACAAGTTTCCGGACAAAGCTCTCGATTAAACTGAGGTTTTTCGCCATAGCAAAACAGCATATATATATTCCAACGTTTGTCACGATTGTACCGTCCAGACGCATAGAGCAAATCGTCATCAATTTCGTGATAGCGAGGCATTCGATCTTGATGGACAAGGACTGCTTCTAATTCAGCCTTAATGACTGCATAATGTTGCTCAAATATTTTTAAAGTTGGGTAATCTTCTTCAATATTAAAAAACACTGGTCGATGATTGCCACCGATAAATATATTAAAAATCGGATTGAAAATAGCAACAATTTTATAAGTCACCAGACGATTTTTAATAATGCAGTACAAGCGTTTTAGATTCATGGTCTGTATCCTTTAATCTACAACTACTACTTGAGTGTCACATGGACTCCCTAAACTTATGAAAATTTTTCAGCGAACTTTGAGGAACTGAAGGAAAACGCCTAAAAGACAGTTAGGTTACTGAGCTTATGCTAGTAGTTTTCTGTTTAACAGGTAAAGCCACCATCGACAACTATGTTCTGGCCAGTAATAAACCGGGCTTCCTCAGAGAGAAGGAATCTGATTAAACCAACAACGTCATCGACATTGCCGAGGCGACCCATAGGGGTGTGTTGGATAATACGTTGTTTTTCTTCTTCAGGTGTGTTGTCAGCCATGCTAGTGGTAAGCAATCCAGGAGCTACAGCATTAACACGTACTTGGCGACTTCCAACCTCACGGGCTAGACAACGACTAAAACCTTCAAGGGCACTTTTAGTGGCACCGTATACAGAGAGACCAGCAGCACCCCGGTGGCCAGAGATTGAACTGAGATTAACAATGGAGCCGCTGCTGTTGCGGAGCATGTAAGGTAAGACTAGACGGGTAACACGGATAACTGCTTCAAGATTAATGGCAAGCAGTTGTTGTACAAGCTGGTCGCGGGTGAGTGATAAAAATTGGCCTTGGCTTTGGCCAGCATTGTTCACCAGACCAGTGATATTTTTATAACGTCTTGCTACCGTTTTGATGAAGGTGGTGGTTTGTTCGGGATCGGTGAGATCAAGTTGTTGCCAGTAAAATTGTTCTTCCTGGGGATCAGAGTTGCGCATATCATAAATAAATTTAGATTCAACCCGGCTACAAGTAGCGACAAATTGTCCACGCTTGAGGGCATCCCGCACGATTGCTTCACCTAGGCCACGGCTACCACCTGTTACAATTAATACGCCCTCTGAAGTCATAATTTCTGTCTCTTCAAGTATTGCTATTGTTCCACCAGTAATTGTGATTTATCGACGCTAGGGACTAAATTCTCTATGGTTGTAGAGTTTCCTTTAGACTAAGGGAAGTAAAGTGTCAAGTAATCCTGTCCAATAGTATCTCTGTCACTCCTGAAATCGTTGTAGGGCCAAGACTCCATTTAAGCCACCAAAAGCAAAAGAATGGCTAAGGGCATAGTCGCCATCTAGGGGAGTGGCAGCACCAGTAATCAGGTTCAGCTTGCAGTCAGGGTCGGGGACATGGGTGATAGTATTGGGGGGTGCAGTGCGGTGTTGAAGCGCGAGAACTGTAGCAATACATTCCAGCGCACCAGCAGCACCAAGGGTATGACCATGATGAGCTTTGCTGGAGGAGACTTTGACGGTGCTAGCATGGCTACCAAAAACTTGATGAATGGCAGCAGTTTCGGCGATATCATTTAGTTTAGTACCAGTGCCATGAGCATTAATATAAATTACTTCTTCCTGCTTCCACTTGGCTGCTTGAATTGCAGTGCGGATGCAGTGAGCCATTGTGTCGGCGTCAGGTTGGATCCAGTCTTTAGCTGAAGCATTGTGAGCAAAACCAACGATTTCCCCATGAATAGTAGCATTGCGGGCGCGGGCAGAGGCTAGAGATTCCAGCACTAGCACACCTGCACCTTCGCCAAGAATGATACCGTTGCGGCTGGCACAAAACGGCCGACAACCGTCTGGGCTAAGTACCCCCATCTGCTGCCAACTTCGGTACAGGCTGTAGGATGGCAGTTGTTCGCTGCCACCGGCTAGAATCAATTCTGCACAGCCGTTACGAATTGATTGGTAGGCTTGGCCAATGGCGTGGGTACCAGAGGCACAAGCACTGGACACAGCATAGTGAATACCTTGCAAGCCATAGGCTAGGGAAACAGCACTCACAGCACCGTTAGCCATGGCGCGGATGATAGTTTGTGGTGAAGGTGGGCGTTGTTTGATATAGGCTCGATAGGTAGCTTCGTTGCGGGATTCATCACCGCCAACAGCAGTGCCAAGAATTACTCCCACTTGTTGACGACGCTCAAGAATAACATCCTTACCAGCCTGTTGCAATGCCTGCTCTGCAGCGAGTACGGCATAACGGGCAAAATCATCCAGTAAGTGTGGGGAAATCTTGCCAGGTAAGTCATCTGGCAAGTTTGATGATACAGCCGCCGCCAACCATGACTGATGGCTTGGCCATTGTTTGCTGTTTCGCACTTGTATTTGGATGCTGCTCTCTCCAGCACATAGGCGTTGCCAGTAGCTGTCCAGGGTATTGCCAAGAGGAGAAACAAGACCCATACCAGTAATCACAACTCGGCGGCTGCTATTATTGCTTCTGAACGGAGCAGACATCGATCACCTCGCTTTTATCTTACCGATGTAACAGCTAATACTGCGTTGAGACCACCCAGAGCAAAGGAGTTGGACAGAGCCACTGATATACGCTGTTCGCGGCTATGATTGGGTATATAATCCAAGTCACACTTTGGGTCAGGTGTGGTGAAATTTGCAGTGGGTGGCAGCAGCCCTTCCTGTAGGCTCAAAACAGTAGCAATCAATTCAAAACCTCCAGAGGCACCGAGAGCATGTCCATGACTCGCTTTGGTGGATGATACCGCTAAGTGGGTTGCATGGGCATCAAACAGTTGTTTGATTGCTTCATTCTCTACTTGATCGTTGGACTGGGTACCAGTACCGTGAGCATTGATGTAATCGACCTGTTTCGGTTTTAAACCAGCACGATCCAAGGCTAGTTGCATGGCTTTTATCGGCCCATGAACCACTGGATTGACTGGGTCACTAGCGTCAGCACTCATACCAATACCTGCTAGTTCTGCATAGATTGGGGCATGGCGCTCCCTGGCTGCTGCTAAAGTTTCCAGAGTGATTACTCCTGCTCCTTCTCCCAAAGCCATACCAGTCCGACCAGAGGAAAAAGGGCGGCAGGTGTCAGTCGCTAACACTCCCATGGCTTGAAAGGCTACCAGGGTGGAGAACATTACACAAGCTTCTGCACCACCAGTGACAGCATAACGGGCTTGACCATGGCGTAACATTAAGTAGGCTTGAGCAATAGCATGGGTACCCGATGCACAGCCAGTATGAACGACAAAAGCAGGACCGGTAAAACCAAAATGCATGGAAATCCCGCACACCACTGCCTGATGGTTAGTACGAGTCACCAAAGCTGGATTACAACGTTTCTTTCCCTGATAAAAAAAACGGACTGCTTCGTTTTCTCGACTGGCCTCGCCACCACTGGTAGAACCAAGAATTACTGCGACTTCACTCCTAGGTAGTTGAGTTAGATCCCATGCAGCATCGTTGATAGCTTCATGAGCAGCTACCAGGGCATATTGGCTGAAGGGATCAAGCAAGGGCTGTTGGGGTGTTTTGATATGGTGTTGTAATTGAAATTCAGTCACTGGTGCTGCTGGGACAGTTATGCTGTGGCCAGCTTGGGCACGAGTTGTAGGCGCAATTGCGCTGTGACCTTCTACGACCTGGTTCCAAAAGGGGCGCACACCGACACCATGAGCAGAGACACAACCTAAACCAGTAATAACGACCCGTTCGTCATCGCTGAGGATGCTCATTAGGTAGCTACTCCCTGAAGGTTCTTCTTGGCAAGCAGTTTCGCTATAAATTCACAGGCTGCACCGATCGTATCAAAGTCAATTAGAGTGTGGGCCTCAATTTCAATATCATAATGATCCTCGATTTCAAAGACAATCATCGCCATTTCCATAGAAGTGATACGGTAGTCGTCAAATCGAGTGGCGAGGCTTAATTCAGTCTCCAACAGGGAAGGCTTGACCTTACGGATGGCAGCATAAACTACTTCTTCAATAGTTGACACGGCTTTTCTCCTGAATCATGGGCAATCTTATTACTTACATGGGCAATCTTAGCTCACCGTAACTTGCAACTGGCTCGTAATAATATTGTCATTGGCATCAGTGGCTTTGAGAGTGTAGAGAGTACTTTGAGTGGGTGTAACGTTTAACTTGCCTCGGGCGATTTGATCGTGGCTAATGGGGGTGGAGCAGCCATCATCCGACTCTAGGGAGAGAGAGGTGGCTAGTACTGTTTGCCATTGTAGCTCGACCTCTGTACCAGGGCTTACATTATTACTGCTGCTTAGAAATACTTGGATCTGTAAGGCTTCGTAATCCCCCAGATATTGAACGAGTGGACCACGAGGACCTGTGGCAGTCAGTTTAAAGTAGCTGCCCCCTTCAACATAGTGTTGTTCAACATTTGTAAAGCCATTGGTGACTTGGACTTGAAAAGTGTTGGTTGTCTCGAAGTTTGGGTAGCGAAAATAGTCGATCGTCACTGGATTAAAGGGAATTTCCACCGAGGCAAATACTGGTTGATCAGCACCTGTAGCACGCCAAGTATAGGTAACTGATTCAGCATTACCCACTAACATTTGCTGGGGTTTTACCTCCAGAGAACCGCTGGTGGGTTGTGGGACTACCCCCTGAGGTAAAGTCAGTTGTACAGTTTCGGCGTATTCTACATTCCACTCCAACTTAACTTCTGCATCAAGGTCGATCGGAGGTTGATTTTGTGGTTCCACCTTCCTAAATACAGGTGGACTAATGGTGACTGTTACATTGTCGCGGGCAAATTTTTGATCTGGCGTCCAGGCCGTGAGGGAATACGTGACTTGGGGTGCTTCAGGAGTGACATCCTGGGATGGTGTAGTCGGATACTCACCACTGGTGTCAACCTGTTTATTGATCGGTTGAATGATCACATAAGCAGCCTTAGCTGCATTCCATTTCAAATCGGTGGTTTGGTTACGACCCACAGTAGAGGGGATTGCTTGAGCAACAATACTAAGCTGGGCTTCATTTTTTTGTATCGTAAACTCAGTTTGTCCTGGGGTCATCTGAACAAACTCTTCCAAAACCACTTTGGCGTTACCTTGAACTGGATTGATGATCACATTGTTCAGTTCGAAAACTAGCGAAGCATTGGCATTGATGGTGAAATTTTGGGTGGGTGAAATAATAAAGTTGTACTCTCCACCCTGATTAGTCGCGTTAAAGCGCCACTTATCCGGTGCTTGAGTGCTAATCTCATTCAAGTTAGGGGTCAGATCGCTAGCCTCATCTCCTACCGGCACCGCCAAATAAATTGCATTCCTAGTATTTAAGGAGAGAGGGGTAGAGCCATTTGTAGCCACTAGGGTAAAGCTCTTGCGGGTATTGGCTTGCACCGTGGTGGGATTAAAAGTATAGGTCAATACTGTGGACATGAGTTATGGCTCCCAAAAAATGATTGATTACGTTTATGGTAAACGTCGGGTTTACAACGCCGGGTTGATAAGATTTACGGTTTCTGCAATCCCAGGGCACCGCTTAGCTTTAGCCAACCCTCGTTCACATTAGGTCGTGTGGACGGTAGCTGGGCGCTAGAAGTAGAGCTAGTTAATGGATCTGACTCACGCCAGGTCGTGACCCCAGACCGTTCTACCCAAGTCCAGTCCCCTTTAATTGCGGCAGGCAGCGGTAACTGGATCTCGGTACTGTTGAGCAGAACAGGTCCAGCGCGGAAGGTAACAAACATATTATTAAGGGCCAGGGTAACCGGTCCTGGTGACAACGTTAGGTATTGTACGGGCAGGTATCCGCTGATGACTGGAATTGACCCGCGTGGATCGACCAGCAAGGTCAGGTCATGTGTGGTGGTGCCATCTGGTGGCAAATGGAGTTGGGGATTACTGACAATGTAAGGGTCACTGGCAGCTTCAGCATTATCATTATTGCTATCCAGTTGCTGGGCGATCTGGGCTAGCATTTGGGACTCTGGTAATCGTCGATCGGCCAGCGTGCGGCGAGGAACAGCCAACTTAGGCGTATACCCATGATAAGGATAAAACTGGCTGTAGTCGTTGTCCAGAAAATATCCCATGACTCCATTACCACTCAGACCTATGTCACCGATCCGGAGTGGCAGACTAACCTCAGTAAAACCATCCGTAATCTGCTTGCTGGTATTTTCCCAAGCCTGATTAGTAGCAGGCGTACCATCCACCTCCAGCGTAATCCGAGCACGCACCACCGCCAGAGGACGACCCAGCAGAATCGCTAGATTTCCTTGCATGGGCTGTCCAAGTGGATCGACTTTCCAGAGACTGGCATCGATTACATCCAATAGACAGCTCAAAGCATCACTACCCTGGGCACCGCGTAGCAATAAGCCATTAACAAAGCTATTAAGATGTTGCAATTGACTACCAAAGTTGGGAGCTGCTCCAAGGGGGGTATTGCTACCAGGCACTGCATCCCAACGCAGGCCGGTTTCCTGGTCCCTGTCGCTGTTGCCAGCATCGATCGTGATGACTTCGCCAAGGTTGTTGCCCCAGGGATCGAATACGGTCAAGCTATGGTTAATATGGTTGGGGATGACCCAGCCGCTGATGGGACTGGTGAGATCGCTCGAGTTAGTGGGGATCGTATCATCATCAAATTGGACTAACCGAAAATCGAAGCGCAAGTCTTGAGTAACACGAGGAGTGAGCTGGATGTAGCGAGTATTGGTTTCACCTGGTGTAATGAAGCTCTTGCTCCGAATAGGTTGTAAATTATTGGACAATTGTGAACCACGCAGGATTTGCCCAAAAGCATCGACAACCTCAATACGAGTAACCCGCAAGTGTCCGGCGTGGAGGGGAAAGAACAAACTGCTACCTGCCGCTGGTAGGAAGTTTTCAGCATCTGCGAGTAGCTGCGCCATATTGCCCAAGTCATCCGGGCTGAGCTTGTTCATCTGTTGCAGACGCATGATCAGTTCTTCAATCAGACCAGACATAGCCTGTGTAACCACATCAAACTGACCCAGAGTCTCCGCCATTTCTCGTAACTTCTCTTGCACCGAAATTGGCAAGTCTGATAAATTTGGATTCGAATCCAAAAAGTCATAGAGTTTTTCCTGGAGGCCCAGTGCTATCTGGCCGTTGAGTATGGCTCGCCCAGAGTAGGTTTCATCCTTGGCAGTAACTTGGGTGCCGTTCCACTCAAAATCTACTTCTCCTAGGCTCCATTGGTTGAGCATGTCCTGGGGTGTAGTAGCACTGGGATGCCACTCGATTTCCCAGTCCATGTATATAGGTGCCCAGGGTGGTGTCCAAGCTGCAACGGCAGCATTAAAGGGCGGTACACCTTTAAAACCAGCGGTTTCAGAAATTGTACGCACATCCACTAACCTAGTCGCATCCTGGTTCCAAAGTAGGGTTTGTTGGCGTTGGATTTGAGCTGTTAGGTCGTTAAGCTGGGTTGGGGTCGGTGTCACACCAGCTTTTTGAAAATTGCGCTGAGCTAGCAAAAGAGCACTGTTGGTGTCAAGTAAAAAAGTCTCAAACCAGAAGTCGTGGATCTCCTTGGGAATCTGTACCCCAGTGGGCCAAGTGATATCGGTGAAGTCATCCGCACTAAGAGTCTCGTTTACCGTTATGCCGTCACCACTGTAGTTGATGGTTAGAGCACTTAAAGTTTGACCTGTGAAACGAGTAAACAAGGTGTCTTCATCATCGTATACGCCAGGGGGAGCAAACTTAGTATCTTGATTGGTTCCTGCCAGCAATATGACTGGATCTTGCCGTTGCTCAAAGCGTGGCTGGTTTTGAGTATTGAGTTTCAGCTTCAGAGGAGCCAACAATTCCCTCAAGGCCTGGGCCTGCTGGTCCACTTGTTGAGATCCCTGGGTCACCTTGGAGTTGTAGCTATTTACTAAGGGAGTAAGGCGATTGATTTCCTTTTGAATCAGGGGTAATAAAATCGGCCCTTGCGGGAGAGGGTAATTGGCTAGCTTCCAGTAGGCAGCATACAGGGACCATTTCAGAGAGGCGAGCATCTCTCGGTCTTGATTGAGGGTTGCTTGGGTGGTGTTGAGTCGTGTCAGAGCGTCAGTTGTCGTTTGGTCTAGGGGAACACTTGTTGCGCCCGACGGAATCTCGCCATTGCTAGGCTCAGTGGTTTGCTCCTGATAAACCACCCAGCGATCGCCCGCACTCGTCGAACCAAAACGAGCGGCATGGGACTTAGTCTCAAACGTCCTCTGATTGCTGGCATAGTCAAACACCATATCCTCTTGGAAGGCCAACAACAGATCCTCAGCATCCGGAGCATCAATCGCATCTGCTAGCCAAGCCGCCATTGCCTCAGGACCATTGGCTCCGATCGCAACAGCTGGGGGATGCTCACCCTGCAAAATGGCATTAATCGGATAAAACTGGTTAAATCCCTGCCAATCTAGCTTGTAGATAAACCCGTGACAGAGACTTTGAGCGGGCAAATTCTTTTGTGCATCAGTCAGGGGCGGGCCCCCAGTAATCGGATGCTGCTGCAACCAAGCTTGCCAATCCTGCTCCGCAGCATTTTGGTCAGCCTCACTCCCCACCGTCCATTGCAGGTGAGTCATAATCTCTTGCCACTCTTGCTCCGTTGTAAAGCCATCAGGAGACGATTCAGTTTTACCGAACAACTGATCGTCCGCTGGTGTGCTGTACCAACCGCAGACACTGTAGCTGTACCAACCGACAGAAGCATTCTGCATATCGTCATGAAAGGCCAGCACATTGGTCATATTGTCGTAAATGGCAACATAGGTAGCGTCGCCTGGCCCCATGGCACGTAAAAACGGTTCGCCAGAGTAGGTCGTCGTTGTGCCGTTCCAGCTAGCCAAGTCAAAACGACGACCAATATAGTAAGTCTGACTGCCGCCTGTCGGATCTGGGTAGACATGGGTTCCATTGGGGGTGGAACCAAGATAGTCACTTTCCAAAACCCAAACTGTGAGGGAAGGTACAGCACCCGGCTCAGCAATAAAGGTACGGGTCACTAACCATCGATTGGGAAGCAAGGGGAAATCAACAGCGCCATTCGCTTGAGTTTGACCATGACGCAAAGCACTGGGCACAGTCCAAAGTAAGTGAATACCTAGCTTAGGCGGATTGCTCGATGACCGATAGGAAAAGGGTGGCGGTTGGGGTTGTCCTAAGGGCAACCCGAGTTGATTAAACTGCACACCCACAACAGCCCAGTTGCCGACTTGATTGTTTTGACCCACCATTAGGGCTTCTAAATAAATCGGCACGAAGAGTCGCGGGCCCGCCCAAAGTGGGTTATTGATTGGTGTGGTATTACTCATAGCTTAGGGTAGGGATACGAGTGTAGGCAGTACAGCTTGATACTTTAGGATAAACCTATCAAAAAGGCTCAGTAATATTTAAGATTTAAGATAGAGTGAAGCCTTTGCTCAAAAGCAATTTTCGGATTGTATCATTCAACGATAAACTTCTTGTGGTTTAATAATATTTGGCATAATCACACACATAACTACCTGGTAACATAAATTAATAGTTATCCAAAATGCTCTGGGGGGCGACAACCCAGATTAAATCCTTGCTGGGTAATAATTTCAGCCGGTAAGTTACTTAATCGGTGCTCTTTCCGTTGGCGAATTAAATTCGCCACGGCTCGCACCTAAAAGATACATGCTGTTTTGGGCGTGACCTTGGACGTAGTTATAATGGTTTGAGCTTCCATAAAATCATTCGTAGGGTCAATTCGGGACTGTATCAAGCCTAATATCGTTGTTGGCATCAAACAACATTATATAGTATAAATAAGTGCTTATGATGTCAAACCTTCAGACAAAATGTCAAACAAAATGATCATTCTGGTGCATTGTTCAAAATTTTGATGTAAGATTACTTTATCGTCATCATCCTTGTGTTGTGATTTTGGTATTGCTTCCTGTCTTCATCGCTTGTAGTGCGATGAAGACAGGAAGCAATACAGACAAGAGGCAGCACCTGATATCCAGTTGGGTCTTAGTGTCCCTAGTTAGGGTTGTGGTTACCCATCTTCAAAAAATCTGAAATGATTTGCTGTTAATTGATCAAGTTCGACAGCAGATCAACAATAAACACCTAAAACTATGTATGGAGAGTCTCAATGGCTAAGAAATACCAAGACTTATCTGACGCACAGCGAGCAAAGTTTCATGCCAAGCTGGAAGCTTTAGGGATTGACCCTAACACTGTTCCAGCCACAGTTACGACGGAAAGTGGTGGTTTGCGGTGTGGACACCCTGCCGCAAGCGCCGACTTCCCACCCGCTCAAGTCCACGAGATTGGTAGTGTTGCAGATCTGTGTGCGATGGGCGGATGTCCTGACGAGGATTACCAAGCAAAAAGGGCCAGTGATGCTTTTGTCGATTACCCCCCCCCAGCGCCCAGTCTTGGAATGCCGTCCTTGGCCTCTTGTGGTGGCGACGTGTGTCAGCTCAAGGACCGCATGACGGTGCAACACCATGAAGCAGTTGGAAAAGCGCTACATGCTGCAGTGATGGGGGATTCGAGCAAAGTTCGCGATTACGAAGAGCACATCAATGCCATTCACTTTCCCATGGAAATAGCAACCCATGCTGCACAGGATTTGGTGATCACTAAGGACAACCCACTGATTATTGATAATCCAAACGGTCAGCCCACAAACCTCGTTGCTGCCACGATTACGATCGAAGAGGGTGGGTACATTGAGATGAGAACCCCACTTAACATCGAATGCCAGCAATTTACTGTTAATAGTTAGTAAGCCAGAAACAAATAATTATGAGCAATTCCCCCTTTCAAGTTATAGGTGCCGATGGTGCCAATGGCACCAATGCCACCAAAGGTACTGATGGTGGCGACGGCAGAAACGCAGTGCAGGGGACATCAAGTGGCGGCAAGAATCCCACCTGTCAAAACCCCCAAGATCCCACACCAGGTAGCCCTGGAAATCGAGCTGGTCAGGCGTCGGCGGGAAGTGATGGGAATATCACGGGTAGTGGCATTTTCCACTTGGGTGATGTCGATGGTAAGGTTATGATCACTTACTCCGGCGGTGCTGGTGGTAACGGTGGTAACGGTGCTAACGGTGGCAAGGGTGGCGATGGTGGTAATGGTGCTGCTGCCAGCGGTCCTTGTAAGCAGATCAACGGCGCCAATGGTGGCAAAGGTGGCGATGCTACTGATGGTAAACCTGGGGGTAACGGTGCCAATGGACCCAATGTAGTAATATACTATACCTCTAAAACTCCCTCGACTACTTTTTCCATTGATACCAGTAGATTGAAAGGTGGTACTGGCGGTACTGGTGGCAGTGGTGGTGCTGGTGGCAAGGGTGGTAGTTTTGGTGGAAGCAATGGCCAAAACGGTTCTACGGGCAATGCTGCTGCTCCGGGCAAAAGTGGCGCACCAGGAAGTATAGTAGTACGCCAAGAGCCACCAAGCTAGCAAAGTTATCAACTGCGGGAGCTCATGGTATTCCCAGCCACGATTAACATAAAGATTTGATGGCAGTCCTGATCCCTCTTGTCAAACCAGACTCTCTGTTGGTCTGACAAGGGCTTGAAGTCAGCAAATAGATTCTAGATTCGGATGAGTTCAACAGGGAAGCCATTGTCGGTCAATTCATTGACTTAAGGCTTGTAAGTAACTCTCATCTGACAAGTCTTCAGGGCTGTTAGTGCTCAATTTTGACTTAAGTTTCAGTGTGCCGCGATAGGCGACTTCACAATTTTTGTCCCAGTAAGGAGCAACGACATGGTTCAGATCAGTGATGGTGTAATTCGATCAATTGGAGTTAACGGTAGTTCCAAACCAACAGCAAATTCAGGTGATACTGGTAAAAGCGGCAGTAATGGCAAAAACGGCTGTGAAACCGGTGATTGTCCAAAGTGCGACTATTCAAGCAATGGTTCTATGGGTAATCCTGGCGGTAATGGTGCAAGTGGTCAAGGCGGAGGACCTGGTTTGCCTGCGCCATCTTTAGCCTTCCAGTCTGATCAAATAACAGGGTTGCTTGTGATTGTGTCTCAGGGTGGCAATGGCGGTAACGGTGGCAATGGCGGAACTGGAGGAGCTGGAGGAACGGGTGGCAATGCCGGACAGATGACGGGTAGTGCAGCAGAGTCCTGCCTGAAGGACAAAGAGGATAAATGGGCTGAGGGTGGAACCGGTGGAACCGGAGGTAATGGAGGCAATGGAGGTAATGGAGGCAATGGAGGCAATGGAGGCAATATTACCGTGGCCTACAAAACCCTAGCTCCCAATGCCGAAGTCCAACCCCATTCCTTGCCTGGTGCAGGTGGTAATGGTGGTGCAGGTGGTAATGGTGGTGCAGGTGGTGGTGGCGGTGCTAATGAAGTCTATCCACCTCCACCTAAAGGTCAGCCAACTTATGCAGACAATGGTCAGGCGGGTAATTCTGGCAAGCCGGGTGTGTTAGGTAGCGCTGGCGAAGCAGGTAAGGTAGCTATAATCCCCAACAATGGATAAGTGTGCGTCTGATGAGTAATTCTATTCTGAACCAGAACTATGACCCTGCCCTTGGGGCTGAGCTGGTGACCCTGGCGACCTTGGCCAATAAGTCCTTGAGTAGTTTGTTTGTACCTGGGTGGGACTTACTGTTCAAGTACACCAGCTCAAGCATGTACGGGAGTTGCCAGTACTATCTGGCAATGAAAACCTACGATAGTCAAGCAGTCTGTGCAGTGGTCACAGGAGCTTTGTGGCGTAGTTTTATCTCCTTCTATACGCCCCAAGACAATCATATCTTCACCTCGTTGGGTAGCAATATAGTTGGCAGCAAGGCTGTCAATGCTTTCACCCATCAACTGAGGTTGCAGCAAGTACAAGATGATCTCAAAGATATATCACAAACCTTGGCCAAGATCGATAATCCTGATGGGGGCGAGAAGTTGAACCAGGCAGCATTGGCACTGCAATCTCGTTGTGACCAACTGTCTCAATTAGCCCCTAACGATCCTCAATGGCAGTCTTTTCACCAAAGAACTGCAGGCTTAGTTAGCACCCTCCAAGATTTGGCAAAAAGTCCACAAGGCGGCGACATGGCTAAAATTGGTGATGCCATTCGTTGTCATCAAAGCGATTTAAGCCAATTGCGTCAAGGGATCAGGAGCACAAGTCAGGATGCGGAAATCGATACAGGTTTTTCGCTGATGTACCGTGCTATTCGCGGTAGTCTACTGGATGATTTGCAAAAGGTTAAGCAGCAGATTCCTGCCTTCCAAACCACCATGCCAGTGATCTGTGCTGGTCTCGGTCCTGGCGGCCCTATTGCCCAATTAGCTTCCCTAGACCTGCGACCCGGTAATGGCAACTCACCGGCAACTTCTATCCAGGCTTATGCCTATTCTTGTCCGGCCTACGGCAATGGGGATTATCAGAGTTTATACAACAGTGCAGTAACGGCCAGTTTTAGGGTGCAGGCCGAGGCAGATCTGTTCCCTAGTCTTCCAGATCAGACGACTGGTTACGTGCAGGTGGGAACTGAGGAATCACTGCCCTTAAATATTCCTACCTACGATTCACCTTGGGTTGAGCGGGATGGCCCCTATTACAACCAATTACTCACCCAGAGCAATCCTGGTAGTGGGGGACCAGGCACCGTTAGCAGTGTGACTGGTTTCAGTCAAGCGTTAGCTTTTGCCCTGGGTCAGCTTTGTGCTGTGGCTTATCAAATGTTCCAGCACCCTGGCAGTACACCGAGTTTCTCTTACACACCCTATGTCCTCAAGCAGAATCTAACCCTGAATGGTGCGGTGTGGGCGAGTGTGTTCGAAGGGCCAGATAATTTGGTGTTGGCCCTCCGAGGAACAGTCAGTTGGTTGGAATTGATGACAATTGTCAGCGATTCATTTCCTGGCTATCCCAGTTGGCTAACCACTAGCTTTGGCTCTTACGCCAAGTCTTTGGTCGATCTATATGCAAGTGGCCGCGATACTGTTCGTCAGGCTTTAAATGGTTTGGATAACAAACCTGTGCTAGTCACCGGGCATGGTAGCGGCGGTGCGCTGGCTAACTTGATTGCAGTAGATCTAGATCAAAACCCACTGACAGGTCAGCGCAGTTTGGCTGCTGTGTATACCTTTGGGGCAACACCAGCAGCAACGCCAATCTTCGCTACGCAATATGACACTATTTTAGCTGGCAGGAATTACCAAGTGGCTCGTCCCCAGGATATTATGCCTAATTTACCTTTACTCGGTTTCTTTGTGCCCCAAGGACAGCTTGTAACGCTCTCCGGTGGTAGTTTTAACCCATACAACGGAGCCACTTTTCATGGTTTATTAACCTACCTGGCGTTACTCAACACGGGGAACTAGCGATATGTCCAGCAGGGAGATAACTCAAACAACTCCTCACTCCTCCTATTTTCTAAACTTACTGTCTTACCATGGGGTTGAGCTGGCAGAGCTGGGCGATCGGGTGTTACAACCCCTTCCGGGTGAGTCGCAACTGGTGTTGGACTGGCAGAGTGAACGTTCTCAGGTGCAACCGCTGCGGGTTAAACGGAATCATATTGCTCTGTTCGCAGCCTCACGTCTGGTGTTGGGTGAAGGGCAACAGATGATCGTCAGGGGACCGATGGCAGAGCGAGTGGTCTTGATAGTCGATGAGATTTCTGTTGCTGATAGCACAAAACTGGTGTTCGAAGCACCCACTGAGGTAGTGGTTGAGCGCTTAGTGTCGGCTGGTTCTTCATCGAGTCAATTTGTCAGTCAAGGGATTGATGGCGCACCAGGTGTTGAGGGTGTAGCTGGTGCACCAGGAGCAACGGGTGCTGAACCGAATGGCCCTGGAGGTCATGGTGGCGCTGGTGGCTCAGGTACCAATGGACAGGACGGTCTTGATGCTCCCAATGTAACCTTTGCTGTAGCTGAGCTCAGTGGTTCCATTCAGTTCGCCGTATTGCCAGGTCGCGGCGGTGCTGGCGGCAATGGCGGGAAGGGAGGTCAAGGGGGGCGTGGGGGCTATGGTCCGGATAACAGCATGGGAATTGGAGGGACTGGCGGCAACGGCGGACCTGGGGGTGCAGGTGGTGCTGGGGGACGGGGCGGTACGATGCAGGTGTATTACCACAGTATAGCTTCGAATACCCAATTAACCACCGAGACACCAATCGGTCAAGGAGGTGTCGGAGGAGAAGGGGGACGCCCTGGCATTCCTGGCCTTGGACATCCGGACGGGTCTTTGGGTTACCCCGGCAGTAATGGTAGTGTTGGCCCCCAGGGAAGCGCTGGTTCAGTGATTATCACAAAGGTTTAAAGGCATATTAATACCGTTTTGGCTTGAAGTTGAATTTTGCCCCTTACCCGGTGTACACGGGGCATACCTCAAAAAATTTAACTTCAAGCAATTTTCAAGCAATTGGGTATCAGCTATTTTCCCAGAGCAATGCTCGCATTGCGCTTATAACTCCTATTAACAATTTCAGAAAAGGTAACTCCTATGGTAGCGACAGCTCAGAAAATACGAACCTTGGAGGCTGATGTTGTCCCTCTCAGCACAAGTCTGGACAATATCCAAGCTCGTGAAGCAGCTGCAGAATTTGCCACCAATGCGCTGGCTGTGCTGCAAGACTCTGACAATGGGAGTGATGGTTTTGATAGCTCGAAAATTTCACCCGCTCTGATCAAACTGGGCGTCGCGATCGGTCTTCTTGAGGCCGTACCCAATGAGCAGGATAGTTATCAGCTGAACCAAACCTGGTTTGAGAACCCATTGGGGGTTACTGGCGAGAATCTCAAAACCAATGGTGCCACGATTGCGTCTTTGCTGGCTGAGTTGTTAGGAGAAGTTGCTGCCAATGAACTGGGAATTCCATCTCAGGATTTGGGGGCTCTTGGTGTCTGGAACCCCATTCCTAACCCTAAAACTGATCAGCCGACAGGTTTCTATTTGGTTAACTACCCCAAAGATCAAGACAATCCTGCTGAGGATCAGATATTTGGCATTGGTGTATTGCACAGTTGGGATTTTGGAACCAGTGCTTCTGGGCCGAGCAAGGGACCGAGTCAGATAGATGTGAGGGTTTGGGGACTGTTACCCCTCCTGGAAATTGGTGATAACGGTCTGGACTTGGTTTTAGGACAGCAGGGTTATCCCCTTAACATGGGTGCGTTTGTGGGTGGTGCTGATAACCAGCCAATCCTTGATGAACAGGGACTGTCTTTTAACGGCGTTAAATTTTCGGCATTGCTTGATGTGCTGGGTGATCCTGTCATCCAATTATCGGTGGTGTTAGAGCAGTTGCAACTACCTACTGAGACGGCTCCAGCCGATCGTAACCTGAGTGAAATTGCCCAAATTACCCCTCCAGAGTTACTGGCAACGATTTCTACCCTGTTTGTTGCTGCTCTGGAGCGTTTTTTAGGCCAAGACAGCAAGGCTGCCTACTTGTTGCCGATTTTCGGGCTGTCACCCATGGTGCCCAACAGCGAGGTGCGTTTGCCTCTATTGCGCTGGGATTTGCTCTTATCCCAAGCTCAATCGGGTGGCTCTCTGGGTACTCCCTTTATCAATTGGTTCAACGACCTACTGAATACTGAGTCTGCCTTTGCCACCTGGATGAATGCGATCTCCAGTTTGCTAGGCAACCAGTCACCTGAAGTTCAAGGGAGTGGCACTCAAGCCGATCCCTACAGCGTAGTGTTGCTCAGTGATGATGCAATTGGAACCCTGTCATTGACCGCAGTCAGCAATGTAGACACTGTGGGGACACGCTATCTATTACCTGGGTTTCACTTTGCTGGCAAGGGGAAGCAATTGGGATCTACTCCCGTTCAGATCGTGGTTCAGGGACAGGTAGACTTGGCTCAGTTTTCTCTCTCCACCAGTGGTCAGTTTGGTGTCAGCACCCAGTTTTTGCAGTTGGCAATGGGGTTTGCCCTAACCAATACGACGAGTGGGGATCCCCTGTTTGAGGGTACGATTGATCAGGATAGTTACCGCTTTGGCAGCTTGAGTGGCGGAGTCTCTGTATTACACAGTAGTAGCGGGGGGTTGCGAGTCGTTCCGGCCTTCCAACTGGTAGATGTTGCTACTCCCACTGGAGAGTATGACAGGATTGATCTGACCCAGCCTGGTCAATTGGTGGAGCAGGCGATTAATGAACTCTACCAACTGATTGACAATGCCCTGCAGGAGCTTTTTGGCCTGACGGATCAATCTAGTTATGGTCATCAGGCCGCTATCCTATTGGGGGTTCTTCCACCAGATCTTCCGGCAGGGGTGACCTGGCCCAGTAATTTGACACCACCTTTCAACGCTAGTCAGTTAATCGATTCTTTCCAAGACCCAGTGGCGGCTCTGGCTAGTTACTATAGGCACTTGGTGTCTGGCAGTGATGTTGGGGGGAAAGTGCCTTTTTATTACTTATTAGAGGCGCTAGGTAACCTTCTGAACACCGCGAACAGACCCGCCATTAGTATTGGTGGACAGGGAAGCCTCAGTGATCCCTGGTTAATTCAACTGACGGATGAGAGCTTGCCTGCTTCCTTGGCGGTTAGTATCGATCGTAGCAACCCGGATATACCCCGCCTGACGCTGGGTTTACAGCTTGCTCCCCAAATTAACTTTGGTAGTAGTATTGAACTTGACTTAGCCATCACTGTTCAAGCTCTAGCCCTCGATTTGCCCACAACAAACTCAGCCTTAGTCGCGCAAATCTTTCCTGGTCTTGGTGCACAATTAAGCTTGCCTCAAACCTTCACCACTCCCACTGTCGCTGGTGCTGCAGTTAGTATTTCTGAGTTAGCTTTCTATGGGTTCTGGTCGCCTTATGGAGCCTGGGAATGGAACCTGAAAGCGGGTCAGCCAGCAGTCATTGTTGATGGCAACAATTTGCCAGTGGGCCAGCCCATGGAGTTAAGCGATAGTGATTCCCTTGCTGAACTCGTCACAAAGCAAGCAGCTACCTTTGCTCCCATTGTTGTAGCACTGATGGGTATAGCGGTATACCGTACGGGTAGCCGCCCTGGTCTGGCTTTGAACGCTATCTTCGGGTTGTTGCCCAACTTAACCCCCTTTGTGCCTAGCGGTCTGCAGTGGCCTCAAGATATGCCAGTGATGACCCCAAACAGTTTTTCTGATCCAATTGGGGATATTAAAAAACAACTGAATGCACTGCTAGCCAATACACAGCGAACTGAAGCCGTTATGGCTCTACTAGGCTGGTCAGTTGACAGTGCTGCCCAGGTACCGACAGTGATTGGCAGTGGTAGCTACACTCAACCCTTCGCTGTGCCAGTACAATTACCGGGGGATCTGGATCTGGCGATTTGGACCTTCAATGCTGGTCAGACATTAGGTCTTGGTCTACAACGGCGGGTACAAGCTACGCTCGGTGATGTTGCCACCGATACCCAACTCTTATTGCGGATAGTGGAAGTTGGCCTAACGGGTTCTGTGCCGACACAGGATTTTCTACCCAGCTTTCGCTTACAAAGCCAGCTCACTCCCTCGTCGCCACTGCCGATCAATGATGGTAGTGATAATGATAGCCAGCTGATTTCAGTCGTTTTTGGTTTGGAAGTAGCTCTCGATTCAGGTAACCTGGCATTACAGCCGCAAGTGGTCGTCAATATTCGTGATCAAAATGGCGATCGCACCATTGACTTGCAGCAGTTGCAAGGAAGCAGTAGCCAATTCCAGGTCTCTTTCTATGCCGTCGTCAACCTGGCAATGGCTCAATTGCTGACTCCAATGTTGAGCCACACCACCGTCAAACTGACTTATGACTTGTTGAGCTTGATCAACCTCACTCTACCCCTCAATGATCAACAGACTCAATGTGCTATTGACACCGCTGGCTGGACTGCGATGCTGGCCGATCCGCTGGGCTTCTTCCGACAACGAGGAACAGCTTTGTTCATGGTTCCTGAGACCCGTGCCCAAGCCATTAGCTGGCTAGAAGCTGTTATTGGCATTACGCTACCCACTATTCCTGAACCCCTGTTGCAAGTTTTAGCAGCACTAGAATTAGTAGAACCATCAGCCCAAGCCTATGCACCTCGGCTCTACGATTGGGTAGCTATTATTGCCAATCCATCGCAACAACTACAGAATCGCTTTACGGCTCTCATTCAGGATCAAGCAAAATCTTCAGCGCTGATGGGTGCCTTAGCGACCCAGACAGATCCAATTACTGTCGGTCCCGTGCAACTAACCGTATCAGAAGGGGCCGTCATTGAGCTTTCTATCCTCAAGGATCAACTACCAACTCTAGGTGACATCCTTACAGTTAACGGCAATCTCAAATTCGATTTGCGCACCCACCAGCTCACTGCCACCCTCGGCCTATACAGCCCACCAGTCAAACTAGCAGTAATGTCAGCCCTTAGCATAACAGTTGCTGACCAGATCGAAGCTGAGCTAAACATCAACCTAGCCTGGGGTGACGGTAGCCAGCCAATGCCAGAGACCCTGACTCTCTACCCCTTCAGCAGTAACCAGTTCATCGATCAGGTTACGGTATTGGCACCCACCTTTGCCCTATCCACTTTCTTTACCCAAGTAGTGGATGCCCGTTTGTTAACCAATTATCCGCTGGCACGAACTGTCCTTTCCGCTTTTGGCCTCGTGTTTGAAGATACCAATGGCCATTGGTACACCAAATCACCCTTAGGATTATTTAAGGATCCCCTTGGCTGGTTGCTGGGAGATGCAGTATTGGGTCAAGATGGCCACCTCAACATTGCCACGCTCAGTCGCATCTTGGCAACAGTCAGTGAAACCCAAGCCAGCAATGGTATTGGTATTAAACCCATTGCTAACGGTGCCCGCATTTTCGGTTTACCCTATGGCCAGCAGATCGATTTAGTAGCTGACACTCAAGCAGAATTATTTACCATTACTCCTGGTCTCTCAGACAACACTCCTTTGTCCCTGGTCAACAATGTTTCCCTACAAGCACTTTCTTTCTCCTTATCCCTCGGAGCCAACTTTCAGCCTGGATTTGCTGGCAACATTGCGGTAAGTGGTAAGGTGACCAATAGTACGACGCTGTTGGTTCAAGGCGGTTATGACAAAGGCTTTTTGCTCTCTGCGGGTCAAATGGAAGGAGAAACCAAAAAGCTATTTCAAATTTTGCCCTTCCCGGGTTGGCAGACATTAGTAGTACAGGCAGCTCAGCAAGTCGCTCAGGCTCTGTTGCGGGAACTCACCGACAAACTTCTTGATCAATTATCAAGACTTGGTTCCGATACAGCATCATTTATTACCAACCTACGAAATGCGGGTACTGCCTTGGATGTCGCTGGACTTGTTAATACTCTGATTAGCAACAGTGACAAGGGAGCTGATGTGATTGCTACAGATGCTCTTCGCTGGCTTAGCGCTCGCTTGTCTAGTGACAATGCCTCAGCCACGGTGGAAGCAGTGGCTGGACTTATCAGCCCTTATTTTGATGGTGTCAGCACTGATGCAGGTCTGATCAAGTATCGGCCATCTGACAAAGTACCGATCACCTTAGTTACAGGTGTTCAATCTTTAGATAACACGCGGCAGGTTGGTTTGTGGTTAGAACTCAATCTACCTGCTAGCAGTAAGTTGCTGATTAACTTTGAACCTACTGGAGTGGGTATTCCAGTTCAGGACGATGGTACTTTAGTGACAAACTTTGAACCTCAGCTCAATTTCCAATTGTCGGTTCTAGTAGCTTTGGAAGGTGATACAGGTCCGAAGTTAGGTCTGCGATTCAATACTGAAACGAAGACGCTTGTTCTAGGCATTGATCCTGCTGGTCAGACAGATAAAAATAGCCGTTATTATCGTGAGCTATTGCCAACCTTTTTTAGTGAAAGCGATCCCTCGCAATATGGTAGTGCAGTCATCAGTTGGCTGGAATCTATCCTGATTAATATTGTGCCTCGCTATCTGTCGATCATAGTGCTCAATCAAACTAGAGTCAGTCAGTGGTTAGATCAACCCCTATTTCCTGGAGGTAAAGGTCCGAAAGCGGGCAATGTCCTCATCGCCTCCCAGTTGTTGACGCAGGAAGGTCCCAATAACCTCTACATGCTCAACAGTCTCAGTAATCTGGAGGCTCTCACCCTACCCAAATTTCTGGCAGGCTTCCTGCGTGCACTTTTGGCTGAGTCCTTCCAACTGATCGAGATCGGTAGCAAAGGTGGCATCTGGCTTGGTCCTCGGCAAGGTATGGACAACTACTTTGGTGTGCGGGTCATGGTTCCTGACTTAACGCTGAAAGCTGTCCCCTATATCACCTTCCAGCTTGGAGACGAGGACACAGAGTGGATCCAAAATGCCGGTGGTGATGCCAATCTAGAAGGGGGCGTTGCCCTGTATCTTCCCATCAGCACTGAAGGACCAGATTTCGGCAATCTCTTGTTAGAACTAGTCAATATTGGTCTAGATTTTCACGGTAAGCAGAACCAAAACCTAGTTCAACTCAGCCGATTTAGCTTACGGGCTATACAGCCTCGGGGCCTGATCACCTTCGACTTCAGCAAACCTGACCCTGTCCAATCTTATGGGGGTGGAGTTACCCTCACTCAGATCGGTATTTCCCTAGCGCCTAACATTGCATCTGGAAAATCAGCCAACCCTGTTGCCCAAAATCTTTTGGGTTCTGGTACTCCTCAATCAACTCCACAAGGCTCCTCAGATAAGCAGAATCCTGCTACCAATCCCTCGTTTTCTGTACGCACGTCCTATGTCAAGCATCTCTATGTAGAATTGTTCAATGATGAAGGTGATAGCACTACTGAGCTCTGGTTTCCTGTACAGCGCAGCTTCGGCCCCTTACATGCCAATAAGATCGGGGTGGGCTGGGAGCAGAGCGATAAGCTGCTCGACATGTTATTTGATGGCAGCGTATCCCTGGCAGGGCTGTATGTTGGCTTAGAGGGGCTTAAAGTCGGAGTGCCTGTTACCACCCCGCTAGATTTTGACAGTTACAGTTTGGCTTTAGCTGGCTTGGAAGTCTCCTTTGAAAGTGGCTCTGTGGCTCTTTCTGGTGGCTTTCTGAAAAACGACAATCCCCTACGTTATGATGGATCAGTCATGGTTAAGGCAGCCAGCTTCTCGCTAATGGCCTTAGGTTCCTACGCACTGGTGCCAGTGGATCAAGATAAACCTGATGGTGAGAAGGCTCCTTCCCTCTTTATCTTCGTTAACCTCAATATTCCCCTTGGGCCTGATCCAGCCTTTTTCATCACGGGCATTGCTGCTGGCTTTGCCTATAACCGCAACCTGCAGTTACCAGAACCAGGAGCTATCAATACTTATCCTCTGGTACAGGGAGCGGTGAGTAGCTCAGTATTTGGCGGTGATAGTGCTACCCCAGAATCAGCTCTGACACAACTATCAGAGGTGGTATATCCAGAAATTGGCCAATACTGGGTTGCTGCTGGTCTGCAATTTACCACCTATGAACTACTCAGCACCTTTGCCATGTTAGTGGTGCGTTTTGGCAAAGAGTTTGCTCTTGATCTCATTGGTGTCAGCTCCGCATCATTTCCTCCAGCAGTATCGCCATCAGCTGCTTTGGCCTATGTGGAACTGGGTCTGTTGGTATCTTTTCACCCAGATGACGGTGTCCTCTCAGCGCGGGCCCAGCTAACCCCCAATTCCTTTTTGCTTGCTCCAGACTGTCGTCTCACAGGTGGCTTTGCCGCTTTCTTGTGGTTCAGCGGTGAGTATGCTGGAGATTTCGTCATCACCTTAGGGGGCTATAACCCAGCATTCAAGGTTCCAGAGCAGTATCCCTTAGTGCCCCGACTGGGCTTTAACTGGCCCCAAAACCTGGGTGTTGGTTCCCTAATCATTGATGGTGGTGCCTACTTTGCTCTGACTCCTTCAGCGATCATGGCCGGTGGTTACTTACGGGCTCTGTTCCAGCTCGGCCCGTTACGCGCTTGGTTTGACGCTGGCGTGAATTTTCTGATTCAGTGGCAGCCCTTCTACTTTGATCTAGAAGGTCATGTATCAATAGGAGCCTCCATAAGTGTCACAATTGCTGGAGTTAGGGTTACCCTCAGTGCTCAAATTGGTGCCAAGCTCCACATGTGGGGGCCTCCTATTGCAGGTGAAGTAGGCGTGGACTGGTATGTTATTTCCTTTACTATTCCCTTTGGGGACACCAATCAATCTCTACCCAGTTCCCAGCCTTTAGGTTGGGACAGCTTCCAGGAAAACTTTTTGCCGCCTCTGCAGACCGATCAAGGGCAAAGTACACAGGGCCTTGTCGAGCGTGCCCCCCATCCACAATTGTTGCAGCTACAAGCGAATACCACGCCCCTGACTCAGGCTTACACAGTACTTAAGCTTCAGGTTAAACAGGGATTGGTGGACGATTATCCGAATCTGGGTTGGTTCATCCAATCACCGTTTGTCCTGCAAGCTACTACTGTCATACCTGCCACTATTGTGAGCTTTGGCGGCAGTACGACCACGTTTAGTGGCCCAGGTGTGGGTATTCAACCCATGGCTCAGCCCTCCATCACTAGTCCGCTCCAAATCACTTTACAAGGATTGAACAGCAGCACCCAAACTTGGGAAACGGTGAATCTGGATGCACGAGGTATCCAGCTAGCCACACAACGGAATGGTGCCCCAGGAGCCCTCTGGTCAAAGACAGCTTTCGATCCGAATGGTGTGCCTGAGGCGAAAACTATTCCTAATAGTATTATGGGCATCACCCTTACAGGTTCCCAGGTATTAACTTATGTTCCTGTTGGTCCTATAGCACTCTCTACCCTGGCATATGTGGATCTCGGTCCGTTACCCTTGCCTTTTACCTGGACCCCCCAATACATAGCCAAGACGTTACCCAGCCAGAATATGCGCGCTCAAGTAATTTCTGACACTATTATGGATCTAGTGCATGTTATTCCTCTACGCAATGGGATGCTGGCTGCTCTACGTGCCGTGGGCCAACCTGCTCTGAATAATCCTAGTCTGGTGGTTTTGCAGGCTAATGTGGCTAATGTATATCAGTCTCCACCGAGTCTCGCACCCCTTGGAGTAGACCTTGCTGAGGTACCAACAGAGGCTACTCTAGTTAGTCTACGGCCGACACCACAGGTTCGTAGTTTAGCTACGGTTGGAGAGAGTAATGGAAATCCTAAGAGCAAAGTGATTGGTACTGTTCGTCGTTATCGGGTTGGTACAAGGTGTTGTTGTTTGGGTAAAGGGACACGACGATTAAATAATGTTACCCGTCCCGTAGCTCGCGCCAAGTGGCAGTCAGGTGAACCTGTTGGGACTACTCATAGCGAAGAAGGTCTTAAGGTAGCAATAACAACAGGTGCCACTGCTCTGCTTAAGTTGAATACAAATGCTGCCAAGGAGGTCACATTCACTGGTCAGTTACCGCTACGCTTATTAAGTTTTAACGAGAGTCAGGAACTGATCCAGCATGTCGTCGTTGATCCGTGTCAGGCTAACTCCCACGTTTTACCAGAGATCGCCGAAGAACTGGTTGCAACTGGCACTGTTAGTAGTGCTGATACTGTCAGTGGTTGGCATATCGATAGTGAGTGGACTCGCCTTAACCAGTATTACTTTATGGGTGATTGCTGCGTGATACGCACCCAGGCACCACCGCGACCTCATAAGCGACAGCGTCGTGGTCAGGTGTTAGCGAACACAGTGCTCAAGGCTAACCAGGTACAGGGGGGTGCTGGGCAATTGTTACCGGGTTGGGTTGAAACACTGTTCCATAACAGTCCTGTTAGTATTGCTATAATCGTGCGGGGCAGTACTATGCCTCGGATTCAGTTATTGTGGACTGAGGAACTGGCTAATCCGGTCTATGCAGAGGAGGCTGTCGTATCTGTTCCTTCTATAGAAATAGGCGATTTAAGAGTTTACTTGTATGATGTACCCCCTCGACCTCAGACTGTCTCTGCCCAGTTGGCAGTCCTAATTCGTCCATCAGCGAGTGCGAGTACTGAAGATATTCAAGGGGTTTTGGGTTTTGCTCAAACTGCTGAAGCGTTGCAACAGTCTGGGTTAGCTGGGGAGCTGGTTGGTGATACCTATACCCTGAGCCACATCCCCCCAGAGACCTGTCAACTGTCGATCACCTAGCTAACCAACCTACCAACGATGCTTTTCGTTATAACCTTAGCTACGACTAATAGCGCCCATAAGTAATAATCTCTATGACTAATATCGCCCTCGCCACCGCCAACGAAGACCTCAAGCCAGGTCAAGTGCGCTTTTATGCTGCTGCTGAACCACCCTTGCAAGCTGGTGGTTATCAGTTTTTGGCTCAGCAGACTATAGAAAATCTAAAATCCCAGCCTGATAATAACCTTTTCGGTACCCAGTCCCCCTTTGTTGTGACTGGGCCACGTTTTCGCCTGCCACCCCAGGATTTGCAATCTGTCTATCCACCTGCAAATGAGGTGGGTAATTATGAGGAATCTCTCTGTCATGTAGTGCTGCGTACCCGTACCTTACCGTGGGTGCGTACGATTGATGGCAGCACTAATAGTCGTGGTGATGCTGATGGTACAGTACCTCCTTGGTTGGCACTTCTGACCGTTTACCCTGAAGAAATCAACGGTACTCAGCCTATCACTATTACAGTAAACGATTTGATCGATCCTGGTGATGGTAGCATTTTACCCCCCACTTTAATTGATGCGGCTGATTTAACTGAGGAGGAAAGGAACAGCCAGTTGTTGGCAGTGGATTTGGATCTGGGGGTTTTCCAAGCAATTTCACCATCCTTAGTGGAGTTGCCTTTTCTAGCTCATGTGCGTGAGGTCAACACGGATCAAAAAGAAGTGTTGAACATGTTAGAGGATGGTTGGTTTTCTGTCGTAGTGGGCAATCGCCTGCCCAAAACTAACGCTGAAAATATTTGTTTTTTGGTATCTCTTGAAGGACACCAGGATCATCTCCATGGAAACTCAGGTATTCCTAGCAACTTCACCAAGATCCGCTTAGTGGTTTTAGCGCGATGGGCTTTTACTGCTGCAGCATCGCGAGGTAGTTTTCTGTACTATATGCAAAACCTCTGTGAGCGTGGTGGTATTGATTTGCTGCAGCCTACCCACACAGCTTTTCCATCTCCTGAGGGTGATTCGGTAACGCAACAGGCACAAACTGCTGTTCAGGAAGCCTTGGAAATTGGTTATATTCCCTTGCAAAACACCACCCGAACTGGAGAGGTAACGACTTCTTGGTATCGTGGTCCGTTGACACCAGTCCCCACTAAGCCTGATACGCTAGGACCGTATTTCTTTAGCGATCGAGCAATTCGCTACGACCCAGAAACTGGTCTGTTCAATATGGCATTTGCTAGTGCTTGGCAAATTGGCCAGCTCTTGGCTCTTTCGGATGCAGCTTTTGCCCGTGCTTTGTTTGAGTGGCGGCTTAATTACTACCAGCAACAACATGGTGCGGTAGCAGAAGAACACCTTCAGCAATTAACAATCCAGCCAACCTTACAAATGGGGCAAATTCCCAAAACTGAGGTTACTCCCATACTGCTCTCGGCCATGAATCTGCTTAGCCAAATGGTTACTGTTCCTACACAGCCCAGAGCCAGCATCCAAGCTCAGACCTCGACACCTGCTAAACGCATCAATCTAGTTCAACCTCATCATTGTCGTGACCAAGCTACTGGTCAGCTGCCTGGTGTGATTGACTCTAACCTATGGCAGAGTCAACTTACTGCTGGCAACGATGCTCTGCATCTATTGTTTCAACACCTGCAGCATCCTCTGACTGAAGATACCTAGGGCTCTGTCAACAGGTGGGATTGGCGCAACACCATCCCACCCACAAACACAAGCCTGTCAGGCTAGTAGTGAGTGGTATGTAGAAAAAAGTAAGGATTTGAGTTTGTGGGGTCTAGACCTACACTCCCCTAAGTCCTTACTTCTGGAAGACCAAATCCAAGATGCTTTAAGAGAAGAATCTGTGAACAACTCAACCCAAGGACACCAACAATTACTCAAAGTGTACCGAAAAGCGGTAGGTGTATCTACTGCTGCGGTCAAGCTAGCTACACAGGCTACTGAAACTGATACTCCTCTGCCTACTGCTGCGGTCAAGCTGTCTACACAGGCTACTGAAGCTGATACTCCTCCGCCAATTACCATTCCCGATAACATTGTTCAGTGGCTAGCACGTTTGATCCTCCTCTATGGTGTGCCCTTTGAGTACCTAGTACCTGATGCAGCTATGCTGCCTATTGAGTCAATTCGCTTTTTTTATATTGACCAAAACTGGACCAATCGCCTGATTGACGGTGCCGTTAACATTGCTCTTGGTTCCACTCAGGATTATGTACAGGTGCTTACCACTTTTGAAGAAACTGTACAAGCTGCTGCTTTGGCACAGCATAATGTGCGTGCTAAGCTGCGGGCTAAGCCTACAGTTGATAAGGCGGCAGTGGGAGGTACCCTTACTGGAGTGTTATTGCGCTCTGCTGTGGTCAGTGGCTGGCCAGGGTTAGAAGTTACTGCCTACAGCGATGAGGAAGGTACCAACGTCTTACCGCTCCTGCGTATGGATCGTGTCTCCAATAATGTACTGATCTGTCTGTTCAATGGTGTACCCCAGAGGATCGATTTTACTGAACCACCGGAGGGGCTAAATTTTGGGGTGATTAATGCGCCCGACTATGAAGTCGCCCTACGTGGCTTGGGAATCGGTGGCCATACAGCTGGGGAGCAGATTCTTGAGAATGGTGGTAATGCTGTTACTTCACCTATTACTTTTCGATGTGACACCCTCAGTTCTGGTGTACTAGATATTAATCAAATTAAGAATGACCTGATCGAGAATCTACAGGCTCAAGGTGCTTTAGACAAACCTCCTGTGTTTACGGCATCCCAGTTTGCTGTTCAGTTAGTCAAGGGTGCTGGTCGCCAGCAGTTTAAGACAGTCGAGAAAAGCTGTAAAGGTAATAACATCCTGGATAATGCATAAACTCCAGGTGGAATCAACAACCTGACACAGATAGGTGATTGAAGCAGTGAACTTCAAAGATGGGATTCGTGTTGATCAACGACCGGATTCAGCACTCAGCCAGGACGTTGCTTGATTCTTTTTCTTACACCACATTTGACAGCATTGCAAAAATCGAACCGGAACTTCTAGACAACTACCCCAATGGAGATGAACATAGGAAGCATGGAGCTGATAGACTTGCCAACCTTCAACTCCAACCTTTCTCTGGTTATATCCCCGTAACTCAAACAAGGGATTGGAGGGCATGACTGTCAAGTGGGAGCGATGAAATTCATGTCCCCAAACCGTTGCTCCGACAGGTAACAAGGGTCCATCGACCAAAGCAGTTGCCTGTCGATATCCTAAAGTAAGGGATTTTCCCATCACCGTAACCGTGGGTAATACCCCTACCATTGACCAAGATTTCCCGTCAAAATCTGTAATCTGCTCCCCCAAATACATCAATCCGCCACACTCAGCATAAGTGGGCATCCCTGACTCTATAGCTGTTCGCACTGACTCTCGCGCACTAGTATTTTCGGCGAGTTGCTCAGCAAAAACTTCTGGAAAACCACCACCAAAGTACATCCCTTGTATATCAGGAGGTAAAGTGGTATCGGTGAGGGGACTCCAATACACTAACTCTGCTCCTAGCTGTTCCAAACTATCGAGATTGTCTTGGTAATAGAAACTAAAAGCGCGATCGCATGCTACAGCAATTCGGATTAGAGCAGGTGGTCGGTTATTAGAGGTTACAAGTTGAAGGTTGGTAGGTTGCAGGTTGTCTAGAGAACTTTCAACCTGTAACCTCTTAACCTTCAACTCCGAAGAACCTTCAACCTGTAACCTCTTAACCTTCAACTCCGAAGAACCTTCAACCTGTAACCTCTTAACCTTCAACTCTAAGTGAAGATGCTCCCAATTAAAGCAATTCTGTCCTAGATCAGCAAGTCGGTTAATCAAAGCATCCAGTTGAGTAATTTCAGCAGTAGGTATCAAGCCCAAGTGCCGATCGGGAATAGTTATATTATCCTGACGCTGTAGCTCTCCTAATACAGGAATGTGTAACGGTTCGAGAGCATCCTTGAGCAATTCCAAATGGCGTGAGCTTCCGACTCGATTCAAAACTACCCCAGCTATGGTAATCCTGGGATCGAAGGATTGATAGCCATATGCGATCGCAGCCACGGAACGAGATAACCGAGAGCAATCCAACACTAATAACACTGGTATGTCTAACAGCCGCGCTACATGAGCTGTGCTGGCAAAATCATCCTTTCCTGATGCTCCATCAAATAACCCCATCACCCCTTCAATCAGGGCAGAATCTACTCCCTGGCAATGGCGATAAAAGCAATCTTTAACATAATCTTCAGAGGTTAATACTGGGTCTAAATTCCGACAAGGACGTCCCGTAACCCGCTGATGAAACATCGGGTCAATGTAATCCGGACCGACTTTAAAGGATTGAATTTTATAGTTACACTTGGATAAATACGACAATAGGGCGAGCGTAACTGTTGTTTTGCCCACCCCACTACGTTCACCAGCGATGATTAAAGCCATTGAAGAGTTGAAGGTTTAAGGTTTTAAGGTTAAAGTTTATGATCTCAACATTGAACGTGCAACTTGTTAACCTTCAACGCTTCTGTCAAACCTTCAACTTGTTACCGTCAACTTCAAAATTTCCTTGGTTACTGCCATACTTTCTTCGTATAGCATCTCCCGACCCCAGCGTTGTAATTGCTGAGAGAGCAAAAACTCTGTCTTCTGGTCAAATAAAGGCGATACCTGCTGAATGCGGCAAGACTGAGCACCACCACCAGCTTCCATCCGCATACAACCAGTGGTTTGTGAACACAATACAGTGCAGCAATCAGCTTGCAGGTTGGTCGAACCCAAGCGCAGGCTAATCAAATCACCTGCCACATCTCCGACATCAGCTACGGGGATAGCTGCCAATTCTGCTTCTACAGGTTGCTGGTTGGGTCTGATAAATTTAACACGCCGCAGGTCGTAATCCCCACCTTCTTTGAGATCAGACGTGGGAAGCCATTCTAAGCGAGATGCTAACCAACTCAGAAACATCAGTGCTTGAGCCTCATTCCCTTTTTCGTAATCAATGGTAACTTGATCAACTTCGTAGATTGCCCCACGACGTTCTGGTGGATCAAATGCTTCTGCGGTTAACTCTTGCCATGCTGCCAACCGTGCCCAATTCAGGTCAGCCACTGGTGTGCCCTGATTGATCAGCTCACACATTTGTGATAACTGTTCCTCTGGATTGTTAAAGCTACTTGAGTCAACAATGACGGTATTACTTAGCCCTGCTAAGCGTTGGAACAACCCATAATTAGGATCGGGAGTTCCCTTCCACCATAGGAATTTCGGCAGTTCTGGTAACATCAATTCCGAAATGACACCGCTAATCCGTTCCAACGCAGCAGCCGTGCCAGTTAGGGTGATGTATTCACAACATATTAATGTACTCTGGCTTTGCTTTTGAATGGGGCAAGAGGCAGATACCTGAGCCTTAACCCCTTCATCTTCTCCGGCAATAGGACAAAGGGCAATAATGCGACAGGGGTTAGAGGCTGCGATCGCATCGGCAATGCCAAATCCTTCTAAATCACCGGAATACTCTAACTTCTTCTGAGTCTGTCCCTTCTGGACAGATTCATTGTATTCCTCCCGTAGTTTTGCCTTAGTCGCCTCATCTGCTTTACCCGTTCTTTCCAATCCGTAGGCTTTCTGTGCTGCCTTGAGAGCAGCCACCATGCGCGGGCCTAGGATACCATCAATTGGACCGGAATAATATCCCAGTGCTGCTAAGAGCTGCTGGGTTTCTTCGGGTTCATAAACCACTAAACTAAATGTGGTTGCCCTGATCGCACTGGGCGAATCACCGTTTTCACCATAGCTTTGCCAAATTTGACGCAGTTCCGCTTCAATTTCACCCAAAGAAACATCTTTGGGTGGTTGTATCGAAAGCAACGGAGGAGATTGTGTAGCCATAGCAATTCACTTGTTTTTTGTCAATGGTCAATGGTCAGTAGTCAGTAGTCAGTAGTCACTAACTAACTTAAAGTCTGCGCCAACGACGCCCATCTCGATTAATGAGGTTTTCAGCTTCCTTCGGTTCCCAAGTTCCTGCTTCATACTGAGGTATCGATGCTGGGTCAGCCGGACCATCCCAAGCTGCTAAGGCTGGTGTCACTACCCGCCAGGCTTCTTCCACTTCATCAGCACGGGTAAACAAGGTTTGATCCCCTAACATACAGTCAAGTAACAGTCGATTATACGCATCAGCGGTTGCCACACCAAAGGAAGAACCGTAGCTAAAGTCCATATCTACGGTGCGGGTGCGCAAATCTGGTCCTGGCCGTTTCGCCTCAAAACGCAGAGAAATTCCCTCATTGGGCTGCAAGCGCAGAGTTAAGACATTGGGGCTAGTCTGCTGAGCCGCAGATTTAAAAATCATTAGGGGAACTTTACGAAACTGAATGGAGATCTCACTGACCTTCTTCGGCAGTCGTTTACCCGTGCGCAGGTAAAAGGGAACTCCTTGCCAGCGCCAGTTATCAATCAGTAGCTTTAGGGCGACATAGGTGGGGGTAGTGGAATTGGGGTCAACCCCTTTCTCTTCCCGATACCCAGGCACTTGTTTGCCTTTCATCCAACCTGCTGCATACTGACCCCGCACTGCTGAATTTTCTAGATTATGAATATCTGCCAGGTGAGTAGCTTGAATCACCTTGACCTTTTCAGTACGGATACTGTCAGCGTCCAGAGCATTGGGAGCTTCCATGGCCGTTAGGCAAAATAGCTGCATCAAATGGTTCTGCACCATATCCCGCAGTGCGCCGGATTTGTCGTAGTAACCTGCCCGTTCCTCTACCCCTACCGATTCGCCTACGGTAATTTGGATATGGTCAACAAACTGGCGATTCCAAAGGGGCTCAAATATAGCATTACCAAAACGGAACACTAACAGATTCTGAACGGTTTCTTTGCCGAGATAGTGGTCAATGCGGTAAATTTGCTCTTCCTTGCAAACTTTTTGTACCACCCGGTTCAGAGATTGAGCTGAACTTAAATCCTTTCCGAAGGGTTTTTCAATTACCAAGCGCTGCTTGACTGGGTCACTCAACATTCCCGCTGCCCCCAATTGCTGGATGGCTTCTGTGAAGAATCTGGGAGCTACCGCTAAATAAAATACCCGGTTTCCCCGTGTTCCCCGTTTACCATCGAGTTCTGCCAAGAAGGCTTTCAGCTTCTGGTAACTTTCGGCTTTATCCATGTCACCGGAACAGTAAAACAGGCCATCGGCAAAGTCTTGCCACAACTCCTCCGATTGAATCCCGTCGGAAAATTCCTCAATTCCCTCCCGCATTTGTTCCCGGAAGTAGTCATGAGTCCAATCTCGACGGGCAACACCAACTATGGTAATTTCTGGTGGTAGACGTCGTTCTCGTTTAAGCTGGTAAAGTGCTGGTACGAGCTTGCGTTTAGTCAAATCTCCGGACGCGCCATAAATCACCATAATCAATGGTTCTGGCGTGCGCTCCTGTTGCAAGCCCACTCTTAAGGGATTTTCTAGCAGAGTAACCATCTTTGCCTATTGAAGGTGATCAGGGTGTTCGCGTAGCGTGGCCTTTTGGCCAAGGTTATCAGGTTAAAGGTTAAAGGTTAAAGGTTGTTGTTACCCAGGTGTTCGTTTTAGGGTAGGCTGAAGGGTGACGGTTAACACTTTAAATTAGCTTTCTATCGAAGCCATTTTGTCAACCGACAACCTTCAACCTAAATTAACTGGCAACCTTCAACGTCTTCTATTACACCGTAGCCAATAGTTTGACTTTGCTTTCTAAAGATGATATTAAGGAATCAAAGGGCTTAACAAATTTAACGATCCCTTCCTCAAGTAATTCATCCATAACTTCGCTGAGATTGATATTGACATCAGGATCGTTAAGAGAGTTTATGGTTTGGTAAGCTTCTTCAACACCTGTCTCAATCCGACTTTCTGGGGAACAGTGATCGGCACAAGCTTCGATGGTATTGGGAGGCAGGGTGTTGACAGTATTCGGTCCAATAAGTTCATCGACATACATCACATCGCTGTAGGCAGGGTTTTTGGTACTGGTGCTTGCCCACAATAACCGTTGTACCTGTGCACCTTTTGCTGATAGAGCTTTCCAGCGATCGCTTTGGATAATTTCTTTGTACTTCTGGTAGGCAACTTTAGCGTTAGCGATCGCAACTTTGCCTTCGATTCCCTTTAGCTTCTCTGTCACATTGGGGTCATCGCTCGCCGCACTTTTTTCCTCCAATTTGGCATCCACTTTGGTATCAATGCGGCTGAGGAAGAAACTAGCTACAGAAGCAATCTTGCTAATATCTTTCCCTTCTGCGGCTCGTTTTTCCAAACCCCGGATATAAGCCCAGAATGTCTCAACGTAGCTTTCTACAGAGAAGAGCAAGGTGACATTAACGTTGATGCCTTCACTGATAGCTTGCTCTACTGCGGGTAACCCTTCTGGGGTACCGGGAATCTTAATCATCACGTTTTCCCTACCAATAGCTTCGTAATAGCGTTGGGCTTCGGAAATCGTGCTTTGAGTATCTTTGGCGATAGTGGGTGGGACTTCAATGCTGACGTAACCATCTAACCCATTGGTTTGGTCGTAGACAGGTTTGAAGATATCACAAGCATTAGAAATGTCTTCAAATACCAGGGTTTCGTAAATTTCCATCACCGACTTCTCGGCACGAATACCGGCTTCGATATCGGTATCGTAGATGGCATTGCCTGCGATCGCTTTTTCAAAAATTGCTGGGTTGGAGGTTATCCCACAAATTCCCCGGGTTTTAATCAGTTCTTTTAGTTCTCCAGACTCAATCAGCGTGCGGCTGAGATTATCCATCCAGATACTCTGACCATAATTTTTTTCAATCTGAAAAATCGGATTCTCGGCTGTCGTTGTCATTGCTTAGCTCCTTATGTGTTATTTGTCAAGGGTTTAAGGTTGTTCACCTTTCGGGTTCGGTGTAGGGTTGGTTGGTTGAAGGTTGAAGGTTGGTTGGTTGAAGGTTGGTTGGTTGAAGGTTGGTTGGTTGAAGGTTGGTTGGTTGAAGGTTGGGTGGTTGAAGGTTGGGTGGTTGAAGGTTGATTGGTTGAAGGTTGGTTGATTGGTTGTTCGCCTTGGGGTTCGGTGTAGGGTTAGTTGGTTGGTTGAAAGTTATTGGCTTGACTATTGGCTTGACGGTTGGTTGGAGTTCGGCGAAGCTTTTCTCAAAGATTAGCCGTGGCCTTACCCCAAAGGAAAAACCGAAGGGTAGGGAGGTATTCATTGCCACCTTCAACCGGTTAACCTTGGCCTTTGGCCACGCGATCGCTCGATTGCGGGACTTCGTCCATCGCGTTCAACCGGTTAACCTTGGCCTTTGGCCACGCGATCGCTCGATTGCGGGACTTCGTCCATCGCGTTCAACCTGTTAACCTTGGCCAAAAGGCCACGCGTGCGCGTTCAACCGCTTAACCTTGGCCAAAAGGCCACGCGTGCGCGTTCAACCAGTTAACCTTCAACCTTCAACCTTCAACCTTCAACCAGTTAACCTTCAACCGGTTCACCCTGATCTACGTGCCCTGCCACTTCCAACTTTTCTTGCGCCTGCCTTGCCTTTTCCTCGATGAAGGACTTGACCAAAGCTACATCCTCTTTGCTGCCAATAATTAATGGAGTACGAGCATGGAGGGTTGTTGGCACAGTGTCCAAAATGTCTTCGGTACCTGTACTGGCAGCGCCTCCGGCTTGTTCTATCAAAAAGGCTAGGGGAGAAGATTCGTATAGTAGACGCAACTTCCCTTCTGGTTTTTTCACAGTACCGGGATAAAGGAATACACCGCCCTGATACAAGATGCGGTGAAAATCTCCCACTAATGCCCCACCATAGCGAGCGGTATAGCCTTCATGGCGATGGACATAGCGAACATAGTCCCGTATGGATTCTTCCCACTGCCAGAAGTTGCCTTCATTGGTGCTATACACTGGGCCATGTTCTGGCACCTGAATGTTTTCCTTCGACAGGATAAACTCTCCCAAGGTTGGATCGAGAGTGAAGGCATGAACACCCGTGCCGATGGAATACACCAGCATTGTGCTAGGACCATAGAGAACGTAGCCAGCAGCAATTTGCTTATGCCCGTTTTGGAGAAGATCACGGGCTTCCCCGTCTAGATCCTCTCCTTCTTGCTTACGAATCGAAAAAATCGAACCAACATTCAAGTTCGTGTCGATATTGGAGGAACCATCAATGGGGTCATACAGCAGAGTGTAACGTCCAATTGGGCAATTCTCCGGGATATAGTAGGGTTTTTCCATTTCCTCGGAGGCCAAGCGACAGACGAGACCACTTTGCTTAAATACCGAGATGAAAACATCATTGGCATAGAGATCCATCCTTTTGACAGATTCACCCTGCACATTGACTTCACCGGTGAATCCTAACACCCCTTCCATCAAACCAGCTCGGCTCATGCGTTGAGCAATTAGCTTGGCAGCTAGGGCGATGCGATTCATGAGGGCACTTAGGTCTTGTGCCTCCATCGAAAAACTTTGGAGTTGCTCGAAAACGTGACGGGATAACGTTTTACAATCCCGATCCAGGGCTCTTTCTTGAGTTCTAGGTTCAGCTCCCTCTGCCATAATTTTTGTCCTCCCTAGGTCTTAGGGCACTTGGTTTGTCAGAGATGTTGGTGTTCGCAAGAGTACCGATTGGCCCAGTGCCTAGTCCTCTTCACTTTCTATCTTAGGGAGGCATTTTTGATGATGCTTAATAACTTTAGAAGAAATACAGAAATCAAATCTTCACACCATTTTTCTTGTCTTGGAGCCTATACCTGAGGTCAAATTGATCTGAACATAAGCATTGCAACCTTAAACGGAGATTATGGGAGAAACTAAACGCATTGGCATTCTCACCAGTGGTGGAGATTGTGCTGGTCTCAATGCGGTGATTCGAGCTGTGACTCACCGAGCTGTGGCTACTTACAACTGGGAGGTGCTTGGCATCTGTCGGGCTACTCAGGGGTTGATGCAAAATCCGCCTCAAGCGATTAACCTAACTTTGGACAAGGTTGATCGGATCTTGACTATGGGTGGTACAATGCTTGGCACTACTAACAAAGGCGACCCCTTTGCTTTTCCGATGCCAGATGGTACGCTATGCGATCGCAGCAGTGATATTGCTGATGGCTATCACCAACTGGGACTAGACGCTCTAATTGGTATTGGAGGTGATGGCAGTTTGGCTATTTTGCGCAAACTTGCCCAACAAGGGGGGATGAAATTGGTAGGTATACCGAAGACTATCGATAATGACGTTGCCATTACCGAGCGCTCCATTGGGTTTGACACTGCCGTTAACATTGCCACCGAAGCTCTAGATCGCTTACATTTCACAGCGGCTAGCCATGACCGGGTGATGATTTTGGAAGTGATGGGGCGTGATGCTGGTCACATTGCTATCAGTGCTGGCATTGCAGGAGGGGCTGACGTTATTCTGATTCCAGAAATTCCTTATACCCTTGACAATGTCTGCCATAAAATTAAGCAACTTCAGGAGCAAGGGCGAAACTTCTGTTTAATCGTTGTTTCCGAGGCGGTTCGCACTGCAAGCGGTGAGGTGCTTCAGAGTAATGTGGGGTTTGGTGAATGTCGATTAGGTGGCATTGGCCAATATCTAGCCCAAGAGATTTGTAATTCGATTGGAGCGGAAACGCGAGTTACAGTTCTTGGACACACCCAGCGGGGTGCCACTCCTTCACCCCTTGATCGCTTAATTGCCTCAGCCTTCGGTGTGGCAGCAGTTGACTTAATCGCCAATGAACGATATGACCAGATGGTTACATGGCAATATCGCCAGGTTGTAAGTGTACCGATTGAGGAAACGATTAAGCATTATCAAGCTGTGAATCCGAACGGAACTCTGGTAAGAACCGCTAGAGGATTAGGTATTTGTCTAGGAGATTAGACAGTTTTAATATCATGAACTTTTTAAGTACATGAATCTTGTTGACTGTTGACTGTTAGTGGTCAACGGTCAACGGTCAACGGTCAAATTGAGAACTCGTGAAGTACCCCCACCTCGCGTACCAGGTGGGAGTGTCCGTCTTGATTACAAGGGCTTATCCCTCGCGACAGGCGGCATTCTCGCGCCTGCTTCCAGGACTTTTGCTGGACTGTTCCCCCAAGTCGTTTCCGCTATGGGGCCATGTTTATAATCTCTCACCTAGAGTCTGACGTATATAAACCGACTACACAGGATTTACAGGTTTGATTTCCCTTTCGTTGAGAGGTCGTGCCTCCAGGTTATTCAGAATCTTGTTCTGCCCTTTGCCGTACCGCTCAACATAAACCTAGTTATAGCACAGAATTTGTCGTTTCTTGACCGGATTGACCGGACAGAAGGCGTAAGACATGTGCGCCCCTAACCCCCACCTGAACGTTCGCGCAGCGTGGCGATAGCCAGGTGGGGGAATACGTCGCTCAATCTTGTTCAACAGCTGATTACCAACTACCAGGAATTGCGCCGTGGAGCGTTACTACGATTTTCCCGAGGTCTGGCTTTATTGACCCTGATTCTACGTCCCATCCACTCAGCACCATCCAACTGAGATATAGCTGAGTCTTCTTGATCTGATTCTGTCATTTCCACAAAGGCAAACCCGCGCATTTTGCCGGTTTCACGGTCTGTGGGCATAACAACTCGTTTAACGGTGCCGTAGTCTCCAAAAACTGTTTTTAAGTCGTCTTCGGTGGCTTGATAGGACAGGTTTCCGACGTAAATGGTCATGTCGATCGATGAGGCAGAACATAGAACTAAAGTTCAGAGGCACAGAAGAACGGAGTACAACGTATTTTGGTTGCTCACGGTCATATCTGAGGAACCAGTGGTAAATTTCGACAGTGGGCAACCACCTCAGGGGGGGGAAGCAATATCAAAATTTTACCCTAGTAATCCCTGAACTTGTGAATACCGTTTCATGATAGCTCACTTACGGGATTATCAGTGGTTGTCTAGTTGACACTATTTAATAATTCATCAAAAAAATGTTTTAGGGTGGTGCTTAAGCACCAATTATACCCCAAACACCCACGCTAAATAGAGTTGAATTAGCTCTTAATCAATGGAAATCGACTGCGGACCATTATTTTTATCATTTTCGCTTCTGTTATGACCATCTTTGTCTGCTTCAGAGCCAGTTTGAGCCTCTAGCCAACTTTTGAGAGGATCATCTGAGAGATTCAGGCGGAACACTCCTGAAAAAAATCCGCCCAAAAAAGCTACAGGCTGCTGAGTAAATTCTTCAAAAATTGGTGTCAGTTCATTGAGGAACATGAGTTGCTCTCCTGGTGCTGGTTGTGCTGCCAATAGTTGTATGAGTGATTAGATTGGGATTCTAATTGGGATTCTAACGTTTTGTCAGCCAACTTGCGACTTGGTTCCATCCTGAGCTTGAAACTACCCTACATTTGCGCTATTTTCTGGGCTATGTCTCAAAAAAAATGCCTATTGCTCTTTGGCGATCGCCCCTAGCTCGCGCACTCCATCACAATCGGAGCCTAGCTTATGCCCGTTACTTTCAACTTGCAACCGTTGACCCCAAGGGCTATCCGGCTAACCGCACCGTAGTTTTTCGAGGTTTTTTGGACAATTCCAACCAACTCAAAGTTATTACCGATACCCGTAGCCAGAAAATTCACGACATTAATCATCATCCCTGGGGAGAAGTTTGTTGGTACTTTCCTAACACTCGCGAACAATTTCGTTTAGCAGGCCAGTTGACCCTGATCACTGCTGATTATGCCGACGAAGGACTTCAACAAGTCCGCCAAGAGACTTGGCAAAATCTTTCTGATGCAGCTCGTTTACAATTTGCTTGGCCTGACCCTGGTGTTGCCAGAGTAGCAGATAAACAAGCCTTTTCCCCACCGCCACCTGCCCTAGATCAGCCTTTGCCAAATTTTTGCCTATTATTGATCGAACCAGTCAAGGTGGATCACCTAGCGTTGCAGGGTTTCCCCCAAAACCGATGGCTTTACTACCAAGACAGTTCTGGGGAGTGGTTTCAAAAAGCTGTTAATCCTTAGCTTCGGCTGTTTGGCTGTGCCAGTAAGAGTTTTATGCTCTTAAGAATCCCCCGCTATAATCTTCGATTTAGCGGTGGGAGTATCAAAACTATCTAAAAACTGCCGAATTTCTTTATCCTGGAGATCACAACATGGGGCATTAGCCCCCTTCTCTGGAGCATCTGGTGTTGAAGAGTGATCAGACATCATTGATGCCATTGAAGATTTTTGCTGAGCTAACTCTTGCAGCTGTTGTTCGAGAGACTCAATCCGGTCTACTAACGCTCGAATTACCTTGGCTTCTGAGTCAGGCAAGCTACCATGTTCAAGGGGATTGACTCGCACACCGGAACGATAGACAATCCGACCTGGAATACCGACGACAGTACAATCGGAAGGAACATCTCGCAAGACCACTGAGCCAGCACCAATGCGCACATTATTACCAATTTGGATATTCCCTAGCACCTTAGCACCAGCTCCCAGCACTACATTTTCTCCTAGAGTAGGGTGGCGCTTGCCACTTTCCTTTCCTGTACCGCCGAGGGTAACACCTTGATAGATTAGACAGTAGTCTCCCACAATGGCGGTTTCTCCAATCACCACACCCATACCATGGTCGATAAATACACCATGACCAATTTTGGCACCCGGATGAATTTCAATACCTGTAACAAATCGGGATAACTGACTCAGCAGTCGAGGAATGAATGGAATCCCAATCACATGTAACCAGTGACAGCAGCGATGGAACAGCAGAGCCTGTAGACCAGGGTAGCAGAACAAAACTTCCAGCCAGTTCTGAGCAGCTGGGTCACGCTCAAAGATAATACGGAAGTCAGCAATCAGGGCAGATAGCACTAGGGGTCACCAGAATTAATACTTGAACAGATTACTAACTAGTTTACCGTTTTTAGTTACTCAACAGCTGTCAGGGTGTAATCCCACCTTTGTCCTCCCTCAAAGGAACCTACCCAGATTTGGTATGTCCCAGCTGGCCAATTTTGTGCGGTTATGCTGGCATCTTTTTTTGAACCTGTATCATCCCCACAAAGGATCTGATTGTTGGGAAACTGAATTAGTAAAGTGGTATCCTTTCCCCCTGTGTTGACCCCTATAGTTAAATTATGGAAATCTGTCTCCAAAACCATCAGGTGATCTGGAGTAGGGTCTCCAAAACCGATACAGGGATCATTGTTGCGATCGCTATTCGCAATCGATGACAACGAGTAAGCACCACCGGTGTGACCACTGACCTGTCCTTGACTTGGGGAAAAACCAGGTGATAAGTTTAAAGAAGCAAAATTCGCTGTCTGAGATAAAACTGGCATAGAACAGAGGGCTACTATTAAAGCTATGACTCCTCTAACACCTTGTCGTACCATTGTCAAAACCCTCCTAAGACTAGTTGTTACTATTTCCTCCCTATTTGAGTACGAGTAAACTATAAAAAATTACAGTACTTACTTAGATTTTCCTATAAACCTCTGTTGTTTGATAGGAATACCTGTGACACTCTGCTATCTGCCACATTAATTATTTATTTATAGCTTTGGTATTAATTTATTCTTTACCAATTAGCTATCAGCTATCAGCTTAAGCGCTACTTGAGGTGCTACTTGAGGTGCTATCAGCCAACGCCTGAATACTTAGATGGGCAAATGACCAAACTTTCAATTCTGTAAAATCTCGAACTATTAAATTATTGTGTTCGATGTTTATTTTAAGCATGATAGCTGACGACTTAAAGCTGATGTTAATGCTGATCGTAACTCCTTTAAATATTGGTACATATTAATCAGCGACCATAGCTGCTCAGCCCATCACCTGATCATTATCTTTAGGGCGAATCAATGAAATTGGGATGACTAGAGGTAAAATAAAGGTCAAAACTAAGAAAACAAGCGCGTTACAGCTATTTCCGTCCTATGGTCGCTCAATCGTTTGATCAACCTCTTCTTGAAATCAGTGTTGAACAACTGGCAAGGCAGATGGCAGATTCCCCGGAGCAGTTACAGCTTATTGATGTCCGAGAACGGCAAGAAGTTGCGATCGCTTCTATAGAAGGGTTTGAAATTCTGCCTTTGAGTGAATTTGCTCAGTGGTCTGGGGAAATCTCTACTCGCTTTGACCCCGCAGTCGAAACCATGGTCATGTGCCATCATGGTATGCGCTCGGCTCAGATGTGTCAGTGGTTAATCAGTCAGGGGTTCACGAATGTCAAGAATGTAGCTGGGGGTATTGACGCTTACTCAATCATAGTTGATGATAGCATTCCTCGTTACTAATTGCAGGTCACTGCTAACTACTGCTATGAGTAGATTCTGCTATCTTAGAACAAATGTTCTTACAGCAAATATTATTAGAGAAAATGTATTAATAACCAACTTAATCCTTGGGTGAGCAGAAGCTGCCATAGCTATGGATAAATGCCAGATACTTCCAACTTTCACCAAAACCAACCCTGATTTTTGGTGATTGATTGGGATATCTAATTATCAGCCCTACTGTTTTGGACTAAAGACTGCTTAACTCAAGCCAGCTTTTAGGCAAAATTCTATGTCTTAATTCAGTCGCTCATGGGGGAAACCCCCAAAACCGCGCTGCATCGCTTCCTAGTTATTATGTTTTATCACCTTAATGGTAACTCCTCCCTCTAATTTAGACTTTTTTCCCTTTAAAATGAAGTTCAGCTTTGGTTCAAAATGTCTCGCCAACAACTAAGTTTAACAAGTCGGCAACAACATATTCTCTGGGCGACTATTCGTCACTATATTGCCACGGCGGAACCGGTTGGTTCTAAAGCCTTGGTTCAAGAATATGACCTGAGTGTTAGTCCAGCGACGATTCGTTCTTGCATGAGTATGTTGGAAAAAGTTGGACTACTATATCAACCCCATACCTCTGCAGGTAGGGTTCCTTCTGATTCAGGTTATCGAACCTATGTTGACCAGCTGATTCAACCGTCAGAAACCTTGAGTCAGTATGTTGAGAATTTATTGGCAGAGAAGTTGAACTGGGAGGAAGCTAAGTTTGAGGTATTGCTACGGAATGCTGCTCAAATTCTGGCAACGGTTAGTGGATATATTGCTTTAATTACTTTCCCTGACAATCGCACTACTCGCCTGCGCCATCTACAGTTGATGCACCTAGAGCTAGGGCAGGTGATGTTGATTATAGTTACCGATAGTTATGAAACTCAGTCGGTATTGATGAATCTGCCCCAGTCAGAGGATGATAGGACGGTTGATGAGTCGATTGTGGAGCGGGAGTTAAAAATATTATCTAACTTTTTGAATAGTAAGCTGCGCGGAAGAACTCTCAGGGAATTGGAGAAATTAGATTGGGGTGAATTAGACCGAGAATTTGTCCGCTATGCGGATTTTTTCAGCAATTTATTAGCTGAGTTGACCCGCCGCACTGTAGTCCCTAAGTCCAGCCCGATTATGATTCGTGGCATCTCAGAGGTGTTGCGTCAACCAGAATTTTCGGAAATAGACCAGACTCTAGACTTGCTGCATCTGTTGGAAGAGGAACAGGAGCAACTGTGGTCAGTAATCTTTAAAGTACCGGAAGAGTTTGAAGTTAACTCTCGTGTGAATATTAGGATTGGTGCGGAGAATTCCTTGGAACCGATGCGTGGCTGTACTTTGGTATCTGCTAACTATCAGCAAGACCAAGTGCCGGTGGGAAGTGTGGGAATTATTGGACCAACTCGCATGATTTATGAAAATGCGATCGCATTAGTGGAAGCAGCGGCAGATTATCTAACGGAAGCCTTGAGTCAACCAGCGTAAAGTAACCTCTTCCCTACTCCCTTTGCAGATCATTTTGACCCCCGATGGATAATTCGATCCACAATAAAAGCAGCGATCGCACCAACTCCAACACCAATCAAAACATGAAATAGCACAAACACGAAACTGTAACTCAAACAAGGGTAGAGTCCATCTTTAGGGCAATCTAAGGATCCCTTCGGGTCTAGTTTGGTCAGGATCACTTCTAGAGGTTGTTTAGCGTCGCTTTGGGAAGAAATACCACTGACCGCTAGGCCAGTACCGACGAAGGTAATCCAAAGTTGTAGTCTTTTCTCCTGTTTCTCAGCTTGTTTGTCTCGGGCTCGATCAGCCTCCTCTTTATCTCTGAGGGCTTGTTCCAAAGCGCGATCGCGTTCTGCTTGTTCAATTTCCACAATACCTCTGATTGAGGAAATCGCTTTGTCTAACAGTGCGGAGCTATGGGCAAAATAGCTTAAGTTTATTTGAATTTGTTCTTGATAAGTAGGGCTGATTTTATGCTCAAATACTGACAAAAAGCTTAAATCTTCGTCATTGGGTAATTTTTCTTGAATTTGTTGAAGCTTTTCGGAATAATTGTGAGCATTAATCTTGATTGTCAAGCTATAGCTTTCTAACTGTCTCAGCCAGTCTGAATAGTTCAAGTCTAGCTTCGGCAGTATTCTCAGCTTATGCTTAAAGTCCAACAGTTCCGCTTCAGATAATACAGCAACTTTCGCCCCCCTAGCCCCCCAATTTTGGGGGGAATTATTCGCCCCCCTAGCCCCCCAATTTTGGGGGGAACTTGAGTTAAAGTCCCCCAGAATTGGGGGATTTAGGGGGCTTGCAGCTCTCGGTAGTGAGGTCAATTCATCTGGCTGTAAGCTCTGATTATCTTTAATTTGAGCCGTTTCATTGATTATTTTTTTAATCTCTTGATATTGTTGTTTAACATCACTATACACCTCCCGGCTGATTTGATAAGCTCGAATGACTTTCTGGCGATAAAAAAATAAATCAATAAAGTATTGATAAAACAAGCTAAAGTTTTCGTCAGCTCGGGCACCATAGTTGCCATTAACGTCTTCTCCTAAAAATAGCCAAACAAAAATTTGGCCATAGTCTTGAGATTTATCAGGAATGCCATATTCAAAAATCGGACTATCAAATAATTGACCTTCTTGATACAGCGCTGGACAGTTATCCTTATCCTTTTCCCCCAGAAAATTCTGGACACACTGATCAGCTATCTCTTTCCATACATGGGAATCTTGCTGCTGCTTCTGGGGTAGCCAAGCAGTTAGTAACAGAATTTGTCCTAGGGAACTGTTAATGTTACTGTTAATTTTACTGGGAAGAAAGCACTGGTCTGGATTAAAATCCTTGAATATAGTCAGGTCTACGTCTTCGGTTTTCTGATTATTCTCAACTTCAGGAATACGAATATTCAAACCGAGAGCATAACTATCATAGATCTGGAGTGGACAAGCTTGACCAGTAATCCTTATTCCTTTGCCATTATTGACAGGTAACTTACCCTCCAAGGGTAAGAGAATATTATCCTTGGTGGCTCCTTTTAGTAAAGCAATGCGGGAACCTTCTGCAACCTCTCTCAGGTCTAGCTTCTCTTGAATTTGGAATTTAGCACAAATCTGATCGTACTTGTGCCAAAGCAGTTCGCTGTTATAATCCGTGTCTGGTTGGGAATCACTACTAGATTTATTTCTAAGATGGAAGGCAAAGAGATGAATATTAGGTGCGTAGATTTTATGAGTCATTGTTTGAGATTTTTTTAGCTATTCAGCCGTTAGCCATCAGCCGTCAGCCGTCAGCTATCAGCTATCAGCTGATAGCTCAATGCTTACCCTTTATTGCTGACTATGCTCTTGATCCTGTTGATTAGTTTTAGCTTTAATAACTTCTTTGTTGGTTTGTCGCAGTTCAAATAAGTTTTCAAGAATACTTGCTTCGGAATTAGGCGGAAGATCGGGCGAACGCTTTAATTCCTTATTATCACCAAATAGGCTTATAATAGTATCTCTGACTTGTTTATGGGTTTTGAACCATTTTTTGAGGATATTAACTAATTCTGTTTCCTCTATTTTAGTGTCTAAAGCTGCTAAAACTTGGTCTAAGCTTTGCAAGTCTTCAAGTTCAAACTTTTCAAATTGAGTTTTTATTATTTGCGGAAAAACTTGGATAATTTTTTCAATTTTCATTTTTTTTATGTTTATCTCACTAAAGATAGTATTGTCCAATGGCGCAGTAAGCCGCCCAATGAAAAGGAGAATCAAATGGGGTTTCTTCATTGTCAAATAAATCGAAGTATTCCTCCACTTCTTCCTTAAAGTTATTAGCCAATTCCAACTCTTGAGTTAACTGTTCAGCCCAATCTAGCAATTCCTCTACAGTGGCATCCCGCAGCCAGAGTTGCGCTTGGTTAAGGGCAACTGCTAAGGACATTGGCTTTAGCAGATTCTGATAAAATTTAATCATCAACAACGCTGTAGACACCTGGTTGACAGTCCAAAGGCTACTAACTACTGCTGGACTACCCGCAACTAGGAAACCACTGGGTAAACCAATGTATTCGTCACTGATTTTGGTGTAATCAATCAATCCTGTTTCGCAAGCAGAAAGAGTGACAAGGCCACATTGTTCTAATTTCTGTTCTAATTTCAGGGCAAAGATAGCATCTAAGGTGAGGCATTTGTCTAAGTCAATTACTTCATTGTCATCCAAAGGTAGATATTGTTCTGGATTGAGTTCAGCTGGTGCAGGGCTGAGGCGTGCATCTGCCAAAATCAGAGCCGATTTACCTGGTTCTTCGTAGTTAAAGTAACCATGACAGCTAAAATGGACACAGTGGAATGTGTTGAGAGGTTTGCTATCTATGGCGGCTTTGGTGGCAGCGTTTTCCACAAGGACATCTGTATCCGCTGCATTGAAGTAGTTTTTGATTACTTCTACTTCGATGTTAGCGTAACTTAAGTCACCCGTGGGGTTTTGAACAGCAAACATATGGGTAAAGTCAAAACGTTTTCTGGTTTGAGCAAGTTGCAGTAGTTGACAGCTAGGGGCGTAACTTACCCCTGCTGGAAAGCGATTCATCAGAATTTTAGATGTAGCTTCTCCCTGCTTACTGTTAATCGGTAAAGCATGAAGGGGAAACAAATGTAAAAACTGATGGGGGATTAAAATTAATCTGTCGCACCTTTCGGGAATCTGCTCAATAATGTCATCAATAGAAATAATTTCTGCCAGTGAATGTAGGCGGTTACTAAGGTCGTTTTGCCAATCATATTTTTTTGTATTGTAGTCTCGCCAATATCGATTTGCCCAATTTAACAATTCCTCGAAGTCTTGTGACTCAGATTGCCAAACTATTGGCTGTTCAGTTTGGCGGGTGAAGATGAAAGTGAGCAGCTTATTGCGTGTAATGTAAAATTGTACAATAGCAGTGTGGTCATCCAAATTTTTATTATGAAATTTATCAAAGTTAAAGCTAGAACCGATAGGTAAATATTGGTCTTGTAAATCATTGCGCTGCTGTCGCAATTGTTGAAGACGTTGTGCCAGGACGGTTGGATTTTCAGCTTTGCCCTGTTGGATTTGATATTGACCTGCTGCTATTTCATCCCTGTATTGTTCTAGTTTAGTAACAACATCTACAGGAAAGATAGTTTTCAGGTCACCGCTGATAATCTTTTCAACTAAATTCTGGGTTTTGCTCCGTTCAACATATTCAATCGCTTCTGTGCTCTTATTTGATTTTAGGCAAGTTTCTACAATGCCTCGATAGCTTCGGTTGTATTGTTCAGCTAGTTTGGTCTTGTCTTCTTCTACTCCAGAACCAGAATTAATTTCATCTCGCAGGAATTCTACTGTTTTAATGGCAGCATCAAAAGCCTTGTAAGCTTCCGGAAAATTTTGAGCATCTTGGTAAGCAAAACCAAGATTATTGTTAGTATCTAGATACTTTTGGGGAAATGCCTCAAAGGTAAAAACTCTAAGAGCCTGTTGTAAACAAGCGATGGCATCTTCTATATTCTGAGCTTTCTCCCCTTCGATGCGGTCACGGTAAGCATTTCCGATATTATTTTGTGTCGATGCCCACTCAATAGGAAATGCCTCAAAGGTATAAACTCTAAGAGCCTGTTGTAAACAAGCGATGGCATCTTCTATCTTCTGAACTTTCTCCCCTTCGATGCGGTCACGGTAAGCATTTCCGATATTATTTTGTGTCGATGCCCACTCAATAGGAAATGCCTCAAAGGTATAAACTCTAAGAGCCTTTTGTAAACAAGCGATGGCTTCTTCAATATTCTGTGGTTTCTCCCCTTCGATGCGGTCACCGTAAGCAATACCGATATTATTTTGTGTCCTTGCCCACTCAATAGGAAATGCCTCAAAGGTATAAACTCTAAGAGCCTGTTGATAACAAGCGATCGCTTCTTCAATATTCTGTGCTTTCTCCCGTTTTATTTGGTCACCGTAAGCATTTCCGATATTATTTTGTGTCCTTGCCCAATCATAAGGAAATGCCTCAAAGGTATAAACTCTAAGAGCCTGTTTGTAACAAGCGATCGCTTCTTCAATATTCTGTGCTTTCTCCCCTTTGATTCGGTCAATGTAAGCAATACCGAGATTATTTTGTGTCGTTGCCCACTCAATAGGAAATGACTCAAAGGTATAAACTCTAAGAGCCTGTTTGTAACAAGCGATCGCTTCTTCAATATTCTGTGCTTTCTCCCCTTCGATGCGGTCACCGTAAGCAATACCGAGATTATTTTGTGTCCTTGCCCAATCATAAGAAAATGCCTCAAAGGTATAAACTCTAAGAGCCTGTTGATAACAAGCGATCGCTTCTTCAATATTCTGAGCTTTCTCCCCTTTGATGCGGTTACCGTAAGCAGCACCGATATTATTTTGTGTCGTTGCCCACTCAATAGGAAAAGCGTCACGGGTGTAAACTCTAAGAGCCTGTTGGTAACAAGCGATCGCTTCTTCAATATTCTGAGCTTTCTCCCCTTTTATTCGGTCACGGTAAGTATTTCCGAGATTATTTTGTGTCGATGCCCACTCAATAGGAAATGCCTCAAAGGTATAAACTCTAAGAGCCTGTTGATAACAAGCGATCGATTCTTCAATATTCTGAGCTTTCTCCCCTTTGATGCGGTTACCGTAAGCAGCACCGATATTATTTTGTGTCATTGCCCAATCATAAGGAAATGCCTCAAAGGTTCTGAATCTAAGAGCCTGTTGATAACAAGCGATCGCTTCTTCAATATTCTGAGCTTTCTCCCCTTTGATTCGGTTAACGTAAGCATTTCCGATATTATTTTTTGTCCTTGCCCAATCATAAGGAAATGCCTCAAATGTTCTGAATCTAAGAGCCTGTTTGTAACAAGCTATGGCATCTTCAATATTCTGAGCTTTCTCCCCTTTGATGCGGTCACGGTAAGCATTTCCGATATTATTTTGTGTCGTTGCCCACTCAATAGGAAATGCCTCAAAGGTAAAAACTCTAAGAGCCTGTTGATAACAAGCGATCGCTTCTTCAATATTCTGAGCTTTCTCCCCTTTGATTCGGTTAACGTAAGCATTTCCGATATTATTTTGTGTCGTTGCCCAATCATAAGGAAATGCCTCAAAGGTATAAACTCTAAGAGCCTGTTGGAAACAAGCTATGGCATCTTCAATATTCTGAGCTTTCTCCCCTTCGATGCGGTCACGGTAAGCATTTCCGATATTATTTTGTGTCGTTGCCCAAGCTTTTGGAAAAGCGTCGCGGTTGAAAACAGTTAATACGACTTCATAGCCAGTGATTGCAATTTCCATAGTGCTGGCTTTGTCACCCAAGGGGAATTGCTGAATTAGATTGCTAAAATTGCCAATATCTGCTGCTAAGTATTTCGTATAATCTGCTTCCAATTCCGCCAGCTTACTTGTTGCCCAATCCCGCAATACTTCTGCTAATCTACCATTAAGTTTGTCTGTATTGTCTGCCAGTAATGGGTAAACTACCTGGGCGTCACCATTACTGTCTGCGGTTGCTTGTAGAACCTCTAATAGAAAGTCAAGTTGGGCATCAGATGTATTGTCAGCCATTCCCATCAACTGCTCTTCAATATTTATTGAAATATTATAGCGTTTCTTAAGAAGTCAGAAGTTAGAAGTCAGAAGTTAGAAGTCAGAAGTCAGAAGTCAGAAGTCAGAAGTGGGTAGTGCTGTATTAATATCTAACATACGAGTACCCATTAACCGCAAACCAGTACTAGTTTTTCGCAAACCAGTACTCGTTTCTCACATACCAGTACTAGTTTCTCACATATTAGTACTATTTTATCAGTAACTAGTACTTGTTGCTAATGCACTAGTACTTGTGTATTAAAAAATGGTACTAATTTGTTCTTAACAAGTACCATTTTCTCACATGGTAAGAGGGAATAGGTAAGAGGCAAGAGGCAATAGGCAATAGGCAATAGGCAAGAGATAATAAACTATATAGGTATTTAGATTAATGTAAAAAACTGTAATAATTTTTTAAATTGTATGGATAAACCTTCCCTATACGAGCAAGACTTTTATGCTTGGACTCAGCAGCAGGCCCAAGCACTGAAGCACAAGCAATTTTCTAAGCTTGATTGGCAGCATCTGGAGGAAGAAATTCAAGCTTTGGGAAGACAGGAATATCGGGAATTGGTAAGTCGCCTTTGCGTTCTGCTTGGTCATCTGCTGAAGTGGCAGTATCAACCAGAGAATCGTAGCCGCAGTTGGTTTTTGAGTATTAGAGAGCAACGTCGGGCAATTAAACGGCATTTACGGCAAAACCCCAGCTTAAAGTCTCGCCGGTCGGAAGCAATGATGGATGGCTATGAAGCAGGTGTTGATTTGGCTTTGCGAGAAACTAATTTACCAATACGAACGTTTCCAGAAGCTTGTCTTTATTCCTTTGATGAGATTATTGAGGATACTTTTTTGTGTGATACTAGCCAAGATTGGGAAAATTAGTGGGACTTACCAAGTTAAACCAAAAATCAAGGGTTTCAGCTATAGGGAACAGGGAACAGGGAACAGGGAACAGGGAACAGGGAACAGGGAACAGGGAACAGAAGGTTTCAGGAGAATGGTAGTGGTAAAGATGTAGTCCAAACCCTGGCGGTGCGTTACGGGACGGGCTATCCTAACACTGGCTACCGAGAAAATTAGGCCGAGCCCGTCCCTAACACACCCTACTGGACTGGCACAGCTAAAATAGTGCAATAGAAGGATCATTATTTGAGGTCAAAAAAATGGGAAGAGGTCGTAGAGATAAAGTGCTGCTGACAATCGAACAAAGACGAAGACTAGAAAACATCAGTCGCAATGGCTATGCTCCTGCCAAGAAAATCCTCCACGCTAGGGTTCTTCTGATGTGTGACGAAGGAGAACAAGCGATAGATACATGGACAGATGAAGGGATAGCCAAAGCTTTAAATCTACATCGAAATACCGTAGGGCGTATCAGAAAAAGATATCTGACCCAAGGAGAAGAACCAGCACTCAATAGAAGGTTAAGAAAGAAACCACCAACTCCGCCAAAAATAGATGGCGCGACAGAAGCCCAAATCATTGCCATGTGTTGTTCAGACCCTCCAGAAGGAAGAGCAGATTGGACGATTAGACTACTGACATCGGAACTGAAAAAGCGAAGAGTAGTCACAGAAATCTCTCGTGAAACGGTACGTCGCACTTTAAAAAAAACCAGCTACGTCCTTGGAAAGTAAAACGTTTCTGTATTCCTGAACGAGATTTGGCCAGATTTGTCGCCCAGATGGAAGTAATTTTAGACCTTTACTGTTCTGAGCATTGTCGAGATCAGCCATTGATTTGTATGGATGAAGCATCAGTCCAACTCCTAGATCATCTCTATAAACCGATTAAAATGCAACCTGGTCAAGACCAGAAAGAAGATTATCACTATACTCGTGAAGGGACACAAGCCCTGTTTATGTTTTTTGACCCTAATGCTGGATGGCGGCGAGTTAGCAATCGAGACCATCGGTCTCGTGTAGACTGGGCGGAAGAAATTCGCCAATTACTGGATGTTGACTATCCCCATGCTAGTAAAGTCAAATTAGTCTGCGATAATCTCAATACTCATAATATTGCTTCTCTTTATGAAGCTTTCCCGGCTGATGAAGCTCATCGTCTTGCCAGACGACTAGAAATTTATCATACTCCTCGTAATGGCAGTTGGTTAAATGTAGCAGAGATTGAACTAAGCATTTTAACCAAACAATGTTTAGCCCGCAGGATTTCTAGTCCTGAAAAATTGGAAAAGAAGTTAAAAGCTTGGGAACAAGAGCGAAACAAAACAGCCAGTCAAGTAATTTGGCATTTTTCAACCCCGGATGCCAGAGTCAAACTTAAACACCTTTATCCAGTGTTTGAAGATGAAGAGATGGCAGATTATAATGCACCAAATTAGCTGTGCCAGTCCACTACGGCTGTGAGAGCAAAACCTAATTCGTGATATAATCCTGTAGAGCTTTAACTCCCAGTGGTTGCGACTGTAGTGAACGAATTGCTGCTGCTGTTGCTTTAGCACTAGCAATTGTAGTTACAATCGGAATCTTATACCCTAATGCTGTTCGGCGAATTAACCGCCCATCGGCATAGGCATCTTCTCCAGAAGGGGTATTAATAATTAGCTGAATCTTTTGATTCTTAATCCAATCCAAGACATGGGGACGTCCTTCATGGAGTTTTAACACCAACTCTACATCCAGTCCATGCTCTTGCAGCACCTTGCGAGTGCCATCCGTTGCCACTAGCTCGAAACCCAACTCGATTAAGTCTTTCGCCACTGGTACTACATTTTGCTTGTCTCGGTGATTTGTAGAAACGAACACTGTGCCAGACAGGGGTAAACGCTGACCAGCTGCTAATTCTGCTTTGGCAAATGCCTTGCCAAAATCTGTGTCAATCCCCATTACTTCCCCAGTAGAACGCATTTCCGGTCCGAGGAGGGTGTCTGTACCAGGAAATTTCTCAAAGGGCAATACCGCTTCTTTGACTGCAATGTGCTTAGGGCTAGCTTCTTCAGTTAACCCAAGGGATTCCAAGGTTTCACCGGACATAACCCGAGATGCTAACCCCGCCAGGGGTACCCCTGTTGCCTTGGAGACATAGGGAACTGTTCGGGATGCTCTGGGATTGGCTTCGAGTATGTAAACGGTTTCCCCTTGCACCGCAAATTGAATATTCATCAACCCCACCACCTTCAGGGCTTTTGCCAGCTGATAAGTCCAAGTGCGAATAGTTTCCAAAGCAACGGGTGTTAGAGAGGTGTGGGGTAAAGAACAAGCAGAGTCTCCGGAGTGAATCCCCGCCTGTTCGATGTGTTCCATGATGCCACCAATCACTACCCGACCAGTCTCATCTGCGATCGCATCCACATCTACCTCTACTGCATTCTCCAAAAACTTATCAATCAGAATCGGATGCTCTGGTTCCACCTGCACCGCAAACTTCATGTAGCGTTTCAAATCCTCATCGGAATACACAATTTCCATAGCCCGTCCCCCCAACACATAAGACGGACGCACCACCACTGGATAACTAATCCGTTTCGCCACTTCTAGTGCTTCCCCATAACTGCGAGCAGTTCCATTGGGTGGCTGCTTAATATCTAACTTCCGCAAAATCTTCTCAAACCGCTCCCGATCCTCAGCTACGTCGATTGAGTCGGGAGAAGTTCCCCAAATTTGCGTTACCAGTTGTTGCTTGCCAACCTTTAAGGCTTCTTGCAACGGCACTGCTAACTTAAGCGGTGTCTGTCCCCCAAATTGAACAATAATCCCTTCCGGATTTTCCGCCTCAATAATATTGAGTACATCCTCTTTGGTCAGGGGCTCAAAATATAAGCGATCGCTTGTATCATAATCTGTAGAAACTGTCTCTGGGTTGGAGTTGACCATGATTGTCTCAAACCCCTGCTTACTCAGAGCATAAGATGCATGACAACAGCAATAGTCAAACTCAATTCCCTGACCAATCCGGTTTGGTCCCCCACCTAAAATCATCACCTTCCGCCGATCCGAAGGTATCACTTCCGACTCTTCCTCATAAGTGGAGTAATAATAAGGTGTAAATGCCTCAAACTCTGCGGCACAGGTATCTACTAGCTTATATGCTGGTACTACTCCTAGATGCTTACGGTATTCACGCACCTCATCTTCCGAAGTCTTGGTAGCAAAAGCAATTTGGCGATCGCTAAATCCCTGACGTTTGACTGCCCATAACTGCTCTTTGTTCAAGGTCTGCAATGGGTTACGTTTGAGGAATTTTGACGTTTCCAGCAACTCCGCCAATTTATCCAAAAACCAGGGGTCAATTCCTGTGAGTTCCTGTACTTCTTCTAGGGTCATCCCTAGCATCAAACCATGACCCACCGTGAAGATACGTTCTGGATTCGGGGTTCGTAAACCATAGCGCACTTGTTCGAGAGATGGCAGCTTCTCTTTGCGATCGCATCCCCACCCAAAGCGTCCAGTTTCCAGGGAGCGCAACGCTTTCTGAAACGATTCGAGAAAGGTCCGTCCAATCGCCATCGCTTCTCCCACTGACTTCATCTGAGTAGTCAGGATTGGTTTACTACCGGGAAACTTCTCAAAGGCAAACCGGGGTACCTTAGTTACCACATAGTCAATAGTTGGTTCAAAGGAAGCAGGAGTTTGTTTAGTAATATCGTTGGGAATTTCATCGAGGGTATACCCCACGGCTAATTTAGCCGCAAACTTAGCAATCGGGAACCCTGTTGCTTTCGAGGCTAGGGCAGAACTACGAGAAACCCGAGGATTCATCTCAATGATAATGACCTGGCCATTGATGGGATTGACAGCAAACTGAATATTTGACCCTCCGGTTTCAACCCCAATCTCCCGAATAATTTTAATCGAGTAATCCCGCAACCGTTGGTATTCCTTATCTGTCAGGGTTTGAGCAGGAGCAACAGTAATCGAGTCCCCAGTATGAATCCCCATCGGGTCAACATTTTCAATGGAACAGATAATCACTACATTATCTGCCAAATCTCGCATCACCTCTAACTCATACTCCTTCCAGCCCAACAAAGACTTTTCCACCAAGATTTGAGACACTGGCGAAGCATCCAAACCCCCCTGAGCCATTGTTTCGTATTCTTCTTTGTTATAGGCAATGCCACCACCACTACCCCCCAGGGTAAAAGCCGGGCGAATAATCAGCGGGTAAGAGCCGATTTCTTGTGCGATCGCTTTAGCCTCTTTGAGATTATTCGCAATTCCCGAAGGACAGACCCCTACCCCAATTCTTTCCATTGCTTCCTTGAACAACTGGCGGTCTTCAGCCTTTTCTATCGCCTCTAGCTTTGCCCCAATTAGCTCCACTCCATGCTTTTCCAACACCCCATTCTTAGCTAGGTCAACCGCAATATTCAGAGCCGTCTGACCCCCCATGGTTGGCAGTAAAGCACATGGTTGCTCTTTTTCGATCACCTTCTCGACGATTTCTGGAGTTAGGGGCTCGATGTAGGTACGGTCAGCCGTTTCCGGGTCAGTCATGATACTAGCTGGATTAGAGTTTACCAGTACCACTTCATAGCCTTCTTCCCGGAGTGCCTTACAAGCCTGAGTCCCGGAATAGTCAAATTCACAGGCTTGTCCAATCACAATCGGACCAGAACCAAGGAGCAAGATTTTGTGAATATCATCGCGGCGGGGCATAGTGGTTGCTCTGTGGTGACATAAACGTTATTAGATCCTGACTATTATATGCTTGCTTGCCAAATTATTCCCTAGTTATTTATCCAGCTTTTACAAAGCATCTAGCTTTTACCCAACAAACCTGATTTGTTTACCGTTGAGCGTTGACCGTTGACAGTCAACGGTTAAGTTAACCATTTCCAGTAAAGCTGTCAAACTAGAGGTAGCGATTTTGCCTGTGAGTGCTATGACCCTTGCCAACTTAAACGGGCAAGGGGTCTCCCGTTATAATCTCCGATTTAACGGGTTAGAAGTTACCGTAAGACAGGCTCGCCTTATTTCATATAACTTAAACTTATGACTCACAGACTGTCGCGCCTATCGCTCAACGTAATCAGGTTTCGTCTCCGGTGAATTGCCCGACAGCGTCTTGAAGTTCTCAACAGATTGGCCTCTGGCCACGCTTTCGGCAGAGCCGACGCTGCGCGAACGCTTCATCGCGTTCGCGAAGCGTGGCCAAAGGCCTCAGCTTCCGCTAAAAGCGATTGGCCTCTGGCCACGCTTTCGGCAGAGCCGACGCTGCGCGAACGCGATCGTAAGTGGTACAATAGCACAGTGATATTAACCTACTGCTACAGAATCAAGCCTAGTGACGAACAGATAGCCACGATGGATAGATGGCTAGAACTGTTGCGCCGTCACTGGAACTATGCTCTAGGGCAAAGGCTTGATTGGCTCAACAGGACTCGTTCACCAGTTGATAGATGTAGCTTACTTTATGAGCCGATTGGTGAAATTCCTCACCCGGTCAACTACTACACCCAGCAATCTGCTCTCAAGGAAACTAAGCGGTTGTTCCCTGAGTACAAACAAATTTACGCAGAGACGCAACAGGTTAACCTACAGCGGCTTAACAAAGCCTGGGAGAAATGGCGAAAACCAGACGCCAGTGGTAAGCGTGGTGGAAGACCTCGCTTCAAAAAGCCCGGAGATCTCCGGTCATTTGTATTCCCCAGGGTTAACAATACCAAAGCGGGAGCGCACCTAGTTGACGGTGTTTTAAAACTAAGTCGAATTGGGTCAATACCTGTGGTAATGCATCGGCCATTACCTGTTAGCGAAGCTTGCCCGAAGGGCGTGGGTTTTGTACTCAAGCAATGCACTATCGTCAAAAAAGCTGATGGTTGGTATTGTTGTATTTCGATGAAAGATGATACCGTACCTGAACTGCTACCTGTAGATTCAGTCAATTCTGCCGTTGGTATTGATGTTGGCCTGGAGAAATTCTTGACGACATCTGACGGCGAAGCAGTGCCTATCCCGCAGTTTTACAGAAAAGCTCAGGACAAACTTGCTCAAGCTCAAAAAGTAATGTCGCGCCGTATCAAGGGTTCTAAAAACTGGAAAAAAGCTAAACATAAAGTAGCTTTGATGCACCTTCATTTAAGCCGTTGCCGAAAAGAATTTCATTATCAGGTTGCTCATTGGCTGTGCAGTAAGTATGACTTAATTGCTCACGAAAATTTAAATATCAAAGGACTCGCTAGAACTAATTTAGCAAAATCAATACATGATGCGGCCTGGGGAGCATTCTTGGAAATATTGCAAGCAGTGGCGGTTAAACGCGGTTTGTTAGTTCAGGAAGTTAACCCACGTGGCACAAGTATCGAGTGTTTTAGTTGTGGTTCTAGGGTCGAAAAAACTTTAAGTGAGCGCATTCATTATTGTTCTAGTTGTAAAGTTAAAATTGACCGCGACTGGAACAGTGGTATCAACATTTTAAATCGTGGACTATTGGCGGTTGGACTGCCGCTTAATGGCTGTGGTAAATCGGTACAGGATATCGTTCGCGTAGCGGAGGCATCCGCCGAGGAGCAGCAAGTCTCATTCGTGAGGTTGAGAAGCCCACATCATAATCTTTGATTTGATGTGGGAGTAGTCACGAATTCAGAAGCCACTGTGGAAGTCAATGTAATGGCTGAGTCAGAAAGTATTATCATTCCACCATGTGATTTATGGAGTGATGAACCCCCCTTGGAAAGCGATCGCCATCGAGATCAAATTGAGCTGTTACTCGCTTGCCTCAAGTGGTGGTGGCGAGAACGAAGCGACTTCTATGCTACAGGGAATCTCACTATCTATTTCAGTCCTGAGCATATTACCACCAGAGACTTTAGAGGACCCGACTTTTTTGTAGTACTCGGTACGGAAAATCGACCCCGCAAAAGTTGGGTAGTATGGGCAGAACAAGGAAAATATCCCAATGTGATTATTGAACTGCTCTCTAACAGTACAGCTAAAGTTGATAAGGGATTAAAGAAAATCCTCTACCAAGATACTTTCAGGACACCAGAATATTTCTGGTTTCACCCCGATACCCTCGATTTTCAGGGATTTCGCCTGATGGGAGGCCAGTATCAACCCCTCGACCCTAATACTCAGGGGTGGCTGTGGAGTCAGCAGTTGGAATTATTTTTAGGTGTGCATAATTCCCAGCTACGGTTTTTCAGTGAAGATCAGCAATTGGTACCAACACCAGACGAGAGAGCTCAAGCTGCTCAACAACAAGCTCAAGCTGAACGGCAACAAAGAGAACTTGCCGAAAAGCGGGTAGAGGAATTGCTAGCTAGACTCAAAGAGTTAGGTGATGAGTCAGATGCATGATTCTCGCCATTGCTCTAGGGCTTGTGACAGCATCGGTCAAGTAATTCTAAAACTACGTAAATCCATGATCAATCAACTGATCGAGTGATGAGGAGGTTAATTGCTAATTGTCAATTTATAGGACTTGTGATCATGAGTGGAACACAAATAAATTGTAAGGGCGCAAGGCTTGCGCCCACAAAGTGATAGTTTTTTATAGTTTTTATTCAAAAATTATTAAGGATCTACCCAGCGACCATCAGCTTTAATTAAATTAATCAACTCCTCTACTCCTTGATCTTCAGGTACCTTTTTAATTTCCTCCTTACCGCGATACAGAGAAATATAGCCAGCTTGCTTACCGACATAACCATAGTCAGCATCAGCCATTTCCCCAGGACCATTAACAATACACCCCATCACAGCAATATCTAAGCCAGCGAGATGTTTAGTAGCTTCCCGTACCTTATGCAGCACCTCCTCTAAATTAAATAAAGTACGACCACAGGACGGACAAGCCACATACTCCACCATAGTTTTCCGCAATCCCAGAGCTTGCAGAATACTGTAGCAAACAGGAATCTCTTTTTCTGGGGCTTCCGTAAGGGAGACACGAATCGTATCACCAATCCCCTCAGCTAGCAGAGTAGCAATACCAGCCGTAGACTTAATCCGTCCATATTCCCCATCCCCAGCTTCAGTAACACCCAAATGCAACGGGTAATCCATCCCCAACTGATTCATCCGCCTTACCATTAAGCGATAGGCGGCTAGCATCACAGGTACCCGTGAAGCTTTGAGGGAGATCACCAAATTGCGGAAATCTAAGGATTCACAGATACGAATAAATTCCAGAGCAGATTCCACCATCCCTTCCGGGGTATCACCGTAGGTAAACAGCATCCGTTCCGCTAGGGAACCGTGATTGACTCCGATGCGCATAGCTTTACCTTGGTCACGGAGGGAAATGACCAGGGGTTCTAGGGTTTCCCGAATTTTTTCCCCAATTTCCTCAAATTCAGCTTCAGTGTATTCACTGCGATTGGCTTTGGGCTTTTCAAAGACATACAATCCTGGATTAATCCGTACCTTATCCACATGCTTGGCAACTTCCAGAGCAATTTTCATGCCATTGTGATGGACATCAGCTACTAGAGGCACCGCTTGATAGGTCGCTGCTAGTTTCTCTTTGATTTGGGCTAGAGCCTTAGCATGTGCCATACTCGGTACAGTGACACGGACAATCTCGCAACCAATCTCGTGCAAGCGGCGAATAGCAGCAACGGAACCATTGATATCTAAGGTATCTTCATTAATCATCGATTGCACCACCACCGGGTATCCCCCGCCAATAGTGACATTAGCCACTCTGACAGGGCGGGTTTGACGGCGGTGGATAGTAGTATCGAAAGCTGGTAGTGTACTAGCCCTTTGAGGTGTACTTAGAGTTTGCATAACCTGTTAGTTGCTTGGCGTAGCGAAAATAGTAGGTTTTTGTATTTATTCTCTTAGGTTCCCATAGAATCAGGCGCTTTTGGCTTAGGGGTGAGAGTTTCCTACTCAGGAAAGTCGGGAATCACCCATTTAGGGGGTTGAGATAGTTTCTTGAGCCGTGCTTCCTCTGCCAACTCCAACATTTTGTCCAATGAAGTACCGTTAATGAACTGGGATGCCTCAGCAACGTATTGTTGATTGGGGCATTTGTCACCTAAGATACAACCGTTGATGCAGTCTTGGGCACAATTTACATTAACTTCCACAGTACTCTCCTTATGGTTATAGCTAGTAATGACCACCCGGGCAAATTACATTCCTCATTGGCTAAAGTCATTGCTCTCAATTTTACGTTTTTTAGGAGTCGCTTGTTGGTCTCAACTTGCTGTTCAAATTCAAATCTCTATATACTATTAATAAAGTAATTTGTATCTATGGTAGAGAGCATCTCAAATAACAACAATAATCACCCCAATAATACCACAGAACATGAGGATATTAATCATGATGTTTTACTGAAGATGAACTCCCGAAACCGTAAAGAATTCAGCGTTATAAAGAAGTCATATATCAGTTTTTTTAAAAGGGGGTAAAGGTAAATTATCCATAAACCGTTTTGTTGGAATTTAAGCAAATTTGATTTTGTAAAATGACGGCAAACCTAGAGGAAAATAAAGCGTTATTGGAAATTATTTTACACAACGATTATCAAGTCTTTGCCAATACATTTACGGCGGTTTGCATAACTAAGTACCTGGACAAAAATAAACCTCACTTCTTGATGCAATAGCGAGTGGGGGAAACCCCCTGTTCCCTTGCTGCATCGCTGTATTAACTTCTGTAAAGTTGCCAAAAGCCCCTCTGCTCCCAGCTCCCAGCTCCGAACGCGCCCCGCGTGGCCCACGGCCTCAGTCCCTGCTCCCTATTTCAACAGTTAATTTTACTTTTGTCCGACTACTTACCAACCTAAGCGGTGCTGATTTACGTCGTACTAATTTACAGCAAGCAATCTCAGCAATGCCAGTTTGAACGAGAGTAATCTGCTTCATGCTGACTTACAAAATGCTGATTTGAGCGATGCTAATCTCAGTGGTGCTAGTCTGCAAAATGCCAAACTAAGTGAGGAAGACTAACCTTAGCTATGCTCAATTAAGTCATGCTCAGTTGAGTTATGGAGACCTCAGTGGTAGTGAACTCAGTTATGCTCAACTGCGTCACGTCGATCTGACTAATGCTGACTTGAGTTAGACAAATTTGATGGGTACTAACCTATTTGATAGCAATCTTCAGAAAGTCAATGTCCAAGGTGCTCAATTTTGGTACAATACGGTTTTGCCCGATAAAATTAAACCTGAGCTAGAACAGCGAGGAGCTATATTTATTGTTAATGGTTAATTGTTAATTTTTAATGGTTAATTTACGAACAACTAAGAATGATTAAGTTTTCTAAGCATTCAGCTATCATTATTAAGCAGTCAGCTGAATACTTAGGAATTTTAAGTATTCAATCGGACACAATGCTACAGTGAAAGTGTCTGATATTAATTAACCTGCTTTTGCTTTTTTGCTGCCATGAGTAATTCTGCTTCCGTAAACACCAGTAACTTTTGGGACTTTGATTTTACAGCCCCTCAACCGACACAGGATACGGATTTGCTTAGGCAGCTGAATTTCGTTCCAGGGTTAAAAGACATTCTCATGCTGCGTCAGGTTCATGCTCTAGAACACGCTACTGTCTGGGTTCTAAGTGAACGCTATGGTGCTAGTGGTGCTGGTGCAACCCCAACCACTCCTCCATCAGATAATAATGCTATAGGAGGACTATCAACTGACCAAGGATTTTATCTCTATGGTCAGGTAAATTTGGCTGACTTGAGACGAGCAGTACCCACTGCCCTAGAGCGACTGACTCGGGGAGAATGGGATATGGCTATCCACCCCCGGTGCGGCACGAATCTCTCAGTAGCAGTGTTTTTAGGTGCTGGACTAGGGTTGGCTGTTCATCTGTTACTGCCGCGAGGACCGATTGAACAACTGTTGGGTCTTGGCTTTGCAGCGGTGGCTGCTACTCAACTAACACCTGATTTGGGCAACTTAGCACAACGGTACTTAACTACTGCCATTCCTTTTAACCTGGCGATTGTAGACATTAGGGAAACATCTGATATCTGGGGACGTCCAGCCCATTTTGTCCAGATGCGATGGATTGACTAAGCTTGAACTGTTATTTGTCCTTGGTTAGATCAGTGCAAGAGAACCGACCCACTTATACCAATTCTTAAAAGTAGGACTAAGCATGCAGATGGTGAGATGGGGAGATGGGGAGATGGGGAGATGGGGAGATGAGGAGATTTTGATTAATGGTGATTATCCGGAAATAACATAAGATGCAAGCTTTAGATGCAAGCTTGGCCACGAAAAAAAATCCCACATTCAGACGTTATATATCTTACATATAACGTCTGAACTTTGTTTATTTATCCTGGCTACGAGAACATTAACTGTTTCACCGAAAGCGAAGCTTTTCAAGTAGTGCGTAAGCTGACTGCTGATAGCACCTCAAGTAGCGTGCGCGTAGCGCATAAGCTTACGGTTAGTTAAACTCTAGCGCCACAGTTTGGAAAAGACTGAGCTCAGTTTTTGAGTGAATCCCAAGCTCTGGGATTCACTAGCTTCTTCAACCCCCGGTTCATCCTCTGGTGAATTGCCAGGGGAAATATAGCCGGCAGGAACCACCAGCAACGTAATCCCGTGTCGGCCCAGCACAGTCACTTGGTCATCAGGCACAAGGGTAACTTGGGAATCATGATCACATAACCGGGCGGGCCAGTATGTGGCTTTAAATTTGACTCGCCCAGGCTTGGTAGGGGTAATGGTACTTTCTACCTTGCCAAGGCCTGGTTGTGGAAATAGGATGGAATCAGGAGCCTGTACTTTAATCATTTGTGTGTTCACCTCGTTTGACTGATTATGTTATTCTGTTCAGCCTGCTTGGTACAAAACGTTTTAACCAGGGAAAATCTGGCAACGTAGGCTGAATGTGAAATTTTTTTGCCTTAAGTGGCGATTAACCCGTGCCATAGATCGGTTTTCAGTCAAGAGAGCATCGGTATTATCCAGTGTTCTAGGTATTTTTAGCGTCAACAGAGAATTCCGATCTTCCTGAAAATTAGCCTTAAATTCGGCAACGGAAACGTTTATTGGTTACAGATTAGATACACTTCCCAGCATCCAAGGAATGACACAAGGAACCATTCTTCCTCAGGAGAGTAAACACTTCAGGATTAGAGAAGTTAGAGAATTATAAATTTGTTAAAATCCACATCCTTTAAAAGTTTGGTAAGTGCACTACTGTATCCAGGTACTGTCCTTAAAACCCTGGAGTAGGACAAATGCGTTCACTGATACACCCTGAAACGATTGAATAACGCTTTCAACCTAAACATGACCTAGAGTGATTATTTAAGGCTTAACCTAGATACAAGACCGCAGACGCAACTGACAAGCTGTAGATACATTGGAGAATCAGTAGATGTATTATGTATTCTTATTCTACATGTGTAGCGAAGAATCTGCCACCCTAGGGTAAAAGATTTTCATAATACAACAGACAATTGCTACGATAGGCAACTTCCTCCAGGAATAATACCAGATTTTCTTGAAAATTGTCACTTATCTGTTGGAGGCGGGAAACAATCTGAAAAATTTCCAATCTCCAAGTGTACTATAAGTTTACATCTTTGACAGGAAATTGGTATAACAATACACAATTGATCATTTTCCCCTGACATCAAAACTATTAAATTATGCAAACTGTTAGTTTAATTCGTGCTGATTCCTATAATAGACAACTCTTACGAGCTTCCTTGGAAAGGCTGCTAGAACCTTTGGGAGGGATGAGTGCTTTTGTTAAGAAAGGTAATTCGGTTCTGCTGAAACCTAATTTACTTACTGCTGGTCGTCCTGGTAAAGAATGTATCACTCGCCCTGAAATTGTTTACTGCGTGGCTCAACTAGTCAAAGAAGCTGGGGGTAAACCCTTTTTCGGAGATAGCCCAGCCTTTGGGAGTGCTAGGGGTGTGGCTAAGGCGAACGGCTATCTGCCAATGATGGCAGAACTTGATATCCCTATTGTTGAATTCCACGGCAAGGGTTATGAAACTGCTAGCGAAACCTTTAATCATCTGCGTTTGTCTAAAGAGGCCATGAATGCGGATGTGGTGATTAACCTACCGAAGGTAAAATCCCACATGCAGTTGACCCTGACCATGGGGGTTAAAAATTTATTCGGCTGTGTTCCCGGAAAAATGAAAGCCTGGTGGCATATGGAAGCGGGTAAGGATGAGACGCGCTTTGGGGAAATGCTGGTGGAAACAGCACGGGCGATTAATCCGCAGTTGACTATCATTGATGGCATTATTGGTCAGGAAGGGAATGGTCCGATTGGTGGTGAACCGAGACATTTGGGGATCTTGGGAGCATCAGAGGATGTCTTTGCTCTCGACCGATCAATAGTGGAAATTCTCAATGTTGAGCCAGCTCTGGTTCCTACCCTAGCAGCTCAAAAACGGCTAGGGTTGTTGCCAGACTTAGCAGAGATTGACTTTCCTTACCATCGACCTGTAGAAATCCAAGTGAGGGATTGGAAACTACCTGATACTATGACACCGATTGATTTTGGTATGCCTCGAGTAATTAGGTCTACCTTTAAGCATTTATATATTCGGCTTATCAAAGAGCCCATTAATGCTTATGGTAAAAGCTAGACAGTCATAGGTATTTGGTAAAATTTGCTACAACACTATCCTAGATTAACCAAGTAACCTAGAGTTACCCTCCGATTGCTTAACCATCCCGCCCTATTGCTAGCGGCGGTTTTTTATTGATTAGTAATCAGTCATTGGTGAATACCAGAAAACTTGTGACTGGCCACAAAGCACTTATCACCAGCTTAGTAATTACTAATCACTAATTACTAAGCTGGTGATTGGTGAATACCAGAAAACTTGTTACTGACCACAAAGCGCTAATCACTAATCACTAATTACTAAGCTGGTGATTGGTGAATACCAGAAAACTTGTGACTGGCCACAAAGCACTAATCACTAATTACTAATCACTAATTACTAATCACTAAGCTGGTGATTGGTGAATACCAGAAAACTTGTTACTGGCCACAAAGCACTAATCACTAATCACTAATCACTAAGTAGTCATTGGTAAATACCACAACACATAGTCCAACTTTGTATAATTAAGTACTGTCTAGCTGGACTATTGGTCAAGTCCAGCAAACAGTGATAGACTTTCTGCTTACTTATAAGAGACCGAAGGTGGCATTTAAAAAGTCAAACAGCCTGATGCGTCTAGGTTTGAGGAAGTTGCGATTAGCCCGAAGGGCGTTGGCTAGCGAACGCAGCCATGTATACTTTGACCACTCAGCTATCAGCCATCAACAGTTACCCTCGGACGTTATGGCCACTTGGGAAGATCCAGTAGGGGATTTCCGCTTTGGTTACAATAATGACTATCTCTCGTTTATCTAAATTGGTGAGGACTCTGGCTACCTCACCTTTAATTGTGAATACATCAGTACTTTCCCCTGGATGCAAAGTTATCAAAAGGTGTTAGGCAAATATCTGCCTTTTGAGCAGGTATTTGCAGCATTGAAGACAGCAGCAAAGAAGGGGATGAATGCTTTCTCGTTGCCGGATACTGACCCAATCAAAGCTAAACTTCGGCTTCTTTGTAAAGAAGCACTGACTGACCAGGGCATGGGGGTGATTTCTATAGGTATCTAGGAGAGTTTCCGTCCGCCAAAACCAGAGCCTCCAAAATATGATCCCATTTGCTTGGAAGCAGCACCCATTAACATAGAAGTGTCAAAACTTGGTAAACTGAAACCTTTGGACAGCCATGTCAGAGCTTACACTCTCTAAAACTATAGTGTCAATGCCAGTGGCAGCACCACCTACTCAGGCTGAGCTCCCTTGTGATGATGATATACCAATGGAAACCGCACGGCACAAAGCCCAAATGGATCTGCTCATTTATACCCTATCGCCTTGGCTAGATAATAGGTCGGATGGCTATGTCGGTGGTAATATGTTTGTTTACTACAGCGTTGCCCAACTCAAAAATAAGGACTATAAAGGACCAGATTTCTTTGTTGCTCTAGATGTACCCAAGGGAGAGCGTCGAAGCTGGGTGATTTGGGAGGAGGAAAAGGCTCCTGACGTGATTATCGAACTTTTGTCGGCAAGCACTGCTGAGCGTGACAAAAACGAGAAAAAACAGATTTATCAAAATCAGATGCGTGTGCCAGAGTATTTCTGGTTTGATCCGTTTAATCCAGATGATTGGGCTGGATTTCATCTCCAAAATAGAGTTTACCAACCGATAGAACCTAATGAGCAAAACCAACTGGTATCTCAGGCATTAGGTTTGAGCTTGGTGCGTTGGCATGGTGAGTATAACGGCATCGAAGCAACTTGGTTACGCTGGGCAAATTTGGATGGGGAGTTACTGCCCACTTCTGAGGAAAAAGCTGAGCAAGAACAACAAAGAGCCGATCAAGAACAACAAAGAGCCGATCAAGAACAACAAAGAGCTGAACAAGAACGGCAAAGAGCCGATCAAGAACAACAAAGAGCCGATCAAGAACAACAAAAAGCCGAGCAAGAACGACAAAGAGCTGATCAAGAACAACAAAGAGCTGATCAAGCGGAGTCTCAGTTGCAGCAGGTGGCGCAGAACTTGTTAGAGCAAGGGATGACGGTGGAGCAGGTGGCGAATTTAACAGGTCTGTCTGAATCTCAGGTGGCAGAATTTGGTAACTAAAAGGAGGGTTTTTCTGGTTTTCTTTTCCCTTGGTGGGTGGGCGCACGCCCTGCGCCCCTAAGGTGGTACTTTGATTGACCTGAGGGTCCAATTATCTCCTCTTTGTGCGATTGGCCGTAGGCCACGCTACGCGATCGCATGACTTAATTGAGTACAAATGTACCAAATAAGAGAAAATTAAGAGAAAATTAAGAGAAAATCCGATCAGTGTTGGCAATCGAGATATGCGATGCTAAGCATTGAGCCGCGACGGGAACGCATTTACACTCCTGTCTATTGTGTTGGAATCGATAACCAAGATCCAAATTAACGCTGACGGCTGATAGCTGATATCACCTCAAGTAGCGTGCGTGGCACAGGCTTTGGCCTTGGCCTTTGGGCCACGCGGGGCGCGTTTGGCCACGCTGTGCGAACGACGCGCTTGAGGTAGCGCATTAGCTGACGGCTGAATGCTCACCATCGTGAGACAATAGACCATTAGTTAAGCAAATGACTTCAGTGACACCTCAACCTGCCAAACATAAAAAAGCGAGAGCCTTAAAACCAAGTAGCCGACGCCCTGCCAAGGAACTGTGTAGCGAGTGTGGACTTTGTGATACATACTATATCCATTATGTCAAGGAAGCTTGTGCATTCTTAAACCAGCAAATAGCTGACTTGGAAACAAAAGCCCATGGACGTAGCCGCAATCTAGATCATCCAGACGATTGGTACTTTGGTGTTAACCAGAAGATGATCACGGCTAAGAAGATTAACCCCATAGAAGGGGCGCAGTGGACAGGAATTGTCAGTACCATTGCCATGGAAATGCTCAAGCAGGGTAAAGTTGAAGGTGTAGTCTGTGTCCAAAACACTAAAGAAGACCGCTTTCAGCCAATGCCGATCATTGCTCGTACCCCAGAGGAGGTGTTAGCAGCACGGGTGAATAAGCCTACCTTGTCTCCTAACCTCTCTGTGTTAGAGCAAGTGGAACAATCAGGGATGAAGCGATTATTAGTAATTGGTGTTGGCTGCCAAATCCAAGCATTGCGATCAGTGCAAAACGAACTCGGTTTAGAAAAACTCTATGTTTTAGGTACGCCCTGTGTCGATAATGTCAACCGTGAGGGGTTGCAAAAATTTCTAGAAACCACCAGCCGTTCACCAGAAACAGTGGTACATTACGAGTTTATGCAGGATTTCCGGATTCACTTTAAACATGAGGATGGCTCGATTGAGAAAGTACCGTTCTTTGGCTTAAAGACTAATCAACTCAAAGATGTGTTTGCCTCCTCTTGCATGAGTTGTTTTGACTATGTAAACTCCCTAGCGGATTTAGTGGTAGGTTACATGGGAGCTCCCTTTGGTTGGCAGTGGATTCTCGTTCGTAATGACATTGGGCAAGAATTGTTGGATTTGGTGCAAGACCAGTTGGAAACTCAACCAGTCATGTCAAAAGGCGATCGCAAACAGGCAGTGCAACAGAGTATTCCTGCCTATGACAAGGGAGTTACGTTACCGATGTGGGCAGCAAAAATGATGGGAGTGGTGATTGAAAAAATAGGTCCGAAAGGATTGGAGTATGCTCGTTTTTCTATTGACTCCCACTTCACCCGCAACTATTTATATCTAAAGCGCAATCATCCAGAAAAGTTAGAGGCACATGTGCCAGAGTATGCCAAGCGGATTGTAGAACAGTACAAGTTGCCAGACTAAAAACTGAGGGATTGCTCCGGTTCGGTAGAGTAAGCGATCGCGTGCCTTCCAACTCAGCTACGAGAGAAATTCTAGGTAATGGGTAATGGGTAATGGCGATGCTGATCAGCAAGCGATCGCAAAGGCTTGAGCTGAAATAACAACAATAGCAGCACTAACTCAATCCCCAATGATCAATGACCAAGCTGACGGCTAAATGCTTAGGAAAAGTCAGCAATTACTGTTCATTGGACAGGAGATCAGGGAACTGTATAAATGTAGACCTAAAGATTGGTCAGTTTAACCCTGAAGATCTGGCGGTGGGGGTAACTATTTTCTCCATAGGGTTAATCAAAAAAGTCTTGATTGCTGACACAGCTGCTGTTTATGCTACTCCAGTCTTTAATGCTGCTGCTTCAGGAGAATTGCTCACCTTTTATGATGCTTGGAGTGGTGCCTTATTTTACACGTTCCAACTTTACTTCGATTTTTCCGGCTACTCTGAGATGGCTATCGGTGCAGCACGGATGTTTGCTATTAAGCTACCACTGAACTTTAACTCTCCTTACAAAGCAGTAAACATCAGCGACTTTTGGCGTAGGTGGCATATTACCCTTTCTAACTTTCTGCGGGATTATCTCTATATTCCTCTCGGTGGTAATCGTAAAGGCGAATTGCGACGCAATCTCAATTTAATAATTACCATGCTGCTATAGATTTGGCATTAGCTGTAGTCAGATACATAAAGAGACGTCCATAAGTTGTCTTAATGGAGCTACAACTTTTCCACTTGGTATTGATTACATCTTGACTCGTTCTCGTTCCTGGCTCAAACCTGGAGATTTAGTTCTTCTTCCTCTGGAATATGAGCATTATATACATGATGGAAAACCTAGTAATCTCTTTACTGATTATGTGTTGAGTCGGGATCCGGAATATTTACTATCACTGAATTTAATTGATCAAGTTCGTTTTATCAGTGCAATATCCTTGAAGCGTGTGCAACAGGGAATAGTAGCTAAATTTAAAACCCTTCAGTCCAGGAATTCAGCTTATCAGTCTCCAACTATTAATGAGTATGGAGATGAAACAGCTAATCGAAAAGCTGATATGACCCAAAAAGAAATCAAAACTATTGCCAAAATTACTTCAAACAAGAAGATATCTGAATCTATAACTTCAAGTCAGGGAATGAGTAGCATCATCAAATTTATAAATTGGTGCAAAAATCAGAAGATTAAGGTTATAGCAACTTGGCCAAATAGAATCTAATTTGATGTTTATCAAGAACCTAGACAGCAATATTTTTTTCAAAGTATAGAATTTATCAAATTTAGAGAGTTTTTATTATTGGTAAACCAGAAGATTTTATGTACAGTAAATCTATGTTTTATAATTCGATTTAGCACCTTCATGATTTAGGAAAAAATCAGAGAAATCAAGAGCTTATAAATTTAAGAAAACCCTATTTACAATCAAGTGAAACTAAGCGAAAATGCTCCTGTAGTCTAATATCTGTAGAGTTCAGAATTCAGAATTACGAATTGAGCTGGAATATTCCTGAACTCTGAACTCTGAATTCTGAATTAAGACCCCATTAATGAGTCTTTGGAGTCTCTTGGTGATGCCCCTATTTCTTCAGTCAATTGAGAGAGTTTAGTCGTTTCTGATTTAGGAATAATCACCGACTCTATACTCTCCCCCTCATCCAGTCGTTTAGCCACTTCTAGAATTGTATCTGCGATCACTACCGGAATCCTTACTGCTTTCGTTTGACCCAGATTCCACTTCGGCTTGCGACCACTATTTTCTCGATAACCACCACGGGGCATAACTTTACCTCACCTCTGAATCTGAAATAGTACGTTTTCCTTATATTCTACAATCTTCGGTTACTTCAATAGCTAGAGCTTGTAACACTTAACTAGTTAGTGATTTTTAGACAAAACCTGGTAATTGTAATTTTTTTTGCTATTCCGTACTTTTTATGATCAAATAACCCTATAAATTTCAGCCAATGAGGTGTCCTAACTGGAAACTACCAAAATTTATGAAGTCGCTTTAACTGATATCTTGCACCATTTTTAGTAGCCCTAGGCTAGAAAGAAACTTGAGTCCACTTAGGTAGGTGGACTTGGTTTGTCTAGCCAAAGGCTTTCGCCTAAGAGCCGACATTTCAGACTTGACGAATGGTGTATATATCGATTCCCAATAATTAGCCTAAAATAAACTGGATTTGTTAGCTAGATTAAGGGGATATCATAGTCTGTTATTCTTTCCTGTTCTGTAGCTGATATCCCGATCTCCCCATGACCTGATCTGATCACCTGATCACTTTTGTTGCCAGACTTTTAGCCAATTAGTTAGTGCTTGGGGCATTTCTGGATCTAGGGGTCGTTTCATAGCAGTAACAAAATCTTCATCTGGGTCACCTAATCTTCTGAAGCTGTGATCCAATCCAGGAAAAATATGAGTTGTCACATTCCTATTTCCAGCATCGATAAGTGCTTGCTGCATTTCTTGAGCTTCTTCTGGAGGTGTATTGTGATCCAAGGCACCGTGTAAAATTAGTACTGGGCATTTGACCTTGTCCACAAATAAATAGGGAGGATTGTCAAAATGCTCTTGAGCCGCCGGTAGGTAAGAATTAAAAGACCAATCTTCATCTCCGATGCGAAAGAACTCTTCACCCCTTTTTGCGCTAGCAATAATTTCATCAAACTGTTTGTATGTCCAATAAATTAATGGCATGTTTTTCTTGAAATTTTTGATAGTTGTACTATCTAATTTTTCAAAGGCTTCGGCTTGCCATTTGATTATCCCTTCTAGGTTGTTATAAATGCCACCTTGCCAAACAAAAAAATTAATGTCTGGGTCAGACGCTGCTAAAATTAAAGCAATTACAGCCCCTTCACTTTGACCAAGAACTCCGATTCTACTGCTGTCAATCTCAGGAATACTCCGCATCCATTCCAATGCCATCCGAGCATCATCTACCAAGTCAAATAGTCGAGTAGTATTAAAATTTCCTTCGCTTTGACCACATCCTCGCTTATCGTATCTAAATGTGGCTATCCCGATTTCCTCCAGAATTATAGCTTCATCCCGGAACAGGTTTCGCTCTGGTAATGGTTTAGGAAACCAATCGGTTTTTGAATTATCTATATTTCCTTCTCTTGTCTGAGGAAAAGACCCTCCAATGAATAGGCAAGCGGAGGGCTTTTCCACACCTTCTGGTAGGGTAAGTGTTCCATAAATCTTTGCACCCTTGGATTCAAAGAATTCTTGTCTTTCCATTTTTAAAAAATCCTGATCATTCTAATTATCATTATTGGTAGCAGGAATAAATTAAATTGGTATTAGTCATTTACCGCTCTAATGGGAACTTGAACTTCACTGCGCTTTAGGGGTTCCGGAACAAAGGGAGAATCATAGAAAAAGCGACGGGGTTTACCAACGACGGTATACTCCGAGTGTTGGGCTAACCATTCCTTCAACTGCTCAATACTTTGTTGGTAGCTGATATAACTATAGCTACCTTTCATCCCAAGGCTGACTACTGTCATCGGTGGTATGTCTTCTACCTGAATATTCTTTTCAATCTGCTCAGGAGTGATATTACGGCGGTGGTATAGAAATGATACATAGGCAACACCAAGCTGAGCAAGGGAATCTCCCTGACTACTTTCCAGGGTACTGATCGGATAACGAGTTTCGACCGGAGCAGTCATGGAAATATCGTTAGAGCTAATATGACGGTACAGGGAGCCAAAAGCACGATTAGCTGCCTCAGACAGCTCCCCAGAGTAGGGTACTGTGGCAGCGCGATAGGCAGGGTAGTGTTTGATTTCGATTTTGCCAGCTGGGGTAGGAGGTGGAAACCCTTCTGGTAGGGGAGCAGAGGCAGCACTGAACACTCTCCATCCCAGTAAGACAATTGCCAGTAAGCCTACAGGCAAGAGAAATTTGGATAGCTTCATCAGGGAGCAAAATTAACTAACAGTGGAAGACTACGCCTTGTTTAGCAAGTTCAAGATCATTATAGTTATAAGAAGAAGGAAAAATTACGAATAACAAAAAGCGACTTGAGCATAAACCAACTAACTAACCGGACTTGATCAGCATTTCCAAATAGATAAGGAAACCAAATCCTGATTTCGGATAACACCAAAAAATCATCGGGTTGTCTTGATGCAGTCGCTTTTTTGATCAATACTAGTTTCACATCTCCTTTTAAAAGCCTATAACTAATGAATTACTGGTTGATGAAGTCGGAACCACAAGTCTATAGCATCACTGATCTGGAAAAAGAAGGTAAAACAATTTGGGATGGGGTTCGTAATTACCAAGCTCGAAACTTTCTGCGTGAAATGAAGGAGGGAGACTTGGCTTTTTTCTACCATTCCAATACTAAACCCCCTGGAATTGTGGGCTTAATGGAAATTATTAAAAGTGAAGTAGTTGACCCGACTCAATTTGACCAAACTAGCCGTTACTACGACCCCAAATCAAGTGTTGAATCTCCGCGCTGGCATACTGTGGTAGTGCAATTTGTCGATGTTTTTCCCCATTTGCTAGAGCTTTCAACCCTTAAACAGGAGTTTAGCGACCAAGAGCTATGGGTGACCAGACGTGGAAATCGACTCTCGGTGATGCCAGTTTCTCAGGCAGTAGCTCATAAAATTCTAGGTATCACTCAAGCCAAAAATCCAAGTCAAAGGTAATATTTCAGGCCGATTAATGAATGATAAACTTGTCACGAGCAGTAAAATGGCGAAGACGCCTAAGACTTTGGGGGTTATTAACCCTAGCACTTTTTTTGTGTGGCTGGCTGCTAATTAATACTCTGAGATTGCAGGCAGCAGCATCAGCACCTGTGGATACGTTCTTTGTCCTAGGGGGGAGTATTCGTCGAGAAATCCATGTTGCTGAATTAGTCAAACAGCACCCAGACAAGCGAATTCTGATTTCTCATGGATCCCCAGACCCCTGCATTTGGCTAATTTTTCAGCGGGAGATGGCATCTTCGGAACAGGTTTGGTTAGAAAAGTGTGCTAATTCTACCTTTGGTAACTTTTTCTTTAGCTTCTAGCAAAAGAAGCCCCACAACGAACATTCGCAGCATGAGTGTGGGATGAATTTTGCACAAGATATTTATGTAATAGGGAACAATTACGATTGAAGATCGTCTATAATAAAAGAAGTAGGGAAGACAAATTAAGAGCTAACCGCCACCTACTTACTAAAAATAGAACTTATTTATTGTTCCGGCGCGGAGGGGCATCCAGTGTCGTTAATAAAGCTTACCGAATATCCGTTCCCGTTAGGTGGAGTTGGTAAGAAGCCCACACTGTAATCTTTGATAAGCGTGTGGGAGTATGTCACTATCCCAATTTTCCGGCGTTGGGGTGTTCGTAGGGTTAAGTTAATTACCTCTTGCACCCATCTACCACGGGCTCAGTGGATGGCGCAAATTCTACTGGGAGCTCATGGGATTTGGGTAGACACAGATTTGGTGCCAGAGAAAGGTATTCCTGGTAATTCAGAATCCCCTCTCAAAACTGGGATAGACATTGCTCGCAGCTTGGTTTGGGCGCTGCTGTCTCAAGTCATTCAACCCCGATGCTCTGATCTAATCCAGCTCACGGATGTAGACATGAAGGCTTGGGGTGAGTCGGGTTTCAAGTGTGAGCGTCAGGGCGGAATTTCCTCAGGTGCGACCCGTGGCGAATTTATAGCAGAAGTCAGAAGTCAGAAGTCAGAAGTCAGAAGTCAAACTCTTGCGCTTACTTAGGTTTGAGACTTTTGTCATGTCCGCGCCTGCCCTGGCGACTGCTATAATTCTTAATGGGTCAAGCGCACCTAGGGAGATTTGATCTCTACTGTCATTGGTGCAAACCAAAAGCAACAATCCCCGTCTCTGAGCGAGCGGAGATTGTCAATTAACCCAAAGGTTCAACTGAGCCATTATTTGACTATGCGCTTCCAGGGAGCAAAGCCATTTTCAACACCCTTCAGACTAGCAGCTAAGCTGGGGTAATGTCGGAGCACAACACTTATGAAAGTGTTCTTTTCAATCCAGTCCAAACCGAATTGAGTATAGATTTCGGCAGTGTAATCCTTGGTAAAGAAGCGATCGCTTTTCAGTCGTCGGGATGCCATCAGAATGAATATCCGAAAGGCGGTATCGCTGAAACCAAATCCCTTGGGAGGATTTTCGGCAAACATACCTATCATTAGGTCTACACTATCGATATCATTGTTGTAAACCTCCCGCAATTCTTTCGCCCATTCTGGCTTCTCAGTGATTTCCTCGAAGGATTTAACTCGATCGCGACCAATTAGTTCCCGGAACTGGTTGTAGCGGGGAACCCCTCGCTCCCGGTCTCGCAGGATATCTACAGCAGCTAAGTCAAATACTTCACCGTTGTCCCTCACTAGCTGCTGCAATTTCTTTGGATAATTGTAAAGGGTGACAGCACCTGGGTGGCTGATTCCGAAGGTGTAGAATAAATCAGCTATATCTACCTGTTCTAGAATGGCACGTGAGCGCTTGCCAGACACTTCAAAAAAGTCTTTCGTCAGCAGCTCTTTACCGTCTTTAACTGAGTAAAACGGGAATTCATCGGGGATGAGGGGATGCATCCGATACACAGAAACGAATTCTTCGGTGAGGTAGTAGGGAGCACTGTGGTGGTCAATAGATGATCCGATAATGCCGCTGACTACTTCACTGTCCCCAATACGCCCAAAGCGATTTTTGAATTCCTCACCCAATATACCCCACCAATTCGTTCTCATGGCAACTTGCAAAGCGGGATGTGCCAGGATGCCCGGAGTCCATTCCACAGTATGAATTTTAGCTAGCAAGGCAGCATTAATCAGTCGAGCGTGGTCGAACAGGTCATCATCTGTCCAGTCAGGGTATTGTTTTTTCAGATGATCACAGATAGTGTTGTGCTCTTTGACGAACAGGATATGCAACATGCTTAGTCCTATCCACCAGTTATCGTCAAAGCCCACAATATCGATTCCGTTCTCTGGGTTGACAGGTAACAAACCGTCATCACCAATGATCATCTTACCATCGACATGGCTACGCACCTTATCAATAGTTTCCTGATTACTGCCATAGATTTGGGAAGCATCCCACCAGTGAGTTTCTTGGTTGATAAAGGTTGGGGGATTTTTGGTATCGTCTTCAGAACGAGTAGGGTCTTTTGGAGTTTTTTCGATTTCCAGAGGTCTATGCTCTTCGGGCCAGGGGTCATCCTGTTCCAGAGGAATCTCGATTTTCTCTTCGGAATCATTAAAGGTATGAGAAAACCAATCGTGAGTCTGGAATTGAATCCAAGCTGCAGCTGTTAGGTTTAAGGTCGAAGCTGGGACAAATTCATCCCGGGTCAATAACTTCCGACTGATCGTACGGGGGTTGGGATTGAGTAAATTCTTTTCGTCGGGGTATGCGTATTTCAGGGCTACATTGCGTCCAAAGCGGGTGCCAGCCATCCCCATTTTGGGATCATTGGGGTCATTAAATGAACCATCCGCTGTACGAATTTTAAGATGGCGACCATCAGGACTAGGAGTCGGTTCAGGGGGCTCCCCTTTTGTGGGTAATTGGGAGGTATCGTGCAGGTTTTCTTCCCGCATATTCTCGCGGAATTTATTTAATTTGAACAGGGCTAGAGGAGTAGGAAACTTATGCCAAGGTTTCTTTGTCATTGTGCTAATTCCTTTAGTTTTTATTACCGAGGTATTTAGTGTTTTAGGTTGGGAGTGTCAGGAATTCCGGTCAGAGCTTACTGCTCACTCCTAAGCTTAGGTGAATAGGACTGAGCATGATCTTAATTAATCCTTAATTCACCGTTGTCTAGCTCTTTCTATTTCTTAGTTTTTTATGTTGATCATAACTCATTAATTTATAAATTAAAGAGGATTGACTAATAAATCTAGTGTTGTATAATTTACAGGGATTGACAGTACCCATCTCGGGTACTCTTTGCTGATCACTCAACTGTCAATTAATTTCACAAGCCGTCAAGGGTTAACAAATTGGATATCCTTTTCTGGGAAGTAGGCTGGTAGAGGGTCTCGGGAGAGTACATTGGTTTTGGATGTCAGCTGCTGCTGGTCTAGGAGAATTGCGATCGCACTCTTACACACAAACAGGATCAAATCCCTTCCGGGGCAAGTACGAGATCCTCTCAGAAACAAATTGGAGTAAGTCGAATTGTCCTGATCGCTCGGATCTAGCCACCGTTGAGGTACAAACGAATCGGTGGATGGGTCTAAAGACCGTTCCCGTTGCATGATTGGGAAAAAGTGTAGAATTTCCATGTCTGGCGGAATACGGGTGTTATTATAAGCGTCGCCAGCTGTTGTAATGTGAAAGGTTCTGGTCACTGGAGGGAACAAACGACCAGTTTCCAACAAACAAGCTTCTAAATAGCTGAGTTTAGCAATGGTTGAGGCTTTCTCTAACGAACCCGCTTCCTTGATTTCCTGTCGCACCCGTTCGAGCACTTCTGGTCTAGAGGTAATCATAGTCAGGGTTCTCGCCAGCAAGTCAGTCCCTGAACCAGTAAAGGTAAACATCCAGTGGGGGATTTGTTGCAGGAGTTCCTCTTCAGTAGTGTAGGGCTTTATGCCATGAGCCATAGACAACAGGCATGGCTTTTCAGACGCTTCGCTGCCTTCCCAAAGCTGCTCAAGAGTTTCATAAAATTTTTCTAAACGCTTAGTTTCAAACCTTCCCAATAGAATCCGCTTGATCGGATTTCCCACCATTGAGAATAACACCTGTATATCCTTGATCAACCGCTCAGGAGCAACATTTTCTCCAAACACGATGCCAAGCATTGCCTGACCCATACATTCCCGGATATCCTCAATGTTGGACACTGGGTTTGAAAAAGCATGATTTACCTGTTCGAGGAAAGCCTGTTGGTACTGGTGCTGGCAACCTGTGCCAAGCACTCCCTCGTTATAAGGTCTCAGGCGCTGCCACTGCTGATCATGGCTGATAGTGAGGGCGTTGGGGGCAAGGAAAGACATACCATCCTTCTTGAGATTCCCTTCGATATAGCCTTGGCTGTCTGGTGGGTCTTGTAAAATCCGGTCTGATAAGTCACGCCCAGATACTAGCAAGACTTTCTTGAGAAGAAAGTTTAGAATGACATTTTTACTACCATAGCGTTTGATTACATCCTGAATCCAACCCCCTAATACTTTTTCAAGGTCGAAACCACGGGGGTTACGGATAAAGCCACTGGCTAGATTACCCAGAAGCCGTAACAAGTCGAGTACATTGGTAGAAGGGTAGGTGTTCATTATTCATTGCTCATTGTTTTGTTGACAAATCTTTCTTGAGGCTTTCTTTGAAACTTATCCATTGCTTCTATTTTCATGAAGGCTATCAGCTTAAGCCAGAATTTATAAATCCACTGCCTAATCAGAACTAGTGGCTCCTTTCTTGCATGTTTCTTACCACTTGGGTTACTAGATTTCGGGGCATAAATCTTATACTCAGGGCAAGCAACTGGTTTTTGAGACCAGGGACAACACCGGAATAACCCTGACAAATGTCCCAAATTTTTCCCTAAAATCCTCGGCCAGTTGAGATAGTTTCGACTCACTTCTGGCAACTAGTACTAACTTGTAGCCATCGCGAGCAAATAACTTAGTAAATTCATAACCAATGCCACTGGATGCACCAGTAATCAGAGCGGTTTTGGGACGATCCTTTACCTGATTTTTTAGATTCATTTGAGGTGTATTTTTACAAAAATTAACCCAGGAAATCTTGAAGAATTATTTCGATAGCCTTTCCAAAGGAATTGGAAACAAGGATTAGAGTTTTTTCATTACAAAAAATCCCTAGATACTTGATTAGCTCTAGCATGCATGCCTCTTGCCTCTTGCCTTTCCCTAAGGGATTATGTTCACAACTCAAATGGAAATGCTATGTAGGTTATAGTTATCCACTAGTAGTTGTAACTTAAATTACATTTTAAGGAGATCACCAGATCCTAGGGCAATGAAAAATCAAACCAATGAAGCACGCAGAGGGACTATAGTTGAGGTATAGCATACTTTTGAGAAATTTAGGGAGAATGGAGACCCTAGCTGAAGTAGGTGGTTCAGTTGCCAAAAATCTCTCTATTGCCTTGATAGTTATCCTCACAGGGAGCTTTTCCAAAACCCGATTGTTGTTAAAAAACTTAATAATCATGAAATATCAATGGTCGTTAAGTCATAATGGAAAGTGTTGGAAATTATAGTTTTTCGAGGAGAGACTTAACAACATCCAACTGGGGAGCAAGATTTTGTCAGGACTTACCCAAAATTGGCCAACAAACGCCCTTATACAAATTTGTGATAGTTCAATGACTCCTCCCCCACCCCAAAGCAAGGGGATTGGGTCAAAGGGGATAGTCACTGACAGTAATTTATTCCTAGCCTAGGGACAGCGCGTAGCAGAGAATCGGGGATCAGAACCAAATAAGCGTCACAAAATAGAAAGGAAAAAAGACAAATGACATCCTTATTGTTATTTACTCTCAATAGCAGCCTTAGAAAGTTTTCCTAAAAAAATATTCGGCCAGCATCTGGAATGCTAGGCATTGAGCTTGTAGCTTGCTTTATTCCGACAAAAGCCAAGATTCAACTAAATCAAATGGAAAAGGATATAATTTTTGAACCGTTGGAGTTCCGAAACTTGACCCTAAAGAATCGGATCTTTCGTTCTAATATCTCTGGTCGATTTGACAACTATGATGGTTCCGGTAACCAGGCACGGATCAATTGGGAAGAGAAATTTGCCCGAGGCGGCGTCGGTGCAATCGTCTCTTGCTTTACACCAGTCCAAATCCGAGGACGAATTTTACCTAACTATGCCACGATTGACCGGGATGATCGAATTCCTTTCTGGCGCAAGGTCGGGGAGAAAGTTCATGAATATGACTGTAAGTTTTTGATGCAACTGAGCCACTCTGGTCGTCAGCGGGATGTTGGTGGTGTGGAGAATTTGTATAATAAGGGTCTTAGTTCAACCAGTGAAACTGAGTCATTTCATGGGCTGGAGTGTCAGGCAATGACACGCAAGGAAATCAAGGAAATGATTCAGGCGTTCGCTGATGGTGCCAGACGAGCTCGTGAGGCAGGACTTGATGGGGTAGAACTGCACAGTGCCAATGGCTATCTGATTACCCAATTTCTGAGTTCAGGCATCAACGACCGCAAGGATGAGTATGGCGGTTCTCTGGAAAATCGAGCTCGTTTCTTACTGGAGATTATCCAGGCAATACGCAAAGAGGTAGGAAACGATTTTCACCTCCAGGCAAAAATCAGTGCAGTGGAATACAACAATGCTGTGATTCCTTGGGACAAGCCTGGAAATACCCTGGAAGACTCTATCCAAATCTGCAAGTGGGTGGAGGAAGCTGGAGCAGATGCCCTTCATGTACCAAATCCGCTTGACTGAGACTCTATTCAAAAAAATCAAAGTCCTTGCCTAGAGAGGATTTGATGATTTGTGTAACTACACTATGATAACCGGATTTGGTATCAATGGGTATTGCCTAGTTCCGTTGGTGTAACTTTTCTGTGTTGAGAGTCTTAACCCAAACTCATATTTATTGATAAATAATCCAATCACTCTGCGGCTCTATTCGTTTATCTCCATTCATCTGCTGCCGAAACTTAGATGTTTCTAGGTAAATATATTTTCTGGCTCTACTTTGGTTACCTAAAGGTCGGTGCTCGGCAATGCAATGCCACGGATTATAGGAGAGATTGCGAGCAAATGCGAGTTGAACTGGTGAATCGAATTCTTGAGCAGGAATACGCAATGTTGCCACTTTGATGTAAGGAGACAGAGTTTCAGACCAGACCACTGAAGCATTTTCAATGGGCATCCGGTGAGGATCTGTTTGAAATTGCACCATGAAATCAAAACAGACCTCTCGTTCGTCCAATACCTTGACCATCGCTTCTCGGAGATAGTCATAGGACGGATTTTTAGGGATAGGGGTTTTCTCGTCAGTGCTGGGTTTAATGGAATATTGGACTGCTTTTCTTTCCCCATAGAGGTAAGGGACACAACTGAAATACCTCACTTCTAAAGGACTGGTATGGGCTTTGGCATAGAGCCCCTGCATGATTGCATCTAACAGATGAGAGTCAAAAGGATTCAGAAAATACCAGGCGGGGGTGTCGTTAAAAACCTGTCGTTGTAACTTGAGATTTTCAATAATATTGGGGGTGGTAAAGGTAGGAGAACTGATACCTGTGAAGTCTTGGGTCATCTTTTCATCATCAATAAGTTTTTCACCTTCTACATCCATCAGTTTGATGCCAATGCTAAGAATGCCATTGTTGTATAAATCATGGGTTTCTAAAGGCCCAGGACCTGAAAACCGCACCCAAGCAGCATAGGTTTTGGTTTCTCGAAAGATTCCTACTCTTAACTCATCAGCTAAATCGGTAAGAACTTCAAAGGTTGCTTTAACAACTCCATAAGTTTTGGTATTGCCAGCTCGCTCAGCAACTTTTCCAGTGTAGTTTTTTTTCAAAAACTCAGTCATTTGCTGAGCAATATCTCGGGTAATTTTTTCTTCATCCGGCAGGAGTTTTTCTTGAGCAATAGCCAGATGATCGTTTTTCCTACTTAGATTGATGATAAATTGGGTAACTGCTTGAATTCTTTTTTGAAACAAGCGGTCGAAGCTATCTCGAATAGCCGGATTCAATCGACGTGTGAAGTTAATTAATTTCACGGAAAGGGCGTTAACTATTTTTGGTATGCTCATGGCTCTCATCCTTCACAAAATCTGATTTTATGAATTAAGTTCTATTGCTTGGTCATTTTGAGCATTTACTCTGAAATCGATGCCAGATACCGGATAGCTTTGATGCCAGGTAAGAAAAAGTAAGCGCCTCCCCGAACGACTACAAATTGCGGTAAATTTTTAATCCGTTTTCTAATCGGTTTTCCTGGAATTGTGAAAATATCGGTATTTCCCATTTTTCCAGGGTGGCGATCGCCCACCAAAGGGTCTGTCTCCTCATAGAGACCGTTAAATTTTGGATTGTTGACCCAAGTATGCTGTACAAACTCAAACTGCCGATTGATATTGGCATTAATACAGATGAAATGGATGCCTCGCTCCCCTGGGTTGGGGTTATTGAGGATGGCTTCTGGATCAAACGATGGACTGATCGGTTCTCCATAGGTTCGACCCCGGCGGAGCAGCCGATGGGTTTTGTTGATGGCTATAGATCTCTCAGTGCCTGGAGCCGGGTCTAAGGAGTCTCGGGGGTTGGAGCGGCGGATATGGGCACCAAAGGGACACCGAAAACCCTGAGGATCTACATGGTGGTAAGCAAAATCATTCTTATCGATAACGTTCGGGTCATCTCGATCTGGGGACTGCACCAGGGAGGTACCACTAGGCCAGCGACCAACCATTTTAGCGGCGAATTTGAGACGCTCCTCAGGGTTACTGGAGCCATCAGGATTTTGGGTGACTTCCTCTAGAAAGCGCCAAAATTCCTCAACTTTTTGGCTCAGATGTCGGAAGACCAGGTAACTACCATTGCGACCGAGATCATGGAAGGCAAATTCACCAGGCGGCAGAATATTGTGAGGATCGAGATCAGGTTTTACCCTGGGACTTTCTGCCAGCAAATTGTATTCATTGTTATAGCCTAGGATAAATTCTCCCGCTTTGATAGTATTATCTGGTGACCCGACCCGGTTAAGACCTTCAATAATAGGTTGACTAATCCCATCTTGAAAACCAAAGTGTTCTCGAAATCTCCCTGCTTCGTCTTTGAGGGTTAAAGTATCCAATTTCAGAATAAACTCAACCCCACCTTTGGGCAACTGATCGACCAGTGTGGTACAAAATTCATCCAATTGCTCATCATCAGTGGCATATAGGAGCAGGAGGATGTGCACTCTCGTCTGCTGCGGATTCGTTCCCCCCCAAACCCATAATTTCGGATCATTTTCACTGTCCTCATGATCGCCAAGAATACGACTGCGATTAGCTTCAGTCATGCCTTCCTTAAACTCTGTGGGGAAAGTGCTGAGGGTGCTTTGATGCAAACCTAAAGTGGTTAATCCTTCGTAAGTAAAGGCAATATTTAGGCAGAGATCGGAGGGGGGATCCTGGCTGGTTTGCACTCGATCTACCAAATTGCTCAGCCACTGTCTAGCTAGAGGGGCGTCCTGGATGTGTAGTAGGACATAGGCAGCAGCTTTGAGATTACCGCAGCCACTGGCGATAATGCTTTGAATATCCTGAACTTCAAGGTGAGACATAGGGCTTCCTGGAGTAGTCGTTAATAGGACATAGCAGCTAGAAAAGAGGGGCAATTTAACTCAGAACCGAGACAGCCATGCTTGCTGTTGAGCAGTGTCTAAAGGTTGGAACAGTCCAGCTCGAATCTGGGCATTGTTGCTGATGTTGACCGCTGAAAGATTGGGATAGGCCGCATACCAAACCTGGCTGCGAATCTGATACTTGCGAAGGACAGCTTTATAAATTTGTTCATCTCTAGCACCACCCTTTACCAGCCAACTGGTTTTGGGATAATCCACCCCGTGACCAAAGATTATGTTTAATCCCCAGGCTAATTTGTTGATGAAGTCATTCATATAGTCTTCTAAGTTGAAATCGTAGTTGCTCATAAACAGCACCCGTCGGCCTTGATCAATCACCACCCAGCGGGCGAAGTGAATGGTGTCTACCCCATATAGATTGAGCAGAGGAACCGTTCCCAAATCACCGTTGTTAAAGACGTGACGAGTGGCAAAATTAGCCAGCCAAAGAATGACCCTCAGGGTGATGTAGCGGAACCAACCCGGTTTGACAAAACCCACCACACTGAATTGATTTTGACTAAAAAAGTCTTCATCTTGGGCAAGGTGAAGGCGATGAAACTGACTTAGTCTAAATTTTGGATCCTGCCTAGGATGAGGAGCTGTTTCCTCTTTCCAGCGCAAAATTGCAACGAATAGGGGGGAGATTGGCAAGAAGGCCAATCCTAGCAGCAGGATTAAGAACAAGCCAACGATCAGATGCAGCTTGTCTCGAATCTGCCACCCTAGATCGGGGGGTACTGCCGGAGTCAGAGCCCAGGAGAGGGAGGGATCTTGCTTCACAAAGTTCTGAATGGCCCGACGAACCGTATCCACATCGGAACCGTCAGCTCCTTGCTGGTGCTGGTAGCGATCTAGAAAGAGCTCGATCTTGTCGTGCAAGTCGGCTTCCTGGCGAACCTGTTGTACTGTGCGACCTATGGTGTTCACATAGAAGGTCTGAGTATTGACCCGGTGTTTCTGCAGGTAGGCGATCCGGCTGCTGACAGTGAGCCGCTGGGGGGAGGGATAGCCTTCGCAGTGGCTAAAAATTCGATCCAACCCATAACCACCCTCCTCCGCTAGTGAGCGCAGATACTCCTTCAGAGGAGCATCAAGGCAATTTGAGAAGGCCAGACTGGGCGGAATTGTGATGCCTAGTAGGGGATCTTTAACCGCCTCCAGGATGACAAACCTGGCGAAATGAACCTGCGGAAACTGAGCAAAGGGAATCAGGTCGTTATGCCCGACGTTTTGCTGGATGGACTGGAGCACTTCCCTCAGGCAGTCCATCTGGTCAGCCTTAATTGGAGCGATTACGGTGAGGGTTTCTTGGTAGGTCATACACCTGTACCGATAGGGGTATCTCTTCTCTAGTCAGGTTATTGGCCAGCCTAGAGACCATTTGGGCGATTAAAATTCCAGGGAGAAACACAACACCCGGGTTGTGTCCCAGTAAGCTTGACCCAGATAAAGACCAGGAGAAACTTCCCGAATTTCATCGCGAATTTTTTGGGCCACAAACGATGTTTTGGAATAGTCCAAAATCGTGGCTTCTCCCTGGGTGAACCAGCTCTCGCCGGGATCAACTTTGGCTTTGATCATCTGGATGCTAAATAGGCTGACACGATTGAGTAAGAAGCCCTGATCTCGATAAAATACCTTCCCCTGCCAGGCTAATAACTTGACTAAGCCAGAGCAGAGATTGCCTGTAGGCAGGCTTGTCAAAGATAAGACAGTGCCTTTCCCTTCTCCATCGGGGATGTCACCCATGGGACTGCGCTGATACAGCTGATCCAACTCGGTCGGAGATAATTTCTGAAGGTCTGCTGTCGTCATGGTCATCTCTAGAATCTTCCTTATTGGTGATTGAATGGGTTAGACAGGTATCGGTTTGTCGGTTTCAGAAACGGGGTGGGCTAAAGAAGCGAGTTTCTCTGAGAATTGCTATATCCTTGGTTGGAGTTCTGTGGTATCTCACCCCTAACTTTTAATTTAATACATTCATCCTGTTTATGGGGTGGTGTTGTTTTTCTGTGTTTAAAAACTTAATCAGAACGGCAACCCATGACTGACAATTTAAAAGCGAATGAATTTTGTCAATACGTCTACGGAGAAGTCGAACCGGTGTAGTGGGGAAAGCGAATGGTGGATTAATAATGCGAGTTAATACCGAGATTATGAACCGAATCCTAGCCAAAGAAAGCTGCTGCTCAAGGGATTGATAAACAGCACCCTGCCTTGCTAGTCCAAAACCTAAGCCCGGTGGCACACCACCAAGAAGCTCGAAATTCCCAAAGGTTTATTTTTAGAGTTTTTACCCCCTTACTCTCCTGAGTTACAGCCAGCAGAGCGGTTATGGCCTCTTCTAGATCAGGCGCTCATCAATCGGGTATTTGAGACGATAGAAGCATTGGAAGAAGCAATTTTCCAGCGTTGTCGTCAACTCATCAAGCAACCTCAAATACTTAGGAGGTTGACTCAATTCCATTGGTGGCCGTCATTGACAACTTGCATTGTCTAATTAAACGGATTCCATATTATTATAAATAACTTGGGTACAGCTCAGATTTTCGGCTCTCCTAGACTGATGATATTAAATTAGTAGTTTAATAGTAGTTTAAATGAAGCTTAACCCCTTAAATAGCAAGGGATTCAATAAACTAAAAATACATTGTCTTAATGCAGTCGCTCATGGTTTGAATTTACCGTAAGATAGGGTCGCCTTATTAAAAAATATTTAACCCTTTTCTGCATAACCTGCTAACTATAAAGGCTCCACTATCTAAGGTTTTGTCTCCGGGGGAAACCCCCAAGACCGCGCTGCATCGCTTTTATTAAAATTGCATTTTTAAATTACTCAAAGCCTTACTTATTAAGCCCTGAGCGCGATTATTTTATACTAATTTATCATCGCCACACTAGGAGAGCCACTTTTTGTTGCCAACCCTACAAGCTAAAAACTAGTATTTTATTTTTTTCTACTCTCTTAAGTAATTTTATTATCAGTAATTTGATTTAAGCGATCGCAAATCCCTCTTAGTTTGGTTTGACTACACACTGGATCTCGTGGTGCTGGCAATTCTGTGTTGGGCCATGTGGGTAAATCAAAACAGGGACAACAGGTTGGTGGTATGCCAGCGGTTTTAATGGGTACAGGCATATCACAACGGGAACAAGGCAGTATATCCCACTTGGGTGTTAATAAATCCGCAATTGTTTCATCAGTTCCTTCCAGGTAACAATCACCAGTCTCTGGTGAAATAGCTAGCTGCCAAATCGTTTCAAATTCTTGGCTGTAGTGCTTGCCATTTGTTAATGATTGTGGCTGCATAGCTAAAAAACCATTGTGCATCACAACTTTTTTGCCTAACTGGAACCAGTAGGTGAGATAGCGTTTGACTTGTTGTTCAGATGCCATGGCTTTGTTAGTAGTTATTTGTTAGGAGTTATTTTTAATCCCCACTGCTGGTCTCTTCCCCCTCTTGCCATGGATTGGATTAGGTTTGAGGTGATTGGCCAACAGTACCATTATAGGGTAATGGTTGACCCAAAGTACTGAGATTAAGCACATGACCACCGGTGACTAAGTAGACTGGGTTAGCCAAGTGCCCCAAATGACGCACCACATTTCCCAAGCGATCGCGAAACGCCCTACCCATAGGATAAGCTGGCACCACTCCCCAGCCAGCCTCTTCTGCAACAAAAATTACAGAACCTTTAACTTTGCTCAAACTATTCCATAAGCTTTGTAACGTTTGGTGCCAAATCGTATCATTCTGTTCTAAGCAATTAGCAACCCAGGTTCCTAGAGAATCTACTAACAGGCAGTGATTGATGTCAGAATAGTTGGTAATTGTTCCTGCCAAGTCCAGTGGTACCAAAAGGGTTGTCCACGAACTGGGGCGTCGCTGCTGATGTTTTTCAATCCGGGCCAGCCACTCTGGATCATCCGGGTTGGTTGTGGCAGTAGCAACGTATATTACCGATTTCCCAGTCTGCATCGCCAGGGTTTCTGCCCACTCGCTTTTGCCAGACCTGGATGGTCCGGTGACTAAAATTAAATTAGTGCTCAATTTGGTACTGGTAAATTTGGTACTATTCAAGGCTATTGGGAGTTATATTGCCATTGCGCGAAAATTAATAAAGCTTATAGTTCAATAATGGGCATCTTCCCCCTTGAAATCAACTATATTTCCTCAAATCAGTCTTCATGAAATCAAAATTGCGACGGATCGAGACAACACTAAATCAGTTAGCAAAAGCTAGTGCCACTGATTCATCAAAACCATCCCCAGCTGTGGCTGATCAAACTAATCACCAACAAGCAGGTGTAGTAAGTCGTAGAAATAAAAAGGAACCTTCTTTCTCTATGGCAGTACAACCGTTCCCTACTCGCCAGGATGAACAGAAGATACCGACTCTGCCTAGATTGAAATACCCTAAACTGGGAAACCATCGCCATGGTGCTAATCCAGCTTTGGCCATGAATCTGTTGCAAGACATTGAGGGAATTGTTCTGGGTTGGCAGCAGGAACTGCACAAAATCCTCCGGCAAATTCAAGACCTATACTTAGAAGGACCAATTGTTGATGGCTGGTTAGAGTCTCAAGCGAGTCAACCCCAAGATGCCATAGGAACCGTAAGACTAGCCCATGGTGACCGGATGATGGACTATGTGGATGAAGGGGTTGAGCAATCTAATACTAATGTTACCTATCAATCTCCTCGTACTGGTTATCGTCTTTGTGGCTTGGATGAGCAGGGTCAATCTTGGTCAAGGTTTTGTCCAGCAGATCAGGTTCCCAGTGTGAGCATGGCCATCGCTCGTTATCAAAAACTGCGACAACTATTGATTCGGAAAAAATACCTCGAAGATCGCCTTAGTCAACTAGCAGAAACATTAACTGTGATGCACTCTCAGCTAAATAGGCCTTGACATCCTCCCCACCCTATAGAGGGATGGGGATTCCGAAGAATCACTTCTTGGAGTTCCTGGTTGTTCCCTGGCGGGATTTCGGCACTTGGCTAGAGGTTTGAGCCCCCGCTAGTACGCCTGCACAGGCAGTTTCCATTCCCCGATTGCCCACGGGTACTGAGTTTACTCCACGCCATAACACCATCTCGGCAGCCGCATGATCGCGATGAGTCTGGTATCCACATTCAGGACAATGATGAACCCTTTCCCCAAGGGGCTTACCCACAGTTGCGCCGCAACTTGGACAGGTTTGACTTGTACCGTTGGGATTGACTCGCATAAAAAATACCCCCCGTTTCCAGCACACCCATTCCAGGCGAGAAAGAAACGCCCCAAAGGATGCATCAATACACTCTTTGCGGAGCATCCCTCGGTTGAGTCCAACTGTATTCAGGTCTTCTGCAAAAATGGTTTGAGCTTGGTCACAAAGGTTATGTGCCGTTTTGTAATGGAAGTCTTTGCGCTTGGCGGTAATCTCATTATGCAATCGCGCCACCTTGATTTGAGCTTTTTCCCAGTTAGCAGAACGCTTTTGTTTTCGTGCGGCTCGACGTTGCAGCAATTTCAGCTTGCTGTATTGAGACTTCAAAAACTTAGGACGTTCAAAAAAGTTGCCATCAGATGTGGTGGCGAATCGCTCCAATCCCAAGTCAATGCCAATCGCTCTACCATGAACAGAAATATCGGGAATCGACACTTGAGATTGAATCGAAACAATTACATACCATTGGGTTCCACGAGCCTTAGACAACACCCTTACTTGCTTGACTTTAAATCCATCTGGAATTGGGCGACTATAGCTAATTAGGATACTTCCAATCTTGGGCAGTTTAATTTCAAAGCCATTAATTGGGTTGTCTTTGAACTGTGGAAACAAGAAAGACTTGAATTGTCCAAACTTCTTAAACCTTGGAAATCCAAAACCACGTTTTTGAAATGCTTTCCATGTGTCATGCAACCTCCGAATCGTAGTTTGCAACACTTGAGAATAAACATTCTTGAGGTCTGGCCAGGTCTGTTTCAATTTAGGCAAATCATTTTGCTGACGATGATAAGATGGAAAAGGGACGTCGGCGGGAATAATGTATTCCCGATTCAATGAACACCTATCCATCAAACACTTACGGGAGTTGATCCAGTCCTTAAGTTCGCCCAATGCACGGTTATAAACCTGGCGCGACGTTTCCAGCCATTCGAGCATTGTTGCCGATTGGTGCAGGTCTGGATAAATACGGTAAGTGTAGTTCATGGTAAGCATAACCGGATTTTACCACACAGCCGCACGAGTGTTAAAATCTCAAATACTAAAAATAATTGGCTTAGCAACGCCCTCCCTATCCATCCCCACCCTGAAGAAGGATGGGGAATTCCGTGAAAAAAGGTTAATCAAAGCTGCTGATGGGAGCGTCAATTTTTTTTTGCGATTGACCTTTGGTCACGCTTTCGGCAAAGCCGACGCTGCGCGAACGCGAACGCACTCACTTAGAGCCGATGCTTCCCAAGCTAAAAACTACCTGGAATCTCTCTAACAAAGCCCAAATGGGGTTCGATGCGACCTGTACTCATGCTCACCCAAGCTAGTCCTTCCGAAGTTCCGATCCACAACTTGTTACCAGTATTAGGAGCTAATGCCAGAATACGACTAGAAGGTAGCTTGCCTAGTTTAGCCAAAACTTCTCCACTGTCTCGTTTAATTTTAAATAAGCCATTATCCGTACCAACCCAAACATTACCATCTAGATCAAACTGCACAGCAGTGACATTACGTCCTCTTAGGGGAGTTACAGACCTGAACACTTCGTAAGTGTCTGGGTTAATCACCAGTAAACTATTAGGAGTGCCAGCCCATAGCATTCCCTCCGGTCCTCTGGTCAAGGTTTGTACCGTGTTTCCTGGTAAATCCTTGATGCGAGCAATCACAAAAGCACTAGCAGTATCGACTCGCACTAGCCCTTCTAGAGTCCCCACCCACAGCTGACCCTCTTCATCTAGAGTCAAAGCATTGGCACTGACACCGGGTAATTTTTGTAACGTTGTCATCAACAATCCCTGGTCAGGGCTAATCAGAGCCAGACCGCGATCGCTTCCCACCCAAAGATAGCCACGAGTGTCAATCAACAGGGACAACACATTATTAGACGGTAAGGTAAAGTTTTGGGCATTAATTTCATTATTACGAGGGTCTATACGCAATAGTCCTTCATAGGTTCCTACCCAAATCCGCCCTACCCGGTCTTGAGTTATAGCACCAACAGTGTAATTCGGCAGACTGAGGCGAGTGCGGATTTTTCCAGTATTAGGGTCAATTCTAGTTAATCCTAGCCAAGAGCCCACCCAAAGCTCACCAGTAAAATCCGGTTGCAAGGCAGACACCCGAAAATCTGCTGGCAGGGGCTGGGTTTCTTGCCTGAGGCGTTGATCAGGCAAAGGTCTAGTGGGAGGCGGAGGGTTTCCCCCGGAGGTGGGGGGGGATACCTCTTTATTTACCGAGTTAGTGGATAACTGTGTCTGAGCGATCGCTGTTGAAAAATATGATAAATAGTTGTTTGGCTCACTGTCTGGGATTGACACAGGTAAGATTTGCCCCAGCAGTGTAGCACTGACTACCAGGCCGATACGGTTAGTTAAGCATGCCATTATTTTCAGCATCTTGATTAAGTCTTTTGTTGATCAGGAATTACTGTCACAAGCCCCGCTGCCCAACCTTGTCAAGGAACCTATTATAGTCAATTTTATCGTTTTTGTTACAAAAATGTGATAAATATTTACATTTCGTCACGTTATAAGAGGAGCTGATACATTCCTAAAGAATATTTGAGGTTCAAGTGATCCAATTACCTGGTATATTTCAAAATGATTAAGAAATTCTGAATTGCCTTAGCGACTTGACCCACTAGCAACCCTGGAGCAATCAGCGGAGCGGTCGGGTTAGTAAGTAAAGCTACAGGTAATCCCCAACATTAGCCACAAACAGGTGATTGTGGAATCGGTGTTGTGCCCTTCTTCAGGCTTAGAAAACAAGCCTAGATGGGTTGTTTGTTCTCTTAGCTAGGAGCAACACACAACACTAAGAAAAGAAAATCTATTCTAGCGATAGCAACATTCAGTAGTTCCTAAGGAAGCAACGCATGTCTTACTCATCAACCAGTACTCAGACAAAAGCTGGCTACGATGCCGGTGTAAAAGACTATAAATTAACCTATTATACGCCAGATTATACTCCAAAAGATACGGATATTTTGGCAGCGTTTCGCGTAACACCGCAGCCTGGTGTACCTCCGGAAGAAGCCGGTGCAGCGGTTGCAGCTGAGTCTTCTACGGGTACCTGGACAACAGTTTGGACTGACTTGCTGACTGACCTAGACCGTTACAAAGGTCGTTGCTACGACATCGAACCAGTACGTGGGGAAGACAACCAGTTCATCTGCTTTATTGCCTACCCACTGGATCTGTTTGAAGAAGGCTCAGTCACCAACATGCTGACCTCCATCGTGGGTAACGTGTTTGGTTTCAAAGCTCTGCGAGCACTGCGCTTAGAAGACTTGCGGATTCCCATTGCTTACCTCAAGACCTTCCAAGGACCTCCCCACGGAATTGTTGTAGAGCGGGACAAGCTGAATAAGTATGGTCGTCCTTTGCTTGGTTGTACCATTAAGCCCAAGCTAGGTCTATCCGCTAAGAACTACGGTCGTGCAGTATATGAGTGCTTGCGCGGTGGTCTGGACTTCACCAAAGACGACGAAAACATTAACTCCCAGCCCTTCATGCGCTGGCGCGATCGCTTCCTGTTCGTAGCAGAAGCAATCCACAAATCCCAAGCTGAAACTGGGGAAATCAAAGGTCACTACCTCAACGTCACTGCTCCCACCTGTGAGGAGATGATGAAGCGGGCTGAGTTTGCTAAGTCCCTGGACATGCCCATCATCATGCACGACTACCTCACTGGTGGCTTTACCGCCAACACCACTCTGGCTCGTTGGTGCCGTGATAATGGGGTTCTGCTGCACATCCACCGCGCTATGCACGCTGTGATTGACCGTCAGAAACACCACGGTATGCACTTCCGCGTCTTGGCTAAGTGCTTACGCATGTCCGGTGGTGACCACCTCCACTCCGGTACTGTAGTCGGTAAGCTTGAAGGTGAAAAAGGTATCACCATGGGCTTCGTTGACCTGATGCGGGAAGACCACATTGAGCAAGACCGCGAACGGGGTATTTACTTCACTCAAGACTGGGCTTCCATGCCTGGTGTAATGCCAGTAGCTTCTGGTGGTATTCACGTTTGGCACATGCCTGCGCTAGTGGAAATCTTTGGTGATGATTCCTGCCTACAATTCGGTGGTGGTACTCTAGGTCACCCATGGGGTAATGCTCCTGGTGCTACTGCAAACCGGGTAGCTCTAGAAGCTTGTATCCAAGCTCGTAACGAAGGTCGTAACCTGATGCGTGAAGGTGGTGACATTATCCGGGAAGCTGCTAAGTGGAGTCCTGAGTTGGCAGTTGCTTGCGAACTGTGGAAGGAAATCAAGTTCGAGTTCGAGGCAATGGATACCGTCTGATGCAGTTTGAGGTGTGAAGTTTGAAGTATGAAACGTCATACTTTAGACTTCATAACTTTTTCTAAAAGACTGGGTTCAACCATGGATTTAAAACGAGTTGCGAAAGATACAGCCAAGGTGCTGGCTAGCTATATGACCTATCAAGCACTGCGGACAGTGGTAAACCAGTTAAGAGAAACCGACCCTCCCCGAGCGCTTTGGCTACAGTCTTTTTCCTCACAACAAAGTATCCAAGATGGAGACGCTTATCTTGAGGAATTACTGCGGGCTAAACCTGAATTAGCGTTGCGGATTATGACTGTGCGGCAACATATCGCAGACGAAGTGGCCGAGTTCTTACCTGAAATGGTTTGCACCACTATCCAGCAGTCGAATATAGAACATCGGCGTCGGCATCTTGAGCGCATCACGCAATTCACTCTTCCAGATAACCCAACTAATTCTGAGCAGAAAACTGATTCGGACACCTAATTGGTTCAACCGATGAAGTGATCTACTATCCCCCAAATTTCATACCTATACTTCAACAGAGAATCAAACAAAGAATCAAAATCTATGAAAACATTACCAAAAGAGCGTCGTTACGAAACCCTTTCCTACTTACCCCCCCTGAGTGACGCTCAGATTATGCGGCAAGTGGAGTACATCTTAGCGGAAGGTTACATCCCTGCGATTGAGTTCAACGAAACCTCTGAACCAGAGACTTACTACTGGACATTATGGAAACTGCCTTTGTTCAAGGCTACCTCACCTAAAGATGTGCTAGCGGAAGTGGATGAGTGTCGCTCTGAATACCGCGAGTGCTATATCCGAGTTGTAGGTTTTGATAACGTTAAGCAGTGCCAAGTTCTCAGCTTCATCATTCACAAGCCCAATGACGGTGTTAGCCGCAGCCGTTACTACTAAAGGCTAAGGCATTGATGCTTGCCTGAAATATTATTATTAGCCCCCCGAGCTTGATCGGGGGGCTGTTTCATTCTTGACCCTAAAATTCAGGGGTGAGGGAGCCAAATCCCGTTCTGGTTAGGAAATTGCCGTTTTTTTTACAGGGTTTGATTTTAAAAACGTGATTTCGACAGAGTTAAAAAAGGGCAGGAGGTAATCTACACTCGATAGCAATCCTGGTTGAGTTGAGAACTAAATATTAGATTATGAAATTGATGATATAAGCAAAAATAATTATATCATCAATTTCATAATCTTTTCTAAGTAATGCTTCTATAATTTAGATGCATTTGCCCTAGTTTTTATCCCATTCTTCCAAAGCAGCAATAAAAAAACTAGATGTGGGATGATTGAGGAGTTGTGCCAAAGCTTGAAGGCTTCCTGCTTTTAAGGCACTAAGTATCTTCTGGGACAGTTTTGGGTTGCTTTCAATATGTTCTATGGCTTTAGTTGTAATTTTCAACTTTCCACTAATTGTCTCGGTGGAATATGACTTTTCTAGCTGCTCTAGAAGTTGTTGAATCTCGCTTGCAGCTTCAGCAAGATTCCTTTTCTGTTCTGAATTATTATATGTATTACTTGATACATTACCTGATACATTACCTGATACATTACCTGATACATTACCTGATACATTACCTGATAAATTACCTGATACATTAATGGCATTATTCTTATTATTATTATTATCAAGATTTTTAATCGACTTATCTTCCACCTTTGAGCTCCTTAATCCATTGAATAGATTGACAATAATCAGAGTGTGATAATTTTTAAACCCGGCTCACAACATCTCCTTCAACATTACCTGATACATTACCTGATACATTACCTGATACATTACCTGATACATTACCTGATACATTACCTGATACATTACCTGATACTATAGTATAAGCAATATCTCCCATGTCCAAAGTTTCAATTTTATTATTATCAAAGTTATAATTAATAGCTTTGGGTTCATTGCTATTCATCACACCATACAAACTCAAAATAACGTTTTTAATAAATTCTTTATCCCTACTTACTAAAATTTTATTCAGGCCATTATTTGTATAAATAGTCATTCCATATTTTTTTATTTTTTTATTTATAGTTTTCTTAGAGTCATAAATTAACCAAGCTCCAATAGCTATAACTACAATTATGTTTGAAGAAAATCCATACAATACAGTAGCCAAAGCTATTATCATTATAATAAATAAAACAATAGAAAGCTTGGTCATTGGCTTTTTATATGTAGCATTCCTGCTCAAATCAACTAATCCAATACTTGTAATATTATGAATTTGGTACACAACATTACCAAATATTAAACTTTTCCCTCTAATCTTTAAAAAAGATGTTTGAACTTCAGTTTGCTCACTAACGTCATCTGGCAGAAAATTACTCAACATACTTTTTTAATTGAACTCAAAATTATGGCTTGATAAAGATTACTGGCGTTGCTGGATTGAAGTTTTAAAGGGTGCATCTCATTAAACCTGTTTGACCCGTTGGGTGGAACCGGCATCTTGCCGGTTACAATCGGACGCACTGTCCTAACACTGGCTACCGAGAAAATGAGGGCGAACTCGTCCCTAAAGCACCCTACGCAACATTTAGGTGCGACTAGATCCTAGTATTTTTCTAAAGCAACATTTAAGGTGTGCCAGTCCACTACGCAACTACGCACCTTTACAAAAGTGAGATGCACCAAGTTTTAAATGCCTACTAGAGCTGGAATTAATCTGATTTTTGGTTTAGGTATGAATTGGAATTTATTTCTGAGTAAGGCTTTTGTAATTTAGATGCATTGACCCTGTCAATAATTGGTGTACTTTGAAACAAGATTTGCACACTTCAACTACTATAACTATGGAGATTATTTCTTAGTGATTAACTCTATAGACTTCTATTTAGAGTTACCCATACCTATAATCAAATTTTAGGATCATCCAAGACCCTAGACAGTTTCAAGCAGCGTGTTTAACTTGACCACCTGAAAATCAACACCTTTTATAGAATATCAGATCTAACCTTAGCTTGGCAGTACCCTTAAGGGTACTTTTTCTGAGCTGATCATATGATATAATTTATAATTTGTATTACTGGTGCATAAAACTCCTGAAAGTATTACTACGAGAGACATCTCAGTAAAATAGAGCTGACAAGCATAGGGGTGACATGGTATTGCTCAAATTTCCCGTCAACCCCGTACTCGATAGTCAACTGTATACTCAACGGAGCCAATGGATTACCCCCAAGATAAACCCAGGGCTGTTTCATTCTCTATTGTTCGATTCGCTGAACCGACCAAAATGAAACAGCCCTGAGGGTGGTGGCATAATAACAATGGCAATTAATAATCAAAAATTGCCCGTTTTGTAGTGAGTAATAACTTGACACTCCCCGTCCTGGAAGAACGGGGATTCCTAGATCAACGAGCCGCCTTAAACCACTATGTCCCAATCTTTGACGCCGCCAAAAAAGTAGGCAATATCTAAACCAAAAACCCGTCAAGACCAAGAATGTAGTTTAGTTCATAGTAGACCCAGAGGGCGATTCTCACTATAGCGTTTGGCTACTTAATTAGGAAGTGCCTTAAAAAGTCCGTTTCCCTTCCTTTTCGCCTGGTTCCGGTGTGCCCCACCGTACCATTTTTCTCTCAAGTTGTGATTTTCCTGGGTTCACACACCGATTGGTAGTCGTTCGCGTAGCGTGGCCTACGGCCAATGATTGGGTTTTTAAGGAGGATTTTCCCTGCCCTGGGAGCATTACTTCTTTCAGGTCGATAAGTTACGGGTCTCTCTCCCGGCTCAGCCTGCGGTTTTTCAGCCTGTACTCATACTACCTACTAGTATACTCTGGCGCTAGAAAAGTGTCAATTAAAAAGCCGTCCTAGAAGGACGGGGCTTTAAACCCAAAATTTTTGGTAAGCATATGCGCTACGCGCACGCTGCGCGAACAGCCGTCAGCCGTCAGCCAAAGGCTCACGCTACGCGAACAGCTTAAAATAAACCCAGCGTAGCGTGCGCAATGCGCAAACGGTCAAATTTAATAGTTCGAGATTAATGAGAATTGAAAGTCTGGGTAAAAGCTGATCAGGAGACGTAACTCAGCATTATTCGAATGCTTACCTGTTTTATTCTTAACGGTTTCCTCCTCAACCCTGCCCATAGCGCATCAGCTGATAGCTGATAGCTGTTCGCGTAGCGTGCGCGTAGCGCTTAAGCTGATAGCTGATAGCTTACCTAATCACTAATTCTCCGCTTCACAGGACTTAATCAGTTTATTGAAATCTTCAGGAGGTTCCGCACCACCAGTAATTTCCAGACCAATACTTAGAAACTCTTCATAGGGGTATTTTTCTTGTATTTTATCAATGGTACACTGACAAAAAGCCTGAGCCTCTGAGCCCTTAGTGCCAACACATTGCCCCATGTAAAAATTGACAAACTCAGGTGTATAACCAATCTCAGCGTTTTGGAGGATAGTCTCAGCCTCTTCAGGAATAGTCAATGGTTTTTGAGGAATAGTCTCAGCCTCTTCAGGGATAGTTTCAGTTTCTTGGGAATAACCCACCGTTGGGCTGACGAGAGCAAACAAACAGGCACTGATAATTGATAGCTGGTATCGTTTGATGTTCATGCTTTTAACCTCTACAGAAAATAGCAGATTCGGACTATTTTAACAATTGCACACTATTAGGTTTCCCATCTTTTCTCTGAAAGAAACATTAGGCAAAAATATTGCATGCAAAAGGCAAAACAGCTCATTAACAATTAAAAATTAACTGTTTTTAATTAACAATTAACTGTTAGCAATTTTTAAAATACTAAGAGACTAGCCAAGAAACACAATACCAGCTTTTAGCTTGTAGGGTAGGCCAAAAAAGTTTGGTTTTGTTGAGTATTCTAGATTAGATTAACTTAAGTGGCTAGTTATCAGTAGCTAGTTAAAAAAATACCTCAAAATCCCTTCCACACACCAAAGCTTAGTATCACTAGATACTCAATTCTCGATTATTGCTATCAAGAGCTAATCTTTCTAAGAATAACTAGCAACTTTCTTGAGATTACTTCGCCCACCCCACTTTAATTGAATTGGTATTTTTTTTTGACGCAAGTCCCTAATGACTACCAATAATCATCCCCGCCAGTAGCAAAAAGCCAATCCAGACATTTTGGCGAAAAATCTCTCCATAGACAGATGTGGGATGATTGGGCTTTCGTAGTCTAGTATAGTGCCAAATCCAGACTACTGTCGCTATCACTAGGGTTAACCAAAAGCCCAGTTGGAGATCCATCACAACCCCGAGGCCAGCAAGCAAGCTAGCAGTACCAGCAAAGAACACACCTACGGCATCAGCAGCATACTTACCGAAAAACAAGGCACTAGAGCGCACCCCAATCCTCTGGTCATCCTCCCGGTCTGGCATGGCATAGACTGTGTCAAATCCCAATGCCCAAAGTACCGTTGCTCCCCAGAGTAACCAGGTAGCTGGTTCTAGAGTAGTAGTAATGGCACTCCAACTAATCAGTACAGCAAAACCCCAAGCAATTGCCATAACCAGTTGCGGTACAGCAAACACTCGCTTGGCAGATGGGTAAAACACAATTACTGGTACAGCGGCCACGCAAAGCCCAAAGGTGAAAGGATTAAGATACAGAGCAATCACCCCAGCGCAGACCATAGCAACTAAGGCAACTACTACGCCAACTTTGACCGATAGGGCTTTGGATGCCAAAGGGCGTGAGCGAGTTCGCGCCACTTGGGAATCAATATTGTGATCCCAAACGTCATTAATTACACAGCCAGCAGCACTGGTGGCTAAGCTTCCAAGAATAATCACCGCAACCAGGGGAATGGGTGGTTTCCCTTGGGCTGCTAAAAAAACTGCCCACAGTGCTGGCACCATTAAAATGAATCGTCCAGTTGGCTTATCCCATCGCAACAGTCGCATAATGGCTAGCCAGGTGGGTATGGGATTGGGGTTTGGCTGGGTAAGCATAGCAGGAATGGTTACTTGTTTGTTGGTAATTTTGTTTGTAGGTAATTTTCCGCATTGTTCCCTCGAATCAGAGGAATTTCACTATAGGAGATAGTGCCTATTTTTTGTTATTCTCCTTAAAGATATCGTTATTCATAGGTTTCGGGCTGATATATGTAAGCAGGATACATCAATATGGTTAACTCACTGACCCAAGACATTTTCCTACATGTTTCCACTCCTGACAAAGAGCAAGAGCGCATTATTGCTGCAATCGATATTGGTACCAATTCCATTCACATGGTGGTGGTGCGAATTGATCCCAAACTCCCGGCATTCACGATTATTGGTAAAGAAAAGGACACGGTCAGGTTAGGAAATTGCAACCCCCGGACCGGTGAGTTGACCCCCGAAGCCATGGATAGAGCGATCGCAACTCTACAACGCTGCAAGGAAATGGCAGCCAGCCTCAATGCTGAAAACATCGTTGCTGTAGCAACCAGTGCTGTGCGGGAAGCTCCAAATGGCCAGGCTTTTTTACATCAGGTATATACAGAATTGGGTTTATTGGTCAACCTAATTTCTGGTCAGGAGGAAGCACGACGCATCTACCTAGGTGTGTTGTCAGCTATGGAATTCAACAACCAGCCCCATATCATTATTGATATTGGTGGTGGTTCAACGGAATTGATCCTCGGGGATCGTCATAACCCCCGTTCCCTAAGTAGCACAAAGATAGGAGCCGTTCGTCTTACAAAGGAGTTTGTCACTACAGACCCGATCAGCCAAAGTGAGTTTCTCTATTTGCAAGCCTATGTCAGGGGAATGTTAGAGCGAGCTGTTGACGACATCCAGGGTAACTTGAAACTCAGTGAACAGCCTCGTTTAGTGGGGACATCTGGCACTATTGAGACCCTAGCCAAGATGCACGCCTATGAGAATCTGGGTATGTTACCTAATCCCCTAACGGGTTATGAGCTGACTCGTCAAGATTTGGAAAAAATGCTCAAGCGCTTAGCTGCTATGAGTTTGGCTGAACGCTCAACCCTGCCAGAGATGTCCGAGAGGCGTTCAGAAATTATTGTTGCTGGGGCAATCATTTTATTAGAAGCTATGAAGCTTCTGGGAATGGAGTCGATCGTAATTTGTGGACAATCACTCCGGGAAGGCTTAATCGTTGACTGGATGCTCACCCATGGCTTGATTGAAGACCGACTACGCTACCAAGATGAGGTCAGGGAAAGGAGTGTGCTCGCAGTGGCCGGGAAATATCAGGTCAACCTGGACTATAGTCAGCGGGTGGCTAACTTTGCCCTGAGCTTATTTGACCAAACCCAAGGAAAACTGCACAATTGGGGAACACAGGCACGGGAATTACTTTGGGCAGCAGCAATTTTACACAACTGTGGGGTGTATATTAGTCATTCGGCCCACCACAAGCATTCTTATTACTTAATTCGCAATGCTGAACTGTTGGGCTTTCTGGAGCCAGAAATTGAAATCATTGCTAATCTGGCTCGTTACCATCGCAAGAGTCCTCCCAAGAAAAAGCATGAGAATTACAATAATCTGGCCAATCAAGAGCATCGCCTGTTGGTGAGTCAGCTTAGTGCTTTGTTACGGTTAGCTATTGCTTTAGACCGTAGACATATTGGTGCAATTCGGCAAGTTAAGTCGGATTATCGATCCGATGATAAAGCACTTCATCTAGATCTAGTGCCAGCTTTTGCTAATGATGATTGTGCTTTGGAACTGTGGAATTTGGATTATAAAAAATCGGTATTTGAAGAGGAATTTGGAGTTAAAGTGGTGGCGAGTTTGGCATCCAAGACTAGCCTGGCCGCTTATTAAGGCTAAGGCTTCAGCTCTGGGCTCTGAGCTATTGATATAGCTGAAGGATCACAAAAAGATTGACAGATCAAGCCTTCCAGTAGCAAGTTTTCTGTCAATCTTTATCAATTTCAGTTACACGATTTTGCTTTTACCTAATCGTTAGCCAGAAAAATCCGCTGATAAAACTAGCAATTTATCGGCTAACTGTTATCAATCTATCAACGCCGAAAAGGTCTTGGAGTTCGTTTCCCTTCCTAAACCATTAGGATAATTTCCGTACAGATATAAATAATAGATAATTTCAATCTCAACCATATCCCCAATACCTCAGGGGAATTTTAACGAATTTGATTACGATTCTACTTAGTTATCATTCAGATTTTGGTAGCGGGCGCAGGCGTAGAGGTCAAATAATGCTCCGACTAGGCTACAGGTAAAGGCAATCACTAATACTCCCTGAATTGGGGATCCGTTACCAAAAATAGTCAGAAATTTCAATAGCTCAGTTGTGGCAGTAAGACCAAACCCTGTCAAGCCAGGAATGTATCCTATTATACCAAAAACTGCCAGTAAACCAATAACTAGTGCCACTGGAGCCATAAAGCTCAGAAGGATTGTTATTACCAAAGAACGGAGAAAGTTTGGCAAAATGCTCATAAAATTTAACCGCATAAGCAGGTGAGTTAAAAGCCAGAGCCAAAGTATGACTTGGCACTTTCTACCATAGGCGAAATCCCTGTCGATAACCGAAAATGTCAAAAATCTTAAATTTTCATTAAAAATCTTGGTAAAGGTCTGTGAATCTGGATCATAAAGCCGGGTTGTTGGTGGCTTCTCTTTTGGGCTACCGGTAGTCGGTTAAATTGATCGGCCTCAAGGTCCCTGCCTTGATATATCAGTGATTTCGGCTCAGTGGCAGGGGACTTCCAACCCTAAAAGACCCTACCCAATTCCTGAGAAGCTGTGGATCAAAAGTTATCATTCCTGTTAAGATTCTTCGTTGATTGCGGATAGGTTAACTCGTCCCACCACTAAAGTAGGTGGGATGATCTAGTACGTAACTCCCTGTCTTAATAACAAAGCACTAATGACTAACGGCGATCGAATCAGTTACCAATTCCCAGACAACTTCTTATGGGGAGTAGCCACCGCTTCCTATCAGATTGAAGGAGCAGTAAGTGAAGGAGGACGTAAACCTAGTGTGTGGGATACCTTCAGTGCTACCCCTGGAAAAATACTTAACGATGATACCGGTGCGGTCGCTTGTGACCACTACCATCGCTACAAAGAAGATATAGAGCTGATGGTCAAACTAGGGATCAAGGATTATCGCTTTAGCATTGCTTGGCCTCGGATTATTCCTGACGGGCGTGGGAAAGTCAATCAGGAAGGGGTTGATTTCTATAAGCGCTTGGTGGATTGCTTGTTAGATCATGGCATTACTCCCCATGCCACTCTATTTCATTGGGACTCTCCCCAAGCCCTAGAAGACAAATACAAGTCTTGGCTTTCTCGCCAGATGGCCTTTGACTTTGCGGATTATGTTACTGCTGTGGTCACTCAATTAGGCGATCGCATTACTAATTGGATGACCATTAATGAGATCATGTGTTTTACTCACTTAGGCTATGGGTTTGAGCACGACCCGATCCATGCTCCGGGTAGGCGTGTTACATCCATCAAACAGGTATGGCAAACCTCCCATCATGCCCTTTTAGCTCATGGTTTGGGCTGTCAAGCCATCCGTAGTGCTTCCCGGGTTCCCTGTTCTATAGCCTTAGTGGATAACTTGTCCGTCACGGTGCCAATCAATGAGTCACCGTACCATGTGGCAGCAGCAAAAAAGGCATTCCCTTTATGTGGGCAAAATGGCGGTATCATTATCCCTGCTCTGACTGGTGCTTATAGTCCTGAATTACTTGAGGTGTTAGGAGACAATGCCCCAGACATCGGACCATGTGACCTACAAATTATTCATCAGCCTCTGGATGGGATTTGTCTTAATATTTACACTGGTACCTATGTCCGGGCTGCTGACAATCCACAGGGGTACGAGTTCCTTGGTATGCCCAAAGGCTACCCTCGCATGAATCTGCCTTGGCTGAATATCCTACCAGATTCCATTTATTGGGGGATTCGTCATGTCAGTGAAACCCTGGGGCGACAGGATTTGCCGATGTTTATCACTGAGAATGGCTGTGCGGCACAGGATGAATTGAATGGTAGGGGTGAGGTGATTGATACGGACAGGATTATGTACCTCCGAGAGTACCTCAAAGCAGCCCATCGCGCTGTTAGTGAAGGTTATCCTCTTAATGGTTATTTCCTCTGGAGTATGATCGATAACTTTGAGTGGTATTGGGGATATGATCGGCGCTTTGGGATTACTTATATTGATTACCCAACCCAACAGCGTATTCCTAAAGCTAGTTTTGAGTGGTATTCCCAGTGTATTCAAAATAATCGGGTGGTTTGATCATTAATCAAATAAACCTCAAAAAACCCTATCGGTATAGTGGTAATCCGTTAGTGTAACCCTAGGGAGAGGGTTAAGGAGTAAGTCCTAGTAGCGATCGCAAAGGTCACTCTTTGCGATCGCTATTTTTGTATGGCGATTTTTGTTTTACCCATTCACATTACTATCTTTTTGTCAATACTCAGCTAATATAAGTCTTACTTATTTACATTATTTAATAATATTAGGGGTAATTACTCGAAAACCCCTTTACAAAAATAAATATATTGCTTAATATAAATACATGAAGGCGCACACAAGCCGGACGAACCTCGAAAAGTTCATATTCATACCCGCAATCATAAGAACATGACTACTGTATTACAGCAGAGCAACACCTCTGTGTGGTCTCAGTTCTGCAATTGGGTCACCTCCACCAACAACCGCCTCTATGTAGGCTGGTTCGGTGTCTTAATGATCCCAACTTTGCTTGCTGCTACCACCTGCTTCATCATTGCTTTCATCGCTGCTCCTCCTGTGGACATCGATGGTATCCGCGAGCCCGTTGCTGGCTCCCTGATGTATGGAAACAACATCATCTCTGGTGCTGTTGTTCCTTCTTCTAACGCCATTGGCCTACACTTCTACCCGATCTGGGAAGCTGCTTCTCTAGATGAGTGGCTTTACAACGGTGGTCCTTACCAGTTGGTAGTGTTCCACTTCCTGATTGGTGTATTTGCCTACATGGGTCGTGAGTGGGAACTGAGCTACCGCTTAGGTATGCGTCCTTGGATCTGCGTCGCTTACAGCGCACCCGTTGCAGCTGCTAGCGCCGTATTCTTGATCTACCCAATTGGACAAGGTTCTTTCTCCGATGGTATGCCTCTAGGTATCAGCGGAACCTTCAACTTCATGTTCGTGTTCCAAGCTGAGCACAACATCCTGATGCACCCCTTCCACATGCTAGGTGTAGCCGGTGTATTCGGTGGTTCCTTGTTCAGTGCAATGCACGGTTCTTTGGTAACCTCCTCCTTAGTACGTGAGACTACTGAAACTGAGTCTCAGAACTATGGTTACAAGTTCGGTCAAGAGGAAGAAACTTACAACATCGTTGCAGCTCACGGCTACTTCGGTCGTTTAATCTTCCAATACGCTTCCTTCAACAACAGCCGTTCCTTGCACTTCTTCTTGGGTGCATGGCCTGTAATCGGCATCTGGTTTACTGCACTGGGCATCAGCACCATGGCATTTAACCTGAATGGCTTCAACTTCAACCAGAGCATCATTGACTCACAAGGTCACGTGATCAACACCTGGGCTGATGTACTAAACCGCGCCAACCTAGGTTTCGAGGTAATGCACGAGCGTAACGCTCACAACTTCCCTCTAGACCTAGCTGCGGCTGAAGCTACTCCTGTAGCTTTGACTGCTCCAGTGATCAACGGTTAATTTCAACTTGGTTTAATCTACTTGATTAACACAAAGCGCTCTCCAGACGGGGAGCGCTTTTTTGTTTAATTATTGCAATCTAGGGGGAAATGATATTACCTAGTCTTTGGTATCTTTTCCCCTAGGCTTTACCCATTAACAGAGGGGTCTCTCTATTAACAAGATGGATCGATGGGAAAGGTGGTGTTATTGCCTCCCCATTGATGAAGGTGTGTGCAATAAACATCCTCAGGTACGATCCCTCCAGGATTTGGATTTTGCTCGCACCAAGCTTGAGCGTCACCAGATGGATAGGTAGTGTTCGTGCCTATATACTTGTGTAAGTGGACACAGAATGTGGCTTGGACCAGATCGAAATCACTGGGTTGGCAATTCAGGGGATATGTTGTATTCGCTCCTGTAAATTGGTGCAGATGGGAACAGAAACGATTCATGCTCACCTCTGCCGAAGCACTAGAGACAGAAATGGTCAACGTGCATACCAAGAGCAGAGCGCTTAAAACGATGGCTTTCAGGCCGTTGATTGCCCAATTTTTTAAGATATTCATCTTCGGTTTCGTGTCCTTTTATTTACTAACATTGAGAGTGTCTTGATCCACCAGAGGGTGTTTACTCTTGAGTTGCGATCACTATTTAAAGATCCTCTGAAAATCTGTCTTCAAAAGAGCTTTCATGATCATTAACGCCAAAAATGGATAGCTAACTAGCATGTGTCACCCATCGCAGCCTGTTAAAAAAAACTGCTGTCGGGTGTCATGTAACCCTTATTTAGGCTTACAAATTTAAATCTACTACAGATTTTTAGGTAGTCAAGATTTTTCTACCGAAAACGAAAATTCCTTATGGTCCTAGAACTTTGTATCAGACTTTACTAATTGACAAACAGTTTAAAACATGCATTGGTCAGTGACCATGGCATTGACCCTTTTTGTGTCTATCCTTGGCTAGGCTTGGGTTCAACAGGAAATCTCAACAGGGCGAAAGGAAGAAGTTTGTATAGCGTTTATAAATAGGTCATGAACAATCTTACTGATTTTTAAGAAGACCAAAAAATCCTCCAAACTCTTTCCTACTGCTCCGAAGTCCGAAGTCCGAAGTCCCAATTCCTAACAATCCTATGTTCACAACTCAAATATAAACGCTATATCAGAGTTGACAGATTGACAAAGAATTCAAAACATGTATTGGTCAGGGGTGATGGGATAGACCCTTTGGGGTGAGGGGTGTGGGGTCTGAGATTTGAATAAAATAAGCATTCAGCTGTCAGCCTTTGGCTCACGGCTGACAGCTGAACGCGCACGCGTGCGCGTAGCGCATATGCTTACGTTGCCTTTAATAAAACTTAATATAAAATTGTCGATAACTTTATAAAAAATTTAAATTTGTCTGTGGTAACTGGGTTTACTATCAACAGAAAAATACTATCAAGGGCGATAGCATCGATATATAGCACTTCTGATCACAAGTTAGGTGCCCTTGACCTTGGCGAATTAAATTCGCCACGGGTCGCACCTGAGGTACACACAACTTTTTCCCTGTTCCCTACTCCCTACTCCCTACTCCCTACTCCCTACTCCCTACTCCCTACTCCCTACTCCCTACTCCCTACTCCCTACTCCCTACTCCCTACTCCCTACTCCCTACTCCCTACTCCCTACTCCCTACTCCNCTATTCCGTTGGTGATATTGTTGTGTATAACGATTGTGTTGCTATTGACCGAAACCAAGATAGATCTAAACCACTGGTGCAACTGGGCAACAAGGCTAATTTAGTCAATAGCCATAGAGCGCCAATTACCAGAAGGAATAAAACTCGCCCAATAAATGGGATGCTGATACTGTGGACTTCCTAGCATTTGCAACTGAACCCTCCGCAAAGCCTCAGAACGCCCTTGGTTATCCTTCAATCCTTGATAATAAGACACCATTAGATACTTCGTAGCCTCATCATTCACGTTCCACAAACTAATGACTTGGCTTTCTGACCCAGCAATCACTAAAGCTCGACGCAATCCATATATTCCTTCTCCAGCACTGATATTGCCTAAACCTGTATTACATGCTGATAACACCACTAGCTTTGTACCTGATAAATTTAATCCGGTTGCTTCTAAGGCTGTAAAGATGCCATCTTCATGATCATTTTCTCGCTTGTTGTCCTTAATTCCTGCTAATGCTAACCATGACTGAAGTAAAGCATTATCCCCATTAGTAAACTCTTCCTTTTCAGGTCTTTCTTGGAAGAAACCATGGGTAGCGATATGTAGTATTCTGGGACGAGTAACCTGTTTCAATGCTGCTTCATTAGCGTGAGCACCCAACAAGGGCTCTACACCCAGCATCTTTGCGATCGCATTTACTTCCTCAAGAGCACCAGGTAAAGGCGATAAGCCCCACTCGGAAGGATTAAAGTCACGTAAGCTGCGGGTTGCTACTATCTGGTTTTCTTCCCCAAGGGCAGTAGTTTGAGCGGAATTATCAAAGTCTGGTGCTCCCAAAAGTACTGGTTGGGTAAGCTTGGGATTAGGATTGGATAATCTCAGTAAATCCCTACCGGAGGTGAGGTAGGTAAAACCATAGCTTTCTACTAAATACCGGTTGTCTTCATCTACTAAAGCTTCAAAGGGGATGAGGTTGAGGAAGCTGTCTGGAGACAATAAAATCCTGCGGCTATTTCCCAACAAAGGACGAACTTTCGCCATCAGTTTCTCATCCATTTTACGGGCTGCTTCTTTTACCTTAGGGATGGGAAGATATACAGTTTGAAGGGATAATTCAAGTATCTCCCACAGAGGTTTAAAAGCATCTACTTCCCCTAAATCAATGCCTTGGGGTGCGCCTTTAGAAGGGAGTACATAGGCGGCATAACGGGGATTACCAAAACTACCCTTTTGGGGATTTAAGGGTTTGTACTCTACAAATTCTACCAGTGCCGTATCTTCAGGAATCAGTTGTTGAATAGTTTCGATGGTGACTGGTTGATTGATTTGGGCAAATTCACGACTGCGCCTACTAATTTTTACGACTAGTTCCTGTTCCTGATTCCTTAGTTTATTGAGTTGATTACGATATTCTTCAAGGGGAAGATTCTCTGGTCGGTTGTAGGTAAGGTTAGCAAGTTGGGTGCGAGTATTGTTGAGTCGGTCTAGTAATTTTTGGCTTTGGAAATCTAAGCGTTTACGCAACAGTTGCTGACTATGGGTCAAGAAATCGAGTAAGCGACCTTTGCGACGCAGGATAGTTGTTAACGCTAGACCAGCTGCTCTTTCATTATCGGGATCTGAGTTTAGGTGTAGAGAAATGGCTCTATCTCTTGTGCCAGAGATAGTTTTCATGTACTCTCGTTTTTGCTTTTCAGCACCAGCGACGAGATTACGTTCTAGATTAAGTTCTTGGATGTCTAATCCCGCTTCGAGAAACTCTAGGGCTTGCTGAATGTTTCCTTGACTGTGATGTAAACCAGCGAGATTATTGAGGCTGCTTGCCACTAATGGGTGTTCCTCCCCCAGCAACCGTCTCAACATCTCCAAGGATTGGGTATACAAGGGTTCCGCCTGTTGGTATCTTCCCATTAAGTGGTAGAGTAAAGCTAGATTATTGAGGCTTAATGCCACAGATGGGTGTTGGTTCCTCAGCAACCGTCTGTTCATCTCCAAGGCTTGGGTATACAAGGGTTCCGCCTGTTGGTACCTTCCCATGGATTGGTAGAGTAAAGCCAGATTATTGAGGCTTAATGCCACAGATGGGTGGTCGGGTCCCAGCAACCGTCTCGTCATGGCCAAGGCTTGGGTATACAAGGGTTCAGCCTGTTGGTACCTTCCCATGGAAGAGTAGAGCAAAGCCAGATTATTGAGGCTTAATGCCACATTAGGGTGTTCCTCCCCCAGCAACCGTCTCGTCATGGCCAAGGCTTGGGTATACAAGGGTTCAGCCTGTTGGTACCTTCCCATGGAAGAGTAGAGCAAAGCCAGATTATTCAGGCTGGTTGCCACAGATGGGTGTTCCTCTCCCAGCAACTTTCTGTCCATCTGCAAGGCTTGGGTATACAAGGGTTCAGCCTGTTGGTACCTTCCCATGGAATAGTAGAGTGCCGCCAGATTATTCAGGCTGGTTGCCACATCAGGGTGTTGATCTCCCAGCAACCGTCTCCTCATCTCCAAGGCTTCGGTTAACAAGGGTTCCGCCTGTTGGTACCTTCCCATTTCACGATAGAGTGCCGCCAGATGATTGAGGCTGGTTGCCACATCTGCGTGTTCTTCCCCGAGCACTTGCTGTCGAATTCTCAAAGCTTCCTGGGCAAGGGGAATCGCTTCCGAGTATTTCCCTTGCTCATTAAGATCAATAACTTGCTGAGTCAGTTGCTTAGCTTTGGTTAGTTGTGCTTGTGCTGATTCCTGTTGTTGGGCAATGGTAGTTTGTCCCACTGTGGGCTGGGGCGTAACTAGTCCTACTGAGAGCAAACTAACTAGAGCTGTTACCCAAATTGTTGGCCGTTTTGGTTTATTTAAATTCATAGAAGCACCTACACAGAAATTAATTACCTGTTCCCTTTTCCCTATTCCCTTTCCTAAAGTATGAACCTTTCCCAACTAACTATTCCGATCACGATCATTCTTGTTCCTCAAGGAGCAGAATATCAAGCAATTTGTCGAGGAATCAAGCAGATTACTGGTCGTCCATTACCTCTGATTCTATCTATTCCGATGGGAGCAGAGCCTGTAACTCAGTATCTAGAAACATGGTTACAAACTACAACAAATTTGCCCGAGCACTCCCAACCTAAAGTACTGCTGATGGGATTGTGTGGCAGCTTATCTCCTAACTATTCCGTTGGTGATATTGTTGTGTATAACGATTGTGTTGCTATTGACCCAAACCAAAATAGACCTCAACCACTGGTGCAACAGTGCTGCAGCCAACTGACTAGCTTAGTTCACGAGAAACTGGCTGAAAAGACTAATAGCGTTGCTGATTCTGGGTATGATTGTGCCCCCCTAGCCCCCCAATTCTGGGGGGAACAAAACTCTAAAAGTCCCCCAAAGTTGGGGGATTTAGGGGGCTTGAGAAAAACCAAACCTACGCGCATTCATACTTCAATGGGGGAACAAAACTCTCAAAGTCCCCCAGAATTGGGGGATTTAGGGGGCTTGAGCAAAACCAAACCTACGCGCATTCATACTTCAACTCAGCAACGCCAAGCTAATTTAGTGAGGGGATTGAGTAGCGATCGCATAATTTCCTCTAGCGTAGAAAAGCGTCAACTCGGTCAGAGCTACCAAGCTGATGTAGTCGATATGGAAGGATTTGCTACCCTATCGGTACTTAATCCCAAGGGATTTGCTGTAGCAATGGTAAGAGTGATTAGTGATGATAGCTACTACAATATCCCAGACCTTACCCCAGCGATTAGTGCTGATGGATCACTGAAACCCTTGCCCTTAGCCATGGGTATGCTAAAGCAACCAATAGCAGCTACCAGACTAATTCGAGGTTCCCTACAAGGGTTGAAAGTATTACAGCAACTAAGTATTAGACTTTTTGGTGAATAAAATGAAATCAACGATTAGTTGTTTGACCCGGTGGTGCGGTGTGGAACGGGCATCTTGCCCGTGGTGTGTTACTAGCATCTTGCCCGTGGTGTGTTACTAGCATCTTGCCGGTGGGTGGAACGGGCATCTTGCCCGTTACAATTGGCCGCTAATTGGAACAACTCAGAGTAAGATCGAATCGCTGTTAATCAGGACAAAAAGATTCCTCTTCGTATAAGTAATCAGTAACTAGTAAATATGGCATCAAAAGGCTTTCCCATCTTTATTGTAACTATGCTCAAGTCAATAATTGTTCTAGGAGGGCGTCATTGGTGGCTCTCTTTTTTATTGTGGATGGTTCTCATTGCACCAGTTCAGGCAGCGGTAGAACTGCGGATAGCGGTTGAGCAAGGTGTTAAACAGGTAACCTTGGGGAGTTCCACCACAGCCATTGTCCGAGATGGGACAGGTCAAGCCGTGGGAGACTTAAAAGCCATGGCAGGTATGACTGCGGAAACTAACGGTAGTGGAATTAAGTTAGGTCAGTGGCAAGGGAAATCCCTCTGGATTGAACCGAAAGACAATGGTTATGTTTGGATAGGCGATCGCTGGTATCGGGGACGCACTCGACTGGTTAGTTCTGACAATAAGTTAACAGCGGTCAACCATGTTGATTTAGAACACTATCTCTATAGCGTGATTGGCGCAGAAATGAGTCCCAGTTGGCCGATAGAAGCCTTGAAAGCCCAAGCAGTAGCAGCTCGTTCCTATGTGCTCCATCAACGGAACAAATCCAAGAGCGATATCTATGATATAGGGGATACCCAGCGTTGGCAAGTTTACAAAGGTCTAAATAGCGAAACAGCCAGCACTCATCAAGCGGTTAATGCCACAGCGGGACAGATCATGACGTATGGTAATAAAGTGATTCTCGCTGTTTTCCATGCTGCGTCTGGAGGACATACAGAAAATGTAGAAGATATTTGGTGGAGTGAACCCATTCCTTATCTACAGGGTGTACCTGATTACGATCAGGGCACACCAGTCTACCAGTGGACAAAAAGCTTTTCTGCTAGTCAACTGAGCCAGAAGATTCCTGGTGTTGGTAATATTATCGCCATGACCCCAGTGGAAAGGACACCCCGAGGCAGGGTGATCACTCTTAAAGTAGAAGGCAGTAGCAATACAAAGACTATTAAAGGCAAGGAATTACGCAAAATCCTAGGTCTGAAAAGTAGGCTGTTTACCGTGTCTAAAACCGAAAATGGTTTCCAATTCAACGGTCGTGGTTATGGTCACGGATTGGGGTTAAGTCAGTGGGGAGCCTACAACTTATCCCGTCGGGGATTGAATTACCTACAAATTTTGAGTCACTATTACTCTAGTGCTCAACTAGCTCAGATTGATTGATATCAAATAGCAAAGGGAACAGGGAACAGGGAATAGGGAACAGGGAACAGGGAGTAGGGAGTAGGGAGTAGGGAGTAGGGAGTAGGGAGTAGGGAGTAGGGAGTAGGGAGTAGGGCTAGTTTGAAGTAAGTTGTTGTAGCTTTAAATTGCCTATTTCCAAATTAGTAAAAAATCTGAAAACCCTGCTCCCTATCGGGTGCATCTCATGTTTGCTGTTTGACCCGGTGGGTGGAACGGGCATCTTGCCCGTGGGTGGAACGGGGCGGGCTTTACCAACCCTGGCTACGAGGCGGAAAATAACGGCGAGCCCCCCCTGAAGCACCACTAGCAACTGTTCCCTGTTCCCTGTTCCCTGTTCCCTCTTACAGACTGTTTATTTAGCATAACAAGTACGGTAGAGGCAAAGTTGATGACTAACTCGACTTCTAATCCATTAGTTAAGGTATTAAACAACTGGATTTTATCGTTATTCATTATCTTAACTAGTCTTGTCACATTACTCTCTGTAACTAGCTATTTTTTTAGAGATAACGTATACTTAGAATTCACAACTAATTTTAAACATCAATATCTGGTATTAGGGGTATTACCATTAATTTATTTTGCCCTAACTCGCCGCAAATTTTGGGTGATAGTCACGTTATTTTGCTTAATGATTAACTTGACAGAAATCCTTCCTTGGTATATCCCTAAAATCAGCTTTGGGGCTTCCGGTGAACCCATGCGTCTGTTTCTGTTCAATGTCTCGTTTTCCAATAAGCGTGCTGATGCTATTGCCTTGGTGAAAGAAGAAAACCCGACGATTGCCGCTTTTTTAGAAACCAAAGACCCTTGGCCTGAAGAATTAGAAGAGTTAAGAGAGTTTTTACCCTATACTATCAGTATTCCAGAACTTCAGATTGAAGTATACAGTCGTTTACCATTACAAGAATCAGAAATTCTGGAATACGGAAAATATCGTGGTCTGGTCAAATTAGATTTAAAGATTGCTGGTGCCGACGCTTCAGTCATTGTTACTCACTCCTATCCACAATTTTATTTTGGGAAGCCAGGGGATTTTGGCGTTGCTGATTATGGGTATGATTTTGCCCCCCTAGCCCCCCAATTTTGGGGGGAACAAAACTATCAAAGTCCCCCAAAGTTGGGGGATTTAGGGGGCTTGACCAAAACCAAACAATCGCGCATTCATACTTCAATTCAGCAACGCCAGCAAGAGGATTTGGAAAAGCAACGTTGGCAGTGGCGCAATCAAGATTTAGAAGAGGAGATTGGGAATTATATAAAACAAATTGAAAAACCAGTTGTGCTAATTGGTGATTTAAACGTTACGATGTGGTCACCCTATTATAAACGTCTAATTGAAAGTTCGGGATTGCGTGACGCTCGTGCTGGGTTTGGGATTTTACCAACCCTATCACAATTTTCACCAGCCAATCCTTGGTTAGCTATTCCTGTAGACCACTGTTTAGTCAGTCGAGATGTTAAGGTGATCAAGATGAGAACTGGCCCTGATCTTGGTTCATATCATCTCCCGGTCATTACTGATATAGCGCTACGCGCAAGTCAGAAGTCAGAAGTCAGAAGTCAGAAGTCAGAAGTCAGAAGTCAGAAGTCAGAAGTCAGATTTTGAATCAAACAGGTAACCATTTGTTGAATCTGAGTCAAGTGAAAGCGTCGAAGGCTGTTCCACAAAGCTGATAGCTGACCGCTGACCACTGACAGCTGACAGCTGACGGCTAAATGCTTACTAATTAGTTAATCAAGATTGTGAGTAGATCCCAACTCTAAGCGCTGTTCCCACTCGGCATCAATTTGATCTTTCCGTTCTATATCCTGATCCAATAAATCCTTCTCACTGCTATAAACCAAATTGTCTTCCCCAATCACATTTTGATCGGCAAACTGTTGCGCATAGGCAATCTTGTTCTGTAAAGCTTCATCCGGCTGATTAAGTGCGATCGCATTTTCCTGCCGTGCTTGATTCTGAGCTTCAATGTGCTTCTTTTTCCGCTGAACCCAGAAATATCGAAGCAACGGTATAGTCAAGAATCCTACGCCATAAACCAATAACAGAGGGTAAATTAGCTCCACAAATAGTACAAATCCTCCTAGCTGTTCAGCAATCTCACCCCCCTGCAACAGGGAACCCAGGACTAATGCTAAAACAAAGTTTACACTCCCTAACCCAATCGCCAGCATAATCTGGTTACTGCTGGCCTGAGAAAACTGCCACAACTTGGCACGAAGATAAGCTGGCACCGGTTGTTGATTCTGTTTGGCAGCAGTTGTCTGCAATTTAGGGAAGTGATAGACAATATCCCCTGATGGGCTAACTTCCGGGCGTCCGTCGAATCGGATTAGCACGGGTAACATATAGTCTTCCGACTCCCGCTGATAGCTTTCCCCAAGGTCATCAAGATAGGGAGCAATCTGTTGAGCTGCCACAGCCCCTCCGGAATTACGAATTACAGCACCAATGGTTTTCCAGCGACGTTCTTCTAAATCACTATTGGGATTGCCATCACCAAACAGAAAGGAGAAGACAGCCTCTAAAAAATTCATCTCACTGTCTCCTCGGTCCGAACGGGATTTTCGCCGTCTCGAGCGAGCATTACTGTGGGAGTATGATGGGTTGAACCACCAAAACAGATCCGGTCCAATCCATAAACGGGGCAAAAACAGGATTCCGCCGCCACCACCAGAACGACTTCCTCCTCCGCCTCCTCCGTCAGAATCATTGTCACTGCCAGCTTTGAGGCTTAGAACAATAAATGCGATCGCAACAATCATCAACACAATGGAAAGCAGAAGGAAAATCCCGAAGGAAATCCGAATCAGGTAGAATAAAACAGCCCAAACCTTTTCCCACCATGCTTGCAACTGTAGCTTTAAGGACTTGTTGCGGAGAATAGCGCGAAAGTTTTTGGGAAACAGATAAGCAATATCCCCTGACTCGGCCACTTGTAAATGTCCACCTACTTCCGAGGCCAGGACAAGTAAACCTTGCTCGGCTTGATGGATGTTTAAACCCACTTGGGCAGCAACATCCCCAACAGTGACGCGGTAGTCTAGCTGCTCAACAGCTTTCATGATGGTGGGATTGGGAGCCATAATTATGTTTTCTAATACTTAGTTGCGCTCAAAGATAATAGCTTTATAAAACAGAAAGGTCGGATATGTCGGACATCACAGGACCGGAAAACATACTATGTATCCATGGGATACGATGAATGCCATGTGCTAGATCTATGTAAATTTGCCTCCTATCTCAAGTATAATTTTTTTCAGTTTGGCCATTCTGATCAGGTTTTTTTATACTGAAATCCTTATTGATTGTTGATAACCGGTCATATTTGTGCTGCTGTTGTGCCAAGCCGCGATATCGTGCTCTGTTTCCAGCACCTTCGAGGGAAGTTGCCAACAGTCCTTTATAATAGGAGGCTGACAGGAGTTCACAAAACTTAAACCAGAAGCAGAGGTAGCAATGGCACTGATCACCACCGGCAAGTCATTCATCCGGGCACTAGAAAAGTCTGGTGCATTGGCAGTTTATGCACCATTAGAAGGTGGGTTTGAAGGTCGTTATCAGCGGCGTTTGCGAGCTGCTGGCTATACCACCGTTTCCATTACTGCCAAAGGACTAGGAGATCCAGCCGCTTATCTAACTGGAATTCACGGTGTTCGCCCTCCTCATCTGGGCAAGAAAAATATGGGTAAATCATCTGCAGTCGGTGATGTTTACTACCTGCCACCCTTGGTCACCTACCAACTGTCAGCCCTATCTCCCAAATCTAAAGGGTTGGTGCTGTGGATTATTGAAGGAATTATTCTATCTAGTCAAGAAGTTGACTATCTAACCACATTGCCCCAGCAAGAACCACGAGTAAAAGTAATCCTAGAGATGGGAGGAGATCGTGCTTTCCGTTGGCAACCCCTCAAAGAGACTTTGCCGGGACTCGTTTCTGTAGCCAATTTATAGTCTCGGTATAGCTCTGTAAGCATTCAGCGGTCAGCGGTCAGCGGTCAGCTTATTTTATTCAAAAGCGTGGCACAGGCTTCTAGCCTGTGACCTAAGGCATAAGCTAAATACTGATAGCTGATAGCTGATAGCTGATAGCTGATAGCTGATAGCTGATAGCTGATAGCTGATATTTATCGATACCCAACCCTGTTACTAGTCACAAATGATAATTTTGATACCCTAGAGGTGTAGGATGATAGTGGGTAAGACTAGCAATGCTCGAACAACGTGACTACACCTTAATCATCGATAAAAGTGGCAGCATGTCGATTAGGGATCAACTTGCTGGAAAAAGCCGTTGGCAAATGATGCAGGAGTCTACCCTTGCTTTAGCAAGTAAATGTGAAGAATTGGATCCAGATGGCATCACGGTTTATGTATTTTCTGGTCGCTTTAAACGCTACGACAATGTAACCGCAGATAAAGTGCTACAGATATTCCAGGAAAATGAACCATCGGGACGCACGGATTTAGCTGGTGTTTTACTCGATGCCACCAACGACTATTTTAAACGTAAGGCTAGTGGCCAAACCAAAGAAAATGGAGAAACCATCTTAGTCGTCACTGATGGGGAGCCTGATGAACGCAAAGCTGTGATGAAGGTGATCATAGAAGCATCACGGCGTATTGATGTCGATGAAGAACTAGGAATTTCCTTCATCCAAATCGGGAATGATCTCCAGGCAACTAAATTCTTAAAAATATTAGATGATGAGCTGCAAAATGCTGGGGCTAAGTTTGACATCGTAGATACGGTAACTATTGATCAGATGGAGGATATGACTCTCACTGAAGTTTTGATCAATGCTATTATTGACTAAAGCATAGGAGAAGTTAGTGGGATTTATCCCGTCAGGGTTCGAGGCTTGTGACAGTGCTGTAAGTTAACTGTTTAAAAAACATCCCTCAACAGTTAACAATTTAAGAGGAGACCAAAGTCATGGAATCAATGGATGACTTGTTAGCTCAACTCAAAGCTGAATATGAACAAAAAGATGCTGGTGTTCAACCGCAAGAAAAACCTCTGTTTCAGGAAAAACTAGTTGATTTGCCACTAACTGATCCAGCAACTAGTGCATCACCATCCAAAATACCTGATTGGGTATCTACTGCTCAGGATCGGGAGCTGGCTGAGATGAGAACAGAGTTTGATAAAAAAGACCAAGAAGAGGTTCTCAAACAACAGCAGGAACTCGAAGCTGAACAAAAACGAGTTCAGCAGCAAAAGCAAAGAGAACGAGAAGCCCTTAATCAGCAAGCCACTGAGTGGCTAAAAGGCTTAACTCCAAACTCAGCAGAAGGGTTGTGGTTTGAAGAATTTTCTGACTCCTATCCCTCCAAACTAGAGGCAGCAATTGATTATTTGCAAGCCTTGAAAGAAACTCGGTCTTGATTGCCAGACTCGTTAAGTATCATCTGATGGTGAGCAGGTAACACAGCTCCTAAGCAAACTGTCAAGATTTGACGATTAATCTCTAAGATTATTATTTTAATTTATAATAGTAAATAGAGACAACAGTCAATCAAATAAATCCACCATTACCTACCCTGATAAGCAAGTCTAAGGTGCTGCCGTTGAAAGATGCTTTTAATAATGGTTTCATAATGTTGGCATAATCAACTTCTGCTAAGGGTCCTAAGGCTAAAACATCCAGATGAGCTGTGGGAGTATTAGCTAAGCTAGATTAAGAAATCGTGGCAGTAAAGGTAAGGAGGAAATTTTTTCGTGGGAGGTTCACTCGTGGAAGACCGTGACTATACGTTAATCATCGACAAAAGCGGCAGTATGTCTAGCCCAGACTCCCAAGATAGGAGCAAAAGTCGATGGCAGATTGCCCAAGAGTCTACCTTAGCAGTGGCCAGAAAATGTGAACAGCTCGATCCAGATGGGATTACGGTTTACCTGTTTTCTAGTCGCTTTAGACGGTACGACAATGTTACCTCAGATAAAGTAGAACAAATTTTCCAAGAAAATGATCCCATGGGTCGCACCGATCTCGCTGGTGTGCTAAAGGATGCCACCGATGACTACTTTAAGCGCAAAGCGGCTGGGCAAACCAAACCCAATGGGGAAACCTTCTTGGTGATAACCGATGGTGAGCCAGATGACCGCAAAGCCGTAATGCGAGTGATCATTGAAGCATCTCGGCACATAGACCGGGATGAAGAACTAGGCATTTCACTGATCCAAGTGGGTAATGATGCCATGGCAACTCGGTTTCTCAAAGCACTTGATGATGACCTTGAAGGAGCTGGGGCTCAATTTGACATCGTGGACACAGTGACTCTGGAAGACATGGAGAATATGACCTTAGCCGAGGTCCTGCTTAACGCGATTATTGATTAACCGAATAAGCGCCAAGATTCCCAATGCTTAAACTCCATCCCACGACTAATTATCACGTGGGATGGGTTTTAATAAAAATAATTTTGAAATAAAAAAAATTTTCAATTAATTGACACCATTATTTTAGTGAGATCAGCTGTAGAAATTCAACCGCTATATTTGGTGTAAGAATAAAACCAGCTACCCTAAATCTGCATTTTTGGAAAACAATTGAGGGATTTCCCCCCCCGGAAAGGATTGTAAGCGCCTCAAAAAACGCCTTTTTAATTACTCAAATTCTAAAATTAGTCTCCCCATTTTCGCGTTAAAGATTTAGCATATAGGAGTGAATGAACTTTACTATCCCTTACATTCCTTAAGGGAGGGTGATTGGTTCAAGCTCATTTGCGGAGCCAGTTTTCAACACCTCCCTGCTGTTAGAAGCCTAACCTTGGCTTACACCCTCGCCGGTGCCGATTGTATTGATGTGGCAGCTGACCCGGCGGTCATTTCGGCGGCGAAAGATGCCTTACAAGTCGCCAGCACCATGGGAAATGAAGCCAAACAGCGAGGGTTTGGATTCTGTGGCAGACCATGGCTGATGGTGAGCTTGAATGATGGGGAAGACCCCCATTTCCGAAAAGCCGAATTTGACTCAGATTTGTGTCCAGGGGACTGCCCCCGTCCCTGTGAAAAGATTTGCCCAGCACAAGCAATTACTTTCCAGAATGGCAGTGAAGCTTACTCTGGTGTGCTCGACCAACGCTGCTATGGCTGTGGTCGTTGTCTGCCAGTTTGCCCCCATCAGCTGATCACTACTCGCTCATACGTATCAGCTCCTTTTGCGATCGCACCCCTGATTCTAAGCAATGGCGTTGATGCTATAGAAATTCACACCAAAGTCGGGAATTTACCAGACTTTAAAAGACTATGGAATGCGATCGCACCCTGGTGCGCTCAACTCAAACTCCTAGCCATTAGCTGCCCAGATGGTAAAGATTTGATTGACTACCTAAAGGAAATCTACCAACTCATCCAGCCTTTACCCTGTCCTCTAATCTGGCAAACCGATGGACGTCCTATGAGTGGGGATATAGGCATGGGTACAACTCATGCTGCTGTCAAACTCGCTCAGAAAGTCATCGCTGCTGGCTTACCAGGATACGTACAGTTAGCTGGTGGTACCAATAACCACACCGTCAGCAAACTAAGAGCAGCTAGGCTTTTGAAGCTAGCCCAAGTTGATAGGTTGCCGGTTGAACGTTCTTACAACAACCTTGACCAAAAGGCCACCCTAGGCGAACAACCAAATAACCTACCCTACGTTGCCGGTGTGGCTTACGGTAGCTACGCCCGAGTTCTACTCTCACCGATTCTAGAAAAGTTAGAACAAGACTATGACCAAAACGTTGATCACCACCAGGGATTCGTTCCTAATCCCTCTTATAGAAACCTTGAAGATGTACCAGATCTGCTCTGGCAGGCTGTGGCAACTGCCCATGCCCTGGTGGCTCAACTCAAATCAGTCAAAAAAATTCCTCAGAGTATTTAATGTTCTTGACTTTAATCGAGGAATACTGTTGGATTAAATTAGCATAAAAACCTTCAATTATTAGGGAGTAAAATTAGACATGACCTAAATCCAAAACCTGACTAACAACCGAAAGTTAAACAGGGCAAAAGTTAACAGCAGAAATCGCTTTATTTGGTCAAAACAAATGGTGAATTTTCCACTAAACAAGCTTTCAGAGCAACAACTGTCATTCAATCAAGAATCACCAGTGGTTTATGAAAATAACTTGGTTGAGGCGATGACCGTTAGTGGTCACTCCTCAGAGGTAAGTGACAATCTTCAACTAGATTTTGCCACTATACCTACCAAGGAACACCAAGAAACAGTGGACAAAACTCAGGGGATTTCAAACTGTGAAAAAATTACAGATGACCTACCAAAATTACTAGACATATTGCCCGCCGAAATTCGGTCATCATTGGAGCAACATCCTGAAAGGGACAGTTTGATCGAAGTGATTATGGATCTCGGTCGCTTCCCAGAAGTGCGCTTTCGTGATCGGGCAGAGTACCTTTCTGATACACCAGTTACTATCGAACAAATCAATCACTGTGTTGAGCGAGTCGGATCCTTTAGCGGTGATAACCGAGCCGGAATTGAGGGTACCTTGCACCGCATTAGTGCGATTCGGAACCGTCCAGGGGAAATTATTGGCTTAACCTGTCGTGTGGGTCGAGCGGTCTTTGGTACCATCGGCATGATTCGTGACTTAGTCGAAACTGGTAAGTCAATTTTGATGCTTGGGCGTCCTGGTGTAGGCAAAACTACTGCTTTACGGGAAATTGCCCGAGTTCTGGCAGACGAATTAGACAAACGGGTCGTGATTATCGACACCTCTAACGAAATTGCTGGAGATGGCGATATTCCCCACCCAGCTATTGGTCGAGCCCGACGGATGCAGGTCGCTAGCCCAGAACATCAGCATCAGGTGATGATTGAGGCGGTGGAAAACCATATGCCAGAAGTGATCGTTATCGATGAAATTGGCACAGAACTGGAAGCTCAGGCCGCTCGTACCATTGCGGAACGGGGGGTGATGCTGGTGGGAACTGCTCACGGCAATCGGATTGAAAACTTGATTAAAAATCCCACTCTTTCGGATTTAGTAGGCGGTATCCAGGCTGTAACCCTAGGGGATGACGAAGCCAGACGGCGAGGCTCCCAGAAAACCGTTTTGGAGCGAAAAGCCCCCCCAACCTTTGAAATCGCTGTAGAAATGCTAGAGCGTAAGCGTTGGGTAGTACATGAAAGTGTTGCGGACACGGTTGATAATTTACTCAGGGGACGTCAACCAAATCCTCCAGTCAGGACAGAAGATGAAAATGGTAAGGTAACCATTACCCGAGAATTACCTAGCGCTCCAGTTACCACTCCCCTAAATGGTCGGAGCAAGGGTCACCTTACCCTAACGACTCCTAGCCAACCAAAAGGTTGGCGTTCATCTGGGCAGATGAATCCCCTATCCCTTCAAGAACCAAAGCCAGCTCGGGAAAATAGCACCTTTGAACAGCTGCTGGCTGAATCTTGGTCACAGCAAGAGCTCTTGGGTCAAGGGATGGAGATGTTAGGACCTAATGGTGAGGATTTGCCACTACAGGTGTATCCTTACGGCATTAGTCGTCATCAAATCGAGCAAGTGATCCAAATCCTCAATTTGCCTGTGGTCTTGACAAAAAACATGGATACTGCTGATGTGGTTTTAGGATTGCGATCGCATGTCAAAAACCACTCCAAGCTCAAGTCCATTGCTAAATCTCGTCAGATCCCGATTCACGCTATCAAAGCTAGCTCCATCCCCCAGATTACTCGGGCATTAAGGCGTCTGTTGCACATGGATGACCCCACAATTCCCGATGCTGCTGATTTGGAGTTATTTGCCCAAAGCGTTAGCGAGGATGAAATCGAGGCTCTAGAAGAAGCCCGTTTAGCAGTTGAGCAAATTGTGATTCCCAAAGGCCAACCTGTAGAATTGTTGCCCAGATCGCCTAAAGTGCGGAAAATGCAACACGAGTTAGTTGAACACTATCGCCTCAAGTCTTCTAGCTTTGGCGATGAACCCAACCGACGTTTACGGATTTATCCGGCGTGAATATAGGTTGAAAAGGAAGAGGGGGGAAAAAACATGCGGAGGTCAGACAATCAATCTCTCTTTCTCTTCCTTCCGGTGACCATTCCTCCATTACTCCATTACCCTTTCGCCCAAACAAAGAAAAAATAATCAAAAAAAATACTTGACATATTCCCAGTCAAATCTGTTATCATCAAAGAAGTGGAATGAATGGGGTGTAGCCAAGCGGTAAGGCAGCGGGTTTTGGTCCCGCCATTCCTAGGTTCGAATCCTAGCACCCCAGTTACAGTATTTAGGTTATGGTAGTAAATCAAAAACTAACCTGATAATGCAGCAAAATAAGAAGCTTCTAAAGACTTTAGAAGCTTCTTAATGTATTTTAAGGGTATTTTAAGGGGCCTTAAAACTAGCGGCGGCGTCTGAAGGAACGACTACCACCACGACTACTACCAAAGCCAGAAGGCGATCGCTTCGTGCTGCCAAAACCACTGCTTCTTGGTTTGGCTTTCTTAGTACTAGATGGACTAGAGGTGCGTAACTGACTTGAGCCGAAACCACTTCCTGTGGAGCGATTAGCGTTGGGTGAGGCTTTACGAGTAGTGGCTTGATTAGCTGCAGGAGATTTTCTTAAGCTACCAGTCGTGCGGAAAGAGCGAGTATTTTTAACCACGGGTGGCGGTGCTTTGTACCGTGTTTCATATCGCTTCACTGCTTGACTATAGCTGTTACCATACCCACCATAACCATTCAGAACCCCTCCCGGTTGATAAACCGGTGGAACATAGTATTGAGGTCGAAATAGCATACTACCTATAGCTTGACCAGCCAAAGCACCAGCAAAAGGAGCCCAGAAACTGGATTGCTGACGCACGATTACTGTTTCTTGTTGACCAGTTTGAGGATTAGATCTAGTCTCAGTGACATTGTGGACATATTCAATCCGGAAGTCTTCAGTTAGGTACATCACCGGCTGATTGTCATCAATACTCAGATACGTATTTTCCCCAGCAGCAACCTGCTCTTCAGTCAGACGTGCCATCTGCAAATCCCTGCTCCGAAAAACTGGCGGACTACCCGCAGGAGTATTGAGTACCATTAGGGTATATACCCCATTAACATCATCGTAGGTTGCCTGTTGTACGGGATATTTCCCATCACTCAACCGAGTTGGAGTAAAGGATGTACTCCCACCCCGATTCAGCGACACTTGGCTTGAGTTAGGAGAACCACACCCTACTGTGGTCCAACATAAGGTTAGAGATAGAACAAAAATCGCAACTGTACGTAACATATAGTTAAAAAAGTTTTCTTAAATCACTATCGTTCTGTTAAATCACTATTGTCTAATCGCGCTTGTCTAATCGCGCTTGGCTATGGGCTAGTTAATTTGTCAAACAAAAATTTGGGGAAGATTTTTCGTTCGTCTTGCCCATCACCCCATCACCCCATCACTGTTTCTACTGATAGTGATAACTATAACACTATCTATATTTATTTAATTTACTTATGATTAGAGGGGAACCAGTTCCGGGAAATTGAGTAAAATTTGCTCATCAGTCAGTTCGTCACCCAACTGTGCTGGAGAGAAGTGAACCTGGATAGCTTGCAAACTTTCCTGATAGTGGAGATTAATCAATGCCTTTAGACCTGCTTCGAGGTACTCAACACTAGCTAGGTTAGTTTCTAGTTCAGGAACTTCCCCTTCGTAGGCTACTGTGATCATAACAATTACGTTTTGGGTCACAGGTATGGATAAAGGTTCATTGTCAGGTAAGGGTGTAGTGAAATCTGGTTCAGACAGGTAGCGCCCAGCTGAGTCAGTAAACAGTTCATTAACGTAGTCCCCAGCTTCTCCTTCCTTCCAAAAGACATCTCCTTCATTCGCTGCCGATTGCCAGTAGATCTGCAGCTGTAGCAGGTTTTGACAAATTGCTACCAGTTCTTCCCCTAACACCTTCAAATCCCCGTCTGATTCAACGGCCTCCCGTGCCGCACGATTGAGTACCCCCAACAAGGGTGTTACTTCTGAACCAGCTAAGTGTACAAACAAACGAAAAACTACAAATCTAGTTTTGCCACCAAATTTATTTAAGCGATCGCGCCAAGAACTCATCCTTCTGTCGGCTAACTTACGCCGTTAATTAATCTCAATTATCCTATCTATCCTACTCTAGCGCATTGCTCACTACCCATACTGGATCACCGAACACCCGCATTGGTAAGGCAGAGCAAGGGGAGTTATATCAAGTCTGCTATTAAGGGGAGGGTGGGAGGTGTGGGGAGATGGGGAGATGGGGAGATGGGGAGAAACGGGAGAAACGGGAGATTTTTATTAAGGGTAATTATCCTGACAAGATATTAGGTAGGGAAAACCAAGTCAACTGTGTCCGTTTGATCAGAAAAAAAAACAGGAGCAATCGCTTCTGCACCAGTCAACCGCAGCTGACTGAGCAATCACTCCTGAACACACCCCGTTTTTGGAATCTGTAGCGGTTTATACCAATTATCTAACAAAACGACAAGAGGTTTGAGCCATCTGTATCGAACTGGCTTGACTTGAAGGGGATCTCACCATCTTTGTGACGGTTGAGGGTTGACTGTCAACTGTTAACCGTTAACCGTTAAACGTCAGCAATCAACCAGTTGCTTAGTGCCTTGCCAGTTAACTAGGTTAACCTAGTTAACTGGCATCAACTCATCCTACTTTTCTTCTGAACTCAATTAAGTTTGACCTGTGTTTTGTTACTGACAGTGGTTTTGTTTCTGACAGTGCTGTAATATTAATATCGTGATCTTTGGTAAAATCTGGTTTACACAAAGTCATAATACGCTGTTGCCACCATTGCTTTTCTGTAATCTGTTGCTCAAAAAAGTCGGGCATAAACTCATAGGAACTAATCAGGCGACGACCGAGGTATAACACTAGTTGCTCTGCCTTATAATCTTCTGCGTGATAAGTTGACCAATCGTCGATTAGGTTTAAATCCCATACCCCAATCCACTCTTGGTTTTTGAAGGGGTCAATTAGGCTAATACCGATACGATGAGAGACGTTACTAATCGGTAAATTAACAATTTATCTTTTGGTGTTACCTGGTTTTCTTTGGCGATTGCTTCTCTGGAAATATCTATCTAAATCCGCTAGGTTATCTAGAGTAATTAGTAAGTATTGTCTTTGGAGCAGCTCACAGTTAAATCGCCATGTGCTGACAGCTCCCGGTGTGTTTCTTTCCAGAAGCAACAACTTACAGCCTTTTCCTGGCAGCTGTCGCATCACTAGAGGCGTATAGTACTGTTCTATTTTTCTTCCTATAATCCCTTGGATCCATTGTTTAGTGATGTGTAGCCATTGCTTTCTAGAGTCAAGTTTACTATAATAATCTAGGACAGTTATACAATTAATTTTAGAAGTAGTAGTAGATTTAACACCCTTTTTAAAGGTGTTGGCAACCCTGAATAAATGCTATTGACTAATTGCAAACTAGTCAGCAGCGTCTTCTAGTTGAGATAGATAGTTGAGATAGATAGTTGAGATAGATAGCTGAGATAGATAGCTGAGATAGATAATAGATAGCTGAGATAGATAGCTGAGATAGATAGCTGAGATATACAGCTGAGATAGATAATAGATAGCTGATATAGTCTTCCTTATGAAATTAGAACTCAACCGGTGACTAACTAGACAACTAACTAAACCATAAGTCTTGACTAATCAGTACGTTAAGTGATGGTACTAGACATGATATTACTCCTCTTCATCCATAGAGGAATTTACTAGCAGTTGAATTATTCCTTTGCCTTTTGAGAAGATTGTAGATTTATTAATTTCAATACCTAGCCCCAAGCCAATCAAGGTTAACCCACTCACTAAGAGACTAGAAGGAGGCGACTTGGTCGCAAAAGAAATATTTTCCTCACCATTTACCCGTTCATAGGAGGCTTCCAGTGACTGGAATCCCAAAATCATCGCCACAATCAGAGCAAAAATATACCCTCCCCTTACTATCGCCTGTTTGTCATTATGATTTCGAGTTGGATAATTCACCAAACTACTCGTGCTTGCTTCACAGTTCTGATTGCCAGAAGGCACCGAATTAATTGATTGGTTGTGCATAGTTATTTGTTGGCAAACAGTTTTAGGGAAATAAATCGCTGTTGGCTACCTAGCTCAAGTAGACCTAAAGATTCAGCGATGAGTTATTGAATGAGTGTACTTAATTGACCGGTCAAGTAAGTCAGGTAACACGTTATCGTTGGCGTAGGGTGACCATTCGCGTAGCGTGGCCATTAGGCCAAGGTCAATCCTTAAGCGGCAAGCCGCTTACCTAGGTAACAGGATCAAAGATTTTGAGTCTTGGTGGTGAGTGATGGCTGATGGAAAATGGAAACTAACTTGCTAAGGGTTCTGATATTAGTTCCCAAGCATTGACATGGCTGACACCAATGCGCACTGGTACGTTCAGATAATCATCTACCAGGTAATAATCGGTCTCATAGCGGCCTAATGTGCCATCGGGACGCCTCAGTGTGTACTGGAATTTGGGAATGTAACGCTCCCGAGTCAATCGATCAATTAGTTCGTTGTACTCATCCCGACTATCACGCCACAAGTAGCGATAATTAAAGCCAGTCCACTGATGGGGTTGGAGAATACCCCGCTCCGGTGCAAGTAGGTCATTGGTATGTAAGCAAACATCATTCCACATTGACGTAATTACTACAATTAGACCTTCTTCACGCTTTTCTTTGATAAAATCATTAACACGAAGGTAGTTGGCTCCTAGCAAATAGGTTCCGCTTTGGGGTATTGGTCCGGTCATAGTTGTCTGGCTCCTGAGTATGGAGGTGGGAATTTGGTAAGGTCGCTCGCATCCGGGCCAAGATACAATAGCCCGTTGAAGCCTGAGTTTTTGAGCAGATACAGCCAGCTCACTAGCATGTCGCCTTAGAGCATAAGCCGCTAAGCGTGATGGAGCTTCAATATTGAAACTCTCGGTGGTAACTGATAGATGGCACCCTGAGAAAAAGAAATTGTCCATTGTTGAAGACTGAAACCTAAAATGACACGCTGAGTAGTGAGTGTTGCTCTTAAGCAAGTTAAACCGGACCAACGGAGACTATGGCTAACTACTATGGCTAACTACTATGGCTAACTACTATGGCTAACTACTATGGCTAACTATGGTTGTTGATCTATCGTTGTTGATTTATGGTTGTTGATCTAAGTAACCGACGGCTTCCATAGTACAGTAACTGGCAGGATTGATTTTAGCCAAAAATCGATTCAAAAACCGATAATTTCTCTAACAAATCCCCTCTGATAGCAATCACCATTGGCAGCTGTTAGTCCGATCACGGTTATTGAATCCTTGGCGACTCGCTGTTGCTCGACAATTTTGGAACACCGTAAAAACAGCGATCGCGAATCTCGACTAACTCATCGGTTGTCCAAGGTTCACCATTGTTCTTGCATAGCACTACACCCAAACCAATCAGATCATCATCTGTGGGTCGGTTTCCTTCCATGATGGCTTGCAGGTTTTCAACGCTAACTTCACTTAATCGTGATAGTTCTTCCAAGTTCCAGCCATGAATCAGATCAGCAATGGTAGGAGTTTGTGCTGGAACTGCTGATAGTTGGCTGCTGTCTAGGTAGTTAAAAAATTTAGTCAGCGCATCTTCTAGTCCTTCACTGTAGTCAAGTTCGTGTTCGACACAGTAGTTGCGGAAGCGCTTTAGTAGATGTTTGGGAATATGTCCTCGCAGTAATGCATACCGGGGATCTGTCTTTTTGTGAACCAATGTCCTTGTCCTCTAGCTCCAGAGAGAGCAACATCTGATTGTCCTCTTATAAGTTTGGCACATTTTGTCACGATATACTTCTATTGGTATATCGTGATATCATGACAAATGGCTAATACACAGGTTAATACACTTAGGTAGTTACTACACTTAGGGGGTTTATTTAAGTGTTTTACTATAGTGTTTTGTGTGTTCTTTCCTTTTGTCGCGATATATTTATATGATTACATCACTATGTCGCGACGTCAATACCCAAAAAAATATTTTTTTCCCCTTTACCTGTGGCCTAATGCCTGTGGTAATGCCTGTTGCCCTTAAGTCTATTGATGAAACGGTACAACCAATAGGGGTAACAATACGTATAGCAACCAACTCCAATTCCAGGAGTAATTCCAGGAGTTAGTAGCAGTGGCAGACTCTGGCTCTGTCAAGAGTGCATCGATTCTCTCTTGGAAGCGACTGGGAGGCACAGGTCTACTAAAGGGAGCACAGAAATTTTCCTTAGTGATCATCGGACTACTAACCATAGTCAACAGTGATTCTGCCAACAATAGGGCATCGACCTGTTTAGCGGCCCAATGGTCAGCACGGATTTCTCGTAGACTCAATAGTTCTTGCCACAATGACTCTGTATTTGGTAACCAAGCGGTGATTCGATGAATCCAGCCTAGCCAGAAAAACCAGAAGGTATCTCGGTAATGGTGGTGAGCTTGCTCATGGGTAATAACAGCCTCTAGATGTTCGGATGAGAGAGTTTCTAAGAGTCCCTGACTGACCACAAGTTCCGGTTGCCAAAAGCCAATCTGAGCAATAAAGGGTATGGGAGTGTCTAAAAGACGAGCCAATTGACCCTGACTAGCTAGGGATTCAGGGGTTGGAGTTAAGCCAGGACAGTTTTCAACCCTTTCCCATTGCCCATTTTGCCATTTCCCATTTATTAAGCAAATTTGGGGTAAGGAACGAAATTGTTGCAAAGACTGCCAACCAAGCCTTGCTAACTTTAGCCACAACACTACTGCCCAACCCAGAAATCCTAGCGCTAGACAGTAGCTGAGCCAGTCGGTACGTAACCCGATCATTTGTCCCTTTGGCCCCATGGATAGGACAGCTAAAGCAGTGGTTAGGAGGAGTAGGGGTGGAGCCAGAAATTGCACTAGTACCTGTTGCCAGCGCCTGGGCCAACTCCCTGGGAGTTGGTAGCTTGTGTGCCTGTGCCAGCAAGCCAGCCCTAATGCTGCTATAATCATGACCACATGCATTATTTTTCCTCCTTCCGCCTTTGACGTGCTGCTTGCAGTCGTTGTGCGATCGCAGAAATTTGTTCCACACTCGCTGCATCTAAGCTATCGGCAAAGGCAGCAACTACATCTGGATTGCCTACAGCTAAAAAGCGATTGAGCTGGTCATGGGCTGCGAGTACCTGGGCTTCTTGGCGAGACACTAAGGGTCTCCATAAAAAGGTACGCTGTCGTTTATCACAACTCAGCCAACCTTTCTGGGTCAAGCGGCGTAGCACTGTGGTCACTGAAGCATACGCTAATTCCCGATCGGGGTCAGCCAAAATCTGTTCATGGACATCTTTAACAGTAGCGCAACCTAATACCCAGATGATCTCCAAGATTTCTCGTTCCAATGGACCTAGGGAGAGTTGTTTAGGGCGATGATGGGGCAGAGGACTCATAGATTAGTGGTTAATTTTAGGTTAATTTTCAGGTAATTTTGGTGCTAAAACTGATTAATAGTGTATGAAGTGAAGAGCCGCCAGGCTATCCCGATTCATATTTAGTCTGTCTGCTTCCTTTATTTATAGTCTTGCTTAGGTTTGACAGCAGTTCTTCTAAGGTTTACAGTCATTCTAGGGAATAATTATAGGCCACTCTGTAGCCTGCTGTTTGTTTGATCAGAAGGAGAATACCCTTGAAGAAGCTGCTATCAATCCTGTTGACTGCTACGGTATGGTTTACATTTGCTCTATTTCGTCCAGCCCTCGCTGGTGATGCCGTTCAGGGAGCTCAGGTTTTTAGTCAAAATTGTGCTGCTTGTCATATCGGTGGCAATAACGTGATTATGGCCAATAAAACCTTGAAGAAACCTGTCCTAAAACGATATAAGATGTATGACCTGGAAAAAATTAAAACCCAGGTAACTAATGGCAAAAACGCTATGCCCTCCTTCAATAAGAAGCTGACTGAGCAGGAGATTGAAAATGTGGCTATCTATGTTTTATCGCAGGCTGACAATGACTGGCAGTTGGGTAAAGACATTCCTATTCAAAAATCCCCGAAGTCCAAATCTCCAGAATTAGGTGTAGAGGCTTCTGAGAAGCCAGTTAATCAGGACAAGACCGATACCCTTAAACCCAAAAAGCGCTCATTCTGGCGCTCATTCTTTTGATTCCCCTAATGTAATCTAAGTTACTATAGCAGTTCTCAATTGCGTCAGGGACTTTCGTCTTAGGTTAATGGGAGTAGGCAGTAGGGAGTAGCGATGCAACAAGGTAGCGCCTTGATGAGGGGGTTTACCCCATGATCGCACTGGCTCCCCTCATGAATGCCCTGCATAGCTGAGTTATAGATGTGAAGTACCCCAACCTGCTTGACCTTTGGTCACGCTACGCGAACGCTGAGGTTGGGGCTTCCAATTCTCAGGTCAACTCAGGGACGGTTTTATTCGTCTTTCGGGCTTCCCGCTTCATCCGCCGATGCCTCAAACAGCAAGCTGCAATACGGTCTTACTCAGCGTCCACAGGCAGATATCCGCCTTCCGCAGACATATAGTTTACTCGACAGACTCACCTTGGAATTACGACTCTGTGGTCAACCAGCCGGGGCAAGTCTCTTCCCTGAGCTCTGCTAGTACTTTGTACACCTAATGGTCTAAAAACTGATAGGATTTTAAACCATTTGCAAGGTAGCCTTTTAGTCAGTCAGGCGGGTCAGCGACCATCTTTATTCTAACATGAATCGTGATGATTTGTCATTACAAGTTGTCGTCTCGCTATCCATCCCCACCCTGGAAGAGGGTGGGGATGGATAGCGAGTTTTGTTAAAACTTTGAGATGCACCCAATCACCATTGGGTTTCTGGATCTATTTTAAAATGCTATTCTTTTCAAGAAATACTTCAAAAAACACTTCAAAATGGCTTGAAGAGATCAAAACTTAGTATTCCTAGATACTAAGTTAGAAATAATTTGTATGAAAAGCTACAATCAATTGGGATAACTAACACTTTTCGTTAATTACTCGCGATTCGCATTTCCGGGGCTACTAAAACCGGGGATTGGCGATTTTTGCACTTCAGGAGTATGAAGATGCGATCGCTATCTTATCACCAAGCCAAAGCCTATTCACAACAGGTAAAACCCTAACTTCCGCAACCACATCAGGTAGAGCTAAGAGTAGGTTTTAACAATTCCAAGCAATTCTGCAATCCTATTGATGACAGCAAGTCGAGCTATGTCTAGCTAAATGTTGTATTATAACCATCAGATTAGAACTATCTGGGTGGTTTTTGTAAAGTTATGTTAACAACTCGGAAACTGCGGCATAAAAGGTGTGGACTCAACCAGATAAGTAACTGGTGACTCAAAATCAATGGTGCTAGTTAGGTTACCAACAAACCCAAGCTCAAGAGGGTTTACCTAACTCTTGCTGGTGTTATAGAGCAGATTATGCCCAAAGACTAATGCTCATCCTCAGGATTGGTTTCAGTGCTAGCTGTTACGAAGTACCCAAACGGGTACTGCCAATGCCTGAACTTGTTTCCCACAATGGATCAAAAGGGGGTTAAAGCTATGCTGTCAAAGGTACCAGAACAAAGTTGGCACCGAGTGCGTTTGGTGCTAGTGATTAGTTGGCTAATATTAATTTTATCGTTGTTTTATGACCCGATTTCACATAATTTAACTGATCCTGATAATCTATTAAGCCTATTTCGGGATCCCACGCTCACTCAAGACCCATGTGTTCAAGTCCAGGGAGTGTGCCTGGATGAAAAACCCTATGCCCTGGGAGCGCGATTGTTCTGGGGCATGATTGTGCCTAGCGCCATCATGATTGTTTTGGTGTTCGGTCATGAGACTTGGCGACGCATTTGCCCACTTTACTTTCTGTCCCAAATTCCCAGAGCTTTGGGGTTACAGCCACAGGGGGATATCAGCAAAAATCCGTGGCTGGTTCGTAACCATTTATATGTGCAGTTTGCCATTTTCTTTATCGGGTTGAACTGCCGGATTCTATTTGTTAACTCTGACCGCTTGGTTCTGGGTTTGTTTCTGAGCCTGACTATCTTATCCGCCATGATGATGGTATTCCTCTATGGTGGCAGAAGTTGGTGTCATTATGTCTGTCCATTTGGCATGGTTCAGATGGTATTTACTGGACCACGGGGATTGCTTGGCACTGAAGCTCACAACGCACCGCCAAAAACCATTACCCAGTCCATGTGCCGCACCGTAGACAAGACCACAGGTCAAGAAAAAAGTTCCTGTATCAGTTGTAAGTCCCCTTGTATGGATATCGATTCCGAAAAAGCCTACTGGCAACAACTGACTAAGCCTGGTCGGAAATTAGTCCAATACGGTTATTTAGGCCTGGTGATTGGTTATTTCCTCTACTACTGGTTGTATGCAGGAAACTTCGATTATTACCTGTCTGGGGCTTGGACCCATGAAGAGAATCAGTTAGGTGCGCTTTTCAAGCCAGGGTTTTACATCATGAATCACGCAATTGCGATTCCTAAACTGGTGGCAACTCCTCTTACCTTCGTTGTCTTCGTGGCGCTCAGTTGTATAATTTGTACCAAGCTAGAGAAACTATACAAAGCTGCTCTGTGGCGAAAAAACCAATCTATCACTCAGGAGCAAGTATTGCACCGAGTCTTTTCGATTTGTACCTTTATTGCCTTTAACTTCTTCTTCATCTACGGGGGTCGTCCCGAAATTAATCGGTTCCCTGTCCTAGTGCAATTCCTGTTTCAGAGTGTAGTAATTCTGGTGAGCAGCTTATGGCTTTATCAAACTTGGGGTCGTAGTTTTCACCAATATACCCAGGAGAGTTTGGCAGACAAGTTGCGCCGTCAACTGAAGAAGCTACCCCTGGACTTCTCGGAATTTCTCGAAGGTCGTTCCGTGGATGATCTCAAACCTGAGGAATTACACATCCTGGCTAAAACCCTACCGGGTGCTAACCAACAATACCGTTTGGGGGTATACAAAGGGGTGCTAAGAGAAGCGATCCAAGCTGGACATGTGAATTCCTCTAGTAGTCTCGAGGTTCTCCAGCAGATCCGGGATGAACTGGGTATAAACGATCAGCAACATTATCAGGTTTTAGAAGAACTTGGTAAGGAGCAAGAAAACTTACCAATCTTGTATCCCCACTATGGACCGGACCCTTATAAAGTACTGAGCACCATCAAAGAGCGCCAGAAGACTAGTACTTCTAACCAACGCACGATACTTAGGGAATCCCGCAAGCAGAATCGTTCTGATAAGCGCACCAAGCTGCTAAAAGACCGCAAAGATAACAACAATCAACTAGGTGATCAGGACTAGTCCTTGGTTTTCCCAAATAGTACATTCAACAGGGTGAGACGAGGATGAAATACCGGAAAAAAGAGAGCATTTTTCATAAAAAGAAAAAAAAAGGCTGATAACTATATGGCCACTGGTAAAACACTTATAAAACACTTACTTACTTGTGGCTCAGGCCGAGGGTAAGGGTTAGTAGCCAGTGAATAAAAGGGTCACATAGTCTACCAAAATATCAAATTAATTGTTAGACTATATCTATGACACTAATACCACTTCGTAAGGCGGTCGAACTTACGGGACTCTCTAGGAACACTCTTCGGAAGTATGCAGACAATGGCACGATTAAATGCGAGCGAACCCCAAGTGGTTACCGGCTCTTTGATACAGAAAGCCTGCTCAGCCTCGGAAAAAGGGAATCAAGGCAGCCAGCAACTATCTGCTACTGTCGAGTCAGTAGCAGCAAGCAAAAAGACGACCTCGTCAGGCAAGTCGCCTATCTGCACTCCCTCTTTCCGGAAGCGGAAATCATTAAAGACATCGGCTCAGGGCTCAACTACAAAAGGAAGGGGCTTCGAGCCATACTGGAACGAATCGTGCGAGGAGATCAGCTCACAATTGTTGTTGCCTGTCGAGACAGACTTACCCGGTTTGGGTTTGAAATCATTGAGTACTTGGTCGGTCTCAACGGTGGAAAAATCCTGGTTCTCGACAACCCTGAAAGCTGTCCAGAATCAGAACTTACCGCAGATCTTCTCTCCATCATTCACGTCTTCTCTTGCCGCGTCCACGGACTCCGAAAATACGGGAAGAAAATCAAAGAAGATTCGAGTGTTCCTAAGCCCTGAACAACGATTGGCCGTAGGCCACGCTACGCGAACAATGGTTCGTCAATGGTTTGGAGTGTCCCGTTATGTATTTAACAAGACCGTCAAAATCCTTGAAGATGGAGAAACTAAAGCTAACTGGAAAGCTATTAAAACTGCGATATTAAATGACTTACCCGAGTGGTGCAAGACAGTGCCTGATCAAATCAAATCTATAGCGATTAAGGATGCTTGCACCGCTGTCAGGGAAGCCAAAAAGAAATACAACTTGACTGGACAAATTAATCGGGTCAGGTTCAGATATCGCCAGCATCCTGTTCAGTCTTGTTATATCCCAAAATCGGCTGTTTCAAACAAAGGAATCTATCACACCAAACTAGGGTAATTGACTTTTACTGAAGCTCTTCCCGACAAGATATGCGATTGTAGGTTGACTAGCACCAATGGGGATTACTATTTGGTAGTCCCCTATAAGACAACAAAAAACCAAACCGAAAACCAAGGTAGAGTAGTTGCCTTAGATCCTGGTGTTAGAACTTTCCTGACTTTTTTTAGTGAGAATTCTGTAGGCAAAATCGGAGAAGGTGAATTTTCTCGAATTCAGCGGCTGTGTCAGCACCATTATAATCTGATATCTAATAATCAGTAAAGCTAAGGGAAGACAGAAACGCCCCATGATAAAAGCGGCTAGAAGAATGGTTATCAGAATTCAGAATCTGGTAAATGAACTACATCACAAAGCGGTACTACCGATGAAGACAAGTTGAGATGAATTGTGAACTCAAAATAGAGAATCCCTTCATAAATTTCAGCAATTGAAGCAATTGACCCATTAGTTCGGTAATCTGGAGTGACACAAAACATGCTGACGACTACAATCATCAACTACCAAACCAACGAGTTACAGGAAAAAACCCTGAAACCGGAAACTGCAATTCAAGGTGAGTATCTGATTGGCCGCCATCCAAGTTGTGACCTAGTCTTGGATAGTCCTGTCGTAAGTCGTGTACACGGCAGAATCATATGCCTTGGGGGACAGTGTTTCTTTACTGACCTCGGTAGCACAGATGGCTCTCGGATCAATAATGAGGAGGTAGATGTTAACCAAAACTGGCTCCTGAAGGAAGATGACATCATCCGCATCGGTGAATTTGTTTTGTTGGTCAAAGACCTACAGCTCTATGGCTCTAACCAGGAACCAAACCTAGTTGTAGATGGTAATAGCACTGGCATAAAGCAGTGGACTAAGGGTGAGATTACTGTCCGCTGTGTACAGGTCATTGATGAGACCGATGATGTGAAAACATTCCGCTTCGTGGCCGAACCACCAATACTGTTCAGCTACAAGCCAGGTCAGTTTGTCACTCTGGATTTGGAGATTGATGGCAAAGCAGTAAAGCGTTCCTACTCCATCTCTTCGGCCCCCTCACGTCCTCATACCTTGGAAATTACTGTCAAGAGAGTTCCAGCACCACCAGACGCTCCTGATCGGCCAGCGGGTTTGGTGTCTAACTGGTTGCACGACAACATTAAAGTCGGATCCGAGGTGAGATTAAATGGTCCAATGGGGAAATTTACCTGTGCTGACCATAGGGCTGATAAACTGCTGTTGATCTCAGCAGGTAGTGGCATTACCCCGATGATGTCCATGTCCAAATGGCTTTGTGATACCGGTGCTGATGTCGATGTTGTATTTGTCCACAGTGCTCGTAGCCCACAAGACATCATCTTCCGTCAGAAATTAGAGTTGATGGCGGCTTGGCACCCTAATTTTAAGCTGGCGATTACCACGACTCGCCCAGAACTCGATCAAGGTTGGTCGGGTTATACCGGAAGACTCAATCAAGCCATGCTGCAACAGATGGCTCCAGATTTTCGCGATCGCATTGTTTATGTCTGTGGTCCGAATCCCTTTATGGCAGGGGTGAAAGGGATGCTAGCCGGTCTAGACTTCCCGATGGAAAACTACCATGAAGAGAGCTTTGGCGGCAAAAAGCCCTCAAAACAGAATAAACAGAAAGCAGCAGCAACAAATCCTGAACCAGTCAAAGGGGAAGATCGTCCTAGACTACACCTAGTAGAATCACCATCAACCTCTAATGAACCCACTGTGGTTTTTGCTGAGTCTGGAAAAGAGGTTACCTGTGATGCGGAGGATGTCATCCTAGATGTGGCTGAACAAGAAGGGGTGCCATTACCAAGCGGTTGCCGCATGGGAGCCTGTGGTGCTTGTAAGCGAAAGCTTATAGAAGGGAAGGTAGAGTATGATGAACAGCCTGACGCTCTGGAAGACGAGGAACGGCAGCAAGGGATGATTTTGACTTGTGTGGCTCGTCCTGTAGGACGAGTAGTGGTTAGCGCCTAAACATGTCTTGTCAAGGGTTCAATGATCAATGTAGCTTGTTACTGATTAAGCTTAATAAAGCTAAAAGAGAAAAGGGAAAAGGTTTCATAACAGTTCAGATTTCGCCAAATACCTTTTCCCTAGCTGAAATTATCCCAAAATTGATCCTGTTGGCTAAATATAAGTTAACATCCAAAACACTGATTCTGCCGTTGATTACGTTACACAACTATAAAATAGTTTGCGACCATGATACCGAATATCAAGGCTTTAATCCTGTTAAGAAATGCTTCGCCAGCCGGATCAAAATGGGGGAGTTATTAATATAGCTAATATATAAAGATTGTAAAAGTTCTGTAAATTAAACCTAAGAATTTGTGAAGACTACTGGGAGTCATCAGTAGCTCTGATTATGACCAGGTATTTTTCTTGTGAAAATACTAGACTAATTTGTGAAGATCATGACCATGAGGTTGCCCAAATCTAATCAATCAGAAAAACGTGATTAATAATTGCTACCAACTTAAGGCTGTAAACCTTATCTATCAATGGTTATAGCATCTGGGTAATTGAGCTAATCATGGTCGGCATTCTGCCCCCGTTTACCATATTTTAGCTTTTTTTGATAATCATAATTATTTTAAGTTAACTAACTTGTGAAAATACGGATATCTTTTGTGAAACTTTTTTAAAGTTATCAATAATTTTACGGATGACGATTGACATTGTAAGTGAATAGACGGATGATAAATGAGGGATTTTACTCCAGGCACAGATTTTGACCTATGGATCAAGTACGGATAACTCCCAGAGACTCTAATTAATCAAACAGATCTAAGGAGTTTATGGCCAGAGTCCCTAGTCTGTTTTGGTACTTGATTCAACGGCAAGACGTCCGTGTTTTTACCTGTAGTGTTCTCGGGAGACTATTTATCCTAAATTTTCTCCTAAATTGGTGAGACGACCTGATATCATCATTGCTTTTTCCCAGGTAATCAATCCGATCGGAACGTTTTGCTACCTTCCAATTTACCGTCCAATCTAACGTCCAATCTTTAGAGCTCTTGCATAAAAAGCCAACAACAGGGTGATAACTACTGTAGTTGCCTTGTAGACATTGACTTTTGCAAAAGGTCTTTTGAAGAACAACCAGTCACGGGTGTAAATATGAAAAATTTATTTTCGGCTCACCATCAACAGCGGAAAAAACGACAGCATCTCTCGTCACTCCTAACCATTGGAGTAACAACCGCAGGTCTATCCCTGGGCTTACCAGCACAAGCCATAGACCTGACACTAGACAACAGCGCTAATCTGTGGGTGGATCAAGCCTTGAGGGCAGTAGAAAATAACCCGCAATTGGGTCCGACAGGAGCCTCCCGGGCTTATGGCATCTTGGGTACTGCCATGTACGATGCCTGGTCAGCTTATGAAGGAACGCCGATTAGCACCACTCTTGGGGATACTCTGCAACGTCCTGATATTGAGAACACCCTGGAAAATAAGTCCCTAGCCATTAGCTATGCGGCTCATAGCGTCCTCTCAGACCTTTTCCCTTCTGAAGTTGCTTCCTTTGATGCCCTTCTGACTGATCTGCGATCGCTTGCTAGCGACTCTGCTTCTATCTCTACTGCTACCAACGTTGGTAACACAGTAGCCAACAGTTTATTACAGTTCCGACGTCAGGATGGTTCTAACCAGTTAGGGGATGACCCGAGGGGTACACTTGGTGTTCCTTACTCCGACACCACTGGCTATCAGCCCTTGAACAGTTCCGATAATGTCGTTGATATCACTCGCTGGACACCAGAGCGGGTACCAATTGACAGCCCGGATGCCAGACTGCAACGGTTTCTTACTCCCCAGTGGGGCAACGTTACTCCCTTTGCCTTGAGCTCTGGGTCTGAATTTAGACCACCAGCACCAGAACCTTTTCTGCTTGTAGAGGGTACTCTGAATCGGGAGGAACGTACTGTCACTCTTGAGGATGGCACAGAGGTTAGTCTGGTTAACGAAGACGGGGAGGTTAATACTGACGTTGTTAACCCTGGATTTATCGAGCAAGCTGAACGGCTCATTGAGGTTAGCGCTAATCTCACCGATGAGCAAAAACTAGTAGCTGAGTTTTGGGAAGACCCCTCTGGCACTCCCTACCCTCCTGGAACTTGGATGGGTTTTGGTTCATTCATCTCGGAACGGGATGACCAAACCCTAGATGAAGATATCCAACTTTACTTTGGTCTGGGGAATGCGGTTTTGGATGCGGGTATTGCTACTTGGGAAGCAAAAGTTTTCTACGACTATACTCGTCCCGTCCGAGCCATTCGCGAACTCGGTGAGCTGGGCTTAATTGGTGAATTCGATGAGGATTTGGGAGGCTTTGCCATCGAATCCTATGGTGGACCAGGAGTAGGAACGATCAGGCTATTAGCCAGTGATTTCATTACCTACCAAACTCCTGGTGCCGATCCATCCCCTCCCTTTGCGGAATTCACCTCAGGACATAGTGCTTTCAGTGCTTCTGCGGCTGAAATTTTCAAGCTATTTACCGGTAGTGATGAGTTCGGCAATTCAGTAACCTTTGCCCCTGGTGCCTCTCGTTTTGAACCTGGTTTGACTCCTACGGATGAAGTCACCCTATTTTGGGAGACATTTTCCGATGCTTCTGATGAAGCTGGTATTTCTCGCATCTACGGTGGCATTCACTTCGATGATGGAGATTTACTCGGCAGACAGTTAGGCCGAGACGTTGGTGGCAAGGTCTATGACCGGACCTTATTCTTCATCAATGGTGGTGTGAAAGTTCCCGAGCCTACTTCTGTATTGGGTATGTTAGTATTTGGTGCGTTTGGTGCTGCTTCCATGCTCAAAGGAAAACGGGGAAATTAATCTCACCATCAATCTCACTAACATTATCTAAAAATCTTCCCAAGGGAAGTTTAGAAACCCTTGGTTTCCGATTAACCTAAAAAAAGAAAAGGGAAAAGGTTTCATAACAGTTCAGGTTTCGCCAAATACCTTTTCCCTAGCTGAAATCCCCCCAATTTTGGGGGGTATTTAGTTAGGATACAAAACAAATCTGGCTCTGGCAACTGAATTCTCTAATACAATCACCACGATACACAACGATGACATCAGTTGAGGATTCAACCGAGGATTCCAGTATAACTCTCGACAACTTACCCGATGATTGCGGACTGCCCAAGGGTAAATTATCGTAATCCATCAGAATTCTTGCCTAGTAACCAATAATACTGAATGATGATAAATAGTGTCATGGCAAGATCACGTTCATAAATGGGATTAGTCATTAGTACAGTCAATATGAAAGGTGGTGTGGGCAAGACCACCCTCACCGTCAACTTGGCCACTTGCTTAGCCAAAAATCATAATAAGCGGGTTTTGGTGGTCGATTTAGATAGCCAAATTAGTGGAACCTTGAGCTTAATGCAGCCCCAAGCATTTGCTAAAGCTAGAAAAGGAAGGCGGACATTAAGTCGATTAATCGACAAAGTCACTAAACCTAGCTATCGCAGTCGCTTAACAATTGAGGATATTATTCAAACTGATAATTGTGATATCAAAGGATTGGATTTATTGCCAGGAGATATTGAGCTTTATGATGAATATGTAGTTTCTGATCTACTCCATAAGCAATCTGTTCAGGAAGGGGAGGTGGAATTTAGTAAGGTTTGGAGCCGCTTTGAAAGTCTATTAATCAAAGGGATATTAGAGCCGATTATCCCTAACTATGACTTTATTATTTTAGATTGCGCTCCTGGCTACAATCTTTTGACTCGCAGTGGCATTGTGGCTAGTGATTTCTATCTGCTACCAGCTAGACCAGAACCTTTATCTATTGTAGGGATTCAACTCCTAGAAAGACGGATTGCCAGGCTCAAAGAAAGTCATCAGCAGGATAGTCCTCTTAACTTGCAGCTGTTGGGGATTATCTTTATTTTGTCAGGCGGTGGACTAATGGGTAGGTACTATAAGCAAGTGATGAGGCGAGTTGATAACGATTTCGATAGCAACCAAATTTTTAAAATTCGCATTCCCATGGATGTTAATGTTGCTAAAGCCGTAGATAGTTTTAGTCCTGTCGTTATCGCTCATCCTAATTCTGCTGGCTCTAAAGCGTTCTTCAAGTTGACAGAAGAATTTTTACTTAAGCTTGAGGGGATTAAAACTACCGAAAAAATCAGGGATGTATAAATCAGGGATTAGTGTTGAATCTCCAATCCCTGATCTGGCTAATAGTGCTAACCGTCCTTAGCAATCTTTAAATCACCAATAACTTACAAGTTAGTTCACAACCCACCTCAGAAGTTACCAGCTAAGGCAGCATTACACCGTTCGCAGATGGTAGGATGCTCAGCAATTGTACCAACTTTAGATCCGTAGTTCCAACAGCGATCGCATTTTAAGCCTTCTGCATTGACTACCCCTAGCGCTATAGTTTCTGATTCAGCCCTATAGGCTGCTGTTTGTATAGCTTCTAGGGAATCTACTAATTCTACTTGAGAGGCTAAGAGCAGATAGCGCAATTCATCCACTTGATTGCCACTCAGGCTATCGGAAGGATTCATGGCTTCCAGGCGCTGCTTTAATTGTTGATCTTTAACATAAAGCAAGACCTTAGCATCTAGAGATGAGCCAATCATCTTTTCCGCTCTGGCTTGTTCAAGTACTTTATTGACTTCTGTGCGGATGGTGCGCAAGGTTGACCAGGACGCTGCTAGTTCAGGGTTTTTCCATTGTTCGTCTAATTTGACCCAACCTGACTCAAACACGGATTCATGGGATTTCTGGTAAGGCAGGTATTGCCAGATATCTTCTGCCATGTGACAGAGTACAGGTGCGATCGCTTTAGCTAAATTTTCTAGTGCTATTTGTAGCACTGTCTGACAACTGCGCCGCCGTGGTGAGTTGCGAGCACTGATATAGAGTCGATCCTTAGCAATATCCAGATAAAAGTTAGACAGGTCTACTACACAGAAGTTCTGTACGCTCTGGAAGAAGCGGAAGAATTGATAACTCTCAAAGGCATCAGTTACATCTTCAAATACCTCTGTGATCCGGTGTAGCATGTAGCGGTCTAATTCCGGTAATTCCTGAACAGGCACCCTATGCTTAGCTGGGTCAAAGTCATGAAGGTTGCCTAGTAGGAAACGGGCTGTATTGCGAATTTTGCGATAGACATCGGCTAGCTGCTTAAGAATACTCTGAGATATTGGAACATCTGAGGAATAGTCTACAGAAGATACCCACAATCGCAGCACATCAGCGCCGTAGGGTGGTTCTTTTTTCTGGTTTTTTCCACCCTCGATGATTATAGCTGGTTCCAAGATATTCCCCAAAGACTTACTCATCTTGCGCCCTTGGTCATCTAGAACAAAGCCGTGGGTTAAAACAGTTTTGTAGGGGGCATAGCCATTGCTGGCTACACTGGTGAGTAAGCTGGACTGGAACCAACCCCGGTGTTGGTCTGAGCCTTCCAAGTAAATATCCACGGGATAGCGTAATTCTTCCCGTTGCTCGGCCACAGCTGCCCAAGAGGACCCGGAGTCAAACCAGACATCCATGGTATCGTTACCCTTGCGGTAGGTCTTACCATTACTACGATAGGATTCTGGTAACAATTCCTCTACGGATAGTTCCCACCAGGCATCGGAACCTTTCTCAGCAATAATGCCTTGGACATAAGCAATGGTTTCTTCATTGAGCAAGGGTTCGTTAGTTTCTTCGTCGTAGAATACCGGAATTGGTACACCCCAGCTCCGTTGGCGGGAAATGCACCAATCGGAACGATCCGCCACCATCGGGGTAATCCGGTTTTGTCCTTGGGCAGGGATCCATTTTACGGATGCGATCGCATTTATTGCTTCATCCCGGAATCCCTCTACTGAAGCAAACCATTGTTCTGTGGCTCTAAAGATAGTTGGTTTTTTAGTACGCCAATCGTAAGGATATTTATGAACATAGGGTACCTCTTTGAGCAATGACCCAGCTGTGTTCAGTGCCTCAATGATGGCTGGATTGGCATCCTTGAGCACATTCAACCCAGCAAACTGTCCCGCCTCTGCCGTAAACTTACCATCCGCATCTACTGGGGAAAGGATAGGTAAGCCATAACGCTGACCCACACCATAGTCTTCTTGACCATGACCAGGAGCCGTGTGGACTAAACCTGTACCCGATTCAGTGGTGATGTAATCCCCACCAATCACAATGTTGCTTTCCCGCTCAAATAGGGGATGCTGGTAAGTACAATTTTCCAACGCCTCACCCTTAACAGTCGTTTTGACCGTAAGTGGAGTTTCCAGAGTAGCTGATAGTCTTTCTACCAAATCCGCTGCTACTAATAAGAATTGGGATTGGTTAGTCTCGCAACCACCTTCCACTACCGCATAGGTCAGTTCTGGATTAACCGCTACTGCCAAATTTCCAGGGATTGTCCACGGAGTCGTCGTCCAGATCGCAACACCCAGATTTGGCAAAAATGGGTCTAAGATCTCCTTTATCCCTGGCGCTGCCTTAGTCATTGGGAAAGCAGCATAGATACTTGGGGAGGTATGACCTTCCGGATATTCTAACTCCGCTTCCGCTAGGGCTGTTTTAGAACTGGGACTCCAGTGAACTGGCTTCAGTCCCCTGTAGATGTAGCCCTTCAATACCATCTGACCAAAGACCCCAATTTGAGCCGCTTCGTACTCTGGGTTTAGAGTCAGGTAAGGATGTTCCCAGTCGCCCCATACTCCATACCGCTGGAAACCTTTGCTTTGTTGCTCTACTGTTTTCAGGGCAAATTTCTTCGCTTTCCGGCGCAGTTTGATCGGAGTGAGCTGTTGACGCTCCTCTAGCTTCATGGCTTGCAAGACTTTCAGCTCAATCGGCAAGCCATGACAATCCCAACCAGGTACATAACGAACTTTGCGACCTTGCAGCAGTTGGTACTTATTAATGATGTCCTTGAGAACTTTATTAAGGGCGTGACCCATGTGCAGAGAGCCGTTGGCGTAGGGGGGGCCATCATGCAACACGAAAATCTCGCCAGGATTAGTTTGTGACAGGCGCTCGTAAATAGTTTGCTCTGCCCAAAACTGTTGGAGTTCTGGTTCTCGCTTGATAGCGTTTGCCCGCATATTAAACTCGGTTTTGGGCAGATTGACCGTATCTTTATAGCTTTTGGATGCTGTCACAGTTTCAAGGCGAAATTATACTAGTAGAGCCGTTTATTAAGAGTTGATTAGAGCCATCTAACCCACTTTAACCTGCTGACCGCTGACTGTGTATTGCTGAGTAGTTAGATTCAACCTTACAGCAATATTAAACAATCAACGGTCAACAAAGGATGTTAACAAAGGATGTCAACAAAGGATATATGTCTATATATATCTCTTATTATTATGAGCAACAATCTCCCCAACCTTCAACTTTCCTTGGAAGGATTGTTGGATTTTTTAGCAATCGGTTTTTTCGGAGTTGGGGCTGGTGACGGCTTTTGTGTTGCGCTCGACTTTTTTTATACCTTGGGATTAGGAGGTGGTGGTGCTTTTGCTTCTGGTGCGATCGCTTCTGGTGCTTTTGCTTCTGGTGCGATCGCTTCTGGTTTCTGGTCTGGCTCCTGACTTGACTCTGGCTGTGGGGGGGGTGAGTCTTCCTTAGCCACTGCTACTGGTTGGGGGGTTTCTGTCTTAGGGGGAGTCGTTTCAGCGGAATCTGAGGTTTTAGTGTCATCTGTTTCTAAAACCGCTTCTTGGGTAGTGGATGGTACCGTAGTTGCTTGATCCGCTGCAGGGCTTGGTTGGGCAGTTTTAGGATTAGTTTCCTGGGTGGGCGACGCCATGGTGGTATCTGCCGGTACAGCAGGAGTTCGGCCTGAGTCTTGGCGTTTGCCCAAAAGATTGCCAAAAAAGCCAGTTATTTTAGCTAGTAGCCCTTTTAATGACTCAAGTGGCAGTATTTCTTGAATCTTGGTGATAAATTCAGCTTGACTTGGGATAGGGGTTTGTTGGTCGGTCGGTATCAAGGCTCGTCGCAAGGTCAAGGTTTGCCAACCCAACCAGCCTACCAACGATACACCCGCTATTTGACCGATTAAGACGCCGCCAGTAATGCGTCCAGCACAAATCCATAACACTAGAGCGTAGAATAATCCCACTCCACTCCAGATAAAGTCATATTTACGATGGACCTCTGGTAAAAAGAAGGCAGCTAGGTAAAAGACTAAGCTACCAAGAGCAATAACCAACGCCAAGAGGTATGCCAGCATTTTCGGAGTACTCCTTACGTGCTTCTTTACTCATCATGAAGCAAAATGTTGCCTCATATACAAATTATCTATCACTTAATCACTCATGTAAGCTTCACCACACTCACTTTACCCAGTATATTCTGGGGTTTGAGTACTCCTACTTTAAAGAATTGCGATTAGTACCGAATACGGGGGTCAATCAAAGCATTAACAATATCAATGGCAATACTTGCAATTACCACAATAGTGGCGAAGAATACCATAATCCCTTGCACCGTCGGGTAATCCCGTCCAGAAATTGCCTCATACAACCGATTCCCTAACCCTGGCCAAGAGAACGTCACCTCTGTCAACACTGCTCCACCTAATAAAGCAGCTAAGGTCAACCCGAGCACTGTAATCACAGGAATCATGGCATTTTTCAGGGCATGGGCAAAAACAATCCGCCTTTCGTGAATACCTCTAGCTCTGGCCGCTTCTACATAATCAGCCTTGAGAGTTTGCTTCAAGTTTACCCGCACAATCCGTTCAAAGATGCCACTCAACAGCAGCCCTAAGGTAATACTGGGTAAGGCTAAATAATAGATAGCAGTGAAAAACTGAACTAAATTACCACTAAAGAGACTATCTATTGTATATAGACCAGTAAATCCTTCTGGTGTTGCTAAGCTAATGGGATAGCGAGTACCGATGGGAAACCAACCCAGCTGAACAGAGAAAATTAACTGCACCACCATCCCCATCCAAAACAGAGGGATGGAGTAAGTAATAATGCCAAATAATCTACCCCCTACATCCCAAACTGTTCCGCTGCGGGATGCCGCTAAAGTACCTACTCCTATACCAACTAAGAATGCTATGGCCATGCCGCATACTGATAGTTCAACAGTGGCGGGGAAATGTTGTTGAATAATCTCCCAGACTTTTTGACCTTGGCTGGTGATTGAGGTACCTAGGTCTAAACGTAGCAAGGATCCTAGGTAGCGAATATACTGCAACCACAACGGGTCGGCTAATCCTAATTGTTGTCGGTATTCTTCCTTAACGCTATCTGGAGCACGATTCCCTAACACAGCATCTACCGGATCTCCTGGGGTAGCTCTGAGCAGAAGAAATACTAGGGTGGTAATGGTCCATAGCATCAGGGGCGCTAGGAGAAGACGGATTATTATGTAGTATTTTAGGGCTTTAGCACGGGACATAAGCAATCGGGAATCGGGAATCGGGAATCGGGAATCGGGAATCGGGAATCGGGAATCGGGAATCGGGAACTTTGGATAAAGTAGTTTTCGATTAAGTTAGTCTATTTCAAGACATTTTTGATTAACAAAAAGCTGTTTTGATGAAAATTGCTTTTTTATTTATAATCCTTGTTTAACCAGGCTTGTATAGATGATTTGATGGTAATTTATCACAACTAATCTGGGATAGTCATAATTTTTTTATAAATTCTAAATTCTAAATTCTAAATTCTAAATTCTAAATTCTAAATTCTAAATTCTAAATTCTAAATTCTAAATTCTAAATTCTAAATTCTAAATCCCTTTCTTTCGCAAAATTGATGACTCTTGCAATAGATATAATTAACAATTATCCCAAGCAACGGTATAAATGTTCTTTCCATCGGGGTGCATCGATAGACCAGATTACAGTCATGTTTGGTGTTTGGTTGAGTACTCCCAGCTCATCCACTACAGTTTGACCACGGGTGAGTTCGCTTACTGTTTCTACCTCCACGTAGTATTTACCTTGCCTGGTTACGATGGCTGGGTCGAGAGCCACTGCCATCGCGACAGGATCAGCAAGGGTTAAGCCAGGGGAATCTTGAATCTTAACACTGGCTTCTAAGGCGCTAGTATTGCAGTCTACAGCAAAACGTGCTAAGTCTGTGCCTAAGTTTTTGATTTGTGCGATCTCAGCGGGGAGCAATGCTGCTTCACCACGGCTTAATTCCCAACCGACCATTTCCATGGGCATGCCACTGTGAAAGACAATTTTAGCGGCATCTGGGTCTACCCAAATGTTATATTCCGCAGCTGGGGTGACGTTGCCCACCACATTAGCGGCTCCACCCATGATTACGCAACGCTTTACTAGGTAGGCTATTTCTGGGGCACGAAGTAATGCGATCGCAATATTAGTCAGTGGTGCTAGAGTAACTAAGGTGATTTGCCCGGGATTGCTCTTAATAGTATCAATGATGACATCCACACCATGAGCTAGCTGGGGTTTAGCCTGGGGATCAGGGTAGTGCATGTTACCCATACCATCTTCACCATGGAATCGGTAAGCATATTTGCATGGGCGGAGCATCGGTTTAGGGCAGCCAAGGTAGACAGGGGTGGATGCGCCGCACATCTCGAGGGTATAGAGGGCGTTTTTTGCTCCCTGTTCCACAGGCACATTTCCACTAACTATAGTGATCGCTTCAACCTGGACATCCGGCCAACTATGTGCCATCAGGAGTGCAACCGCATCATCGGAAGCCGTATCCGTGTCAATCAGGAATTTCCGCATATCTGAATCTAGCATTTCTCAATGGTATTACTACCAGAACTCTTAATGTCTTCTTTAGGCAACAACCCAAAATATCGGGCTAACCTGGGAGTAAATCCACCCTAGACAACTACTACAGCAAAACTGGCGGAGATTTTTATGACACAACGGACCTTTGGGGTAATTGGTTTGGCTGTAATGGGGGAAAACCTCGCGCTTAATGTAGAAAGTCGTGGTTTCCCAATCGCAGTATACAATCGGACTGCTGCCAAAACCGAGAAATTTATGGCTGAGCGAGCTCAGGGCAAGGATGTGAAAGCCGCTTATTCCTTGGAAGAGTTTGTTCAAGCTCTAGAGCGACCCCGCAAAATCCTAGTGATGGTGAAAGCAGGGAAGCCAGTTGATGCAGTTATTGAGCAACTCAAACCTCTCCTAGAGCCAGGAGATATGATCATTGATGGTGGCAATTCTCTGTACCAAGATACCGAGCGGCGGACCAAGGATTTAGAAGCCACAGGATTGGGATTTGTTGGCATGGGCGTCAGTGGTGGTGAAGAAGGAGCGCTCAATGGTCCGAGTTTAATGCCTGGTGGTACTTCATCGGCATACCAGGATTTAGAACCAATTTTGACCAAAATTGCGGCTCAGGTTGATGATGGTCCCTGTGTGACCTACATTGGTCCGGGTGGTGCTGGTCACTACGTTAAGATGGCACACAATGGCATTGAGTATGGCGACATGCAACTAATTGCTGAAGCCTACGATGTACTGAAAAATGCTTTGGGATTAGATCACAAGCAGCTACATGAGGTATTTGCTGAATGGAACACCACTGATGAGCTAAATTCCTTTTTGATTGAAATTACAGCGGATATCTTCAAATACATTGATCCAGAAACGAATGGACCGTTAGTGGAGATGATTCTTGATGCTGCTGGACAAAAGGGCACTGGACGGTGGACTGTAGTTAGTTCCCTAGAACTAGGGGTGTCAATTCCTACCATCTACGCTGCAGTCAATGCTCGTGTCATTTCCTCTTTTAAGGATCAGCGGGTAGCAGCAGCTAAGGAAATCACTGGTCCTGTGGGCAAGTATGATGGCGATGTCAAAGCATTTATTACCAAAGTCCGCGATGCTCTCTATTGCTCTAAGATGTGTTCCTATGCTCAGGGCATGGCACTCTTGAGTCGGGCATCGGAAGAGTTTAACTATAATCTGAACTTGAGTGAAGTTGCCCGGATTTGGAAAGGAGGTTGTATCATTCGAGCTGGCTTCTTGGATAAGATTAAGAATGCCTTCAACCAAAATCCCCAACTCCCCAATCTGTTGTTAGCTCCTGAATTTAAGCAAACAATTTTGGATCGTCAGGATGGTTGGCGAGAAGTGCTAGCGGTATCAAACAAATTAGGGATTCCAGTCCCTGCTTTTAGTGCATCCCTAGATTATTTCGACAGTTACCGACGCGATCGCTTACCCCAAAACCTGACCCAAGCACAGCGCGACTACTTTGGTGCTCATACCTACGAGCGCCTGGATAAACCCAGGGGTGAGTTCTTCCACACCGATTGGATGGGATTGAGTTCATAAGGGTAGTATAGCGTTTTTAAGTTTTGTGAGGTACAGATTTCCTGGTTTTAGGGAACAGGGAAAAAATTCTGTGTAGCTCATTAGGCTAAAAACCGCTAAAAAACCTTATTAATGATTGAGGGGCAAAGCATTTGGGCGACCATGATTTCTTTTGATTTTATTAGATCATAGACCCGATGCTTTGCCCTTGCAACTAGAGGAAAGATAACAGGGAGCAGGGAACAGCGGATCATCGGAACAGGGAACAAAAATTATCACAATTCCTACAGAAATTTCTCTAATCAAAAAATAGTTTATTAGAGCAGTATTGATAGGGCGACATCGCTTCATTACTTTACTTTAATTTAAAAATACCATTACATCCATTCCAACAGAAAAAAAATATACAATTTTTCAATCTAATCTAATTTAGATCCGTTTACCCTGATTACCAATCATTAATCTATCCCTCTTCTGTCACTCTCCGGAATCAATGAGTAACAAATAAGCCATATTATCCAGAATACAAAAAGGTTTGACATTGATTAATTTCCCTAATGAGCTGATTTAATCCCAGCAATAACTTGGTAT